>JASJDI010000132.1 GCA_030065155.1 Xenococcaceae cyanobacterium MO_188.B29
CATTTATAAATATCAATTGAGAAGTATAACTTTTTCTGGTCAAGCAATGGAGTTATTTAATCCTTGTTCAAATTAACCTGAAATAGGTAAGTTATTTTTGCGCGACTCCTTGGAGAAATTATCTCAAGAGAATATTGGATCTACTACCTAAAAAATATCCTGAAACTATTATCTATTTTCAGTTTCAGGATATAATTTTTTGAGCTTACAGCTAATAGCTAATAATATGAAATACTTTGATGCCTGCTACAAATGCTTGAAGGTTGAGATAAGTAATGAGTAATGAGTAATGAGTAATAAGTAGTGATTTGTAACATTCTTTTTTGGATTTCATATAGTTAAGTACTTAAGCAAAATTAATTACCTACTACCTATTACCTACTACCTATTACCTATTTACTTTTACCAAAGACTTTCGACCAGTATTGGTTGTTCTAGGGAAGAAATTTGTACTTTTTGCTGTTGATCCAGATCGACTAAAACTCGATCGCCATCTTGAATCTGACCAGCCAGAATTGCTTCTGCTAAACTATCCTCTAGAAGTCTCATGATTGCTCTACGTAAAGGTCTAGCACCATAACTGGGATCGTATCCTTCAGTAACAACTTTATCTTTAAAAGTAGGAGTAAATTCTAAAGTTATCTCTCTTTGTTCTGCTATTCTAGTAGCAATTTCAGCTAAGAGAATATCAGCGATTTGTTGAACTTCTGGTTTAGTCAATTGACGGAAGACAATAATTTCATCGAGTCGATTGAGAAATTCAGGACGGAAATATTGTTTCAAATCTTCATTAACTAAGTTACGGATGCGATTGTATTGTGCTTCTGCTCGATCGTCAGCGAAAGCAAAACCAAGTCCTGTACCACCTTTTTCGATTACCTTAGAACCAATATTAGAGGTCATAATAATAATCGTATTTTTAAAGTCTACAGTACGACCTTGAGCATCGGTAAGACGACCATCATCCAACACTTGTAAGAGTAAGTTAAAGATATCGGGATGAGCCTTTTCAATTTCGTCAAAGAGAAGAACGCTGTAGGGTTTACGGCGTACTGCTTCAGTTAACTGCCCTCCTTCATCGTAACCAACATAACCAGGCGCAGAACCAATTAACTTAGAAACAGTATGAGATTCCATATATTCAGACATATCTAGTCTAATCATGGCATCCTCTGAACCGAAGACTTGAGTAGCTAAGACTTTGGTTAGTTCAGTTTTACCTACTCCAGTAGGACCAGAGAAAATAAAACTAGCGATAGGACGTGAGGGATCGGCTAAACCAGCCCTAGTGCGACGTAAAGCGCGAGAAACCGCTTTAACTGCTTCATTTTGACCAATGATTCTTTCGTGGAGATTAGCCTCCAGATTGAGTAAAGCTTCCGATTCTGTTTTTTCAATTTTATCTACTGGTATGCTCGTCCAAGCAGTAACAATGTGAGCAATTTCTTCTCTATCTACTACAGGAGTTAAAGCTTGGGGATCGATTAGAGAAACTGGAGTAGATTCTGCATCCTCCCCAATAACTATTGCCTCATTATCTATGCGCTGTTGCAGAGAATGTCTTAAATGCGCTCTTGAGCCTGCTTCGTCGATTAGATCGATCGCTTTATCAGGTAAGAATCTATCATTAATATATCGATCGCTCAACTTAGCTGCTGCTTCTAAAGCTTGGTCAGTAAATTTGACTTTGTGAAAGTTTTCGTAGGTTTTACGTAAGCCTCTAAGAATAGCAATAGTATCTTCTACAGAAGGTTCGCCTACCATTACTTTTTGGAAACGACGTTCTAAAGCTGCATCTTTCTCTATATACTGACGATATTCATCGAGAGTGGTACTGCCAAGACATTGTAATTCTCCTCTAGCTAAAGCTGGTTTGAGGAGATTAGCTGCATCCATTGTACCTCCCATAGCTCCAGCACCGACCATGGTATGGATTTCGTCGATAACTAAAATGATGTTACCTGCTTGCTTGACTTCATCGACGATCGATTTAAGTCTTTCTTCAAATTCCCCTCTAAACTTAGTTCCTGCTAGCAGTAAACCCATATCCAGACTAATTACTTGTTTATCTTGGATTAGTTCGGGTACTTCTCCTGCTACAATTCTTTGCGCTAATCCTTCAGCAATTGCAGTTTTGCCCACTCCTGGTTCACCCACTAAAACTGGATTATTTTTTGTCCGACGACCTAAAATTTGGATAGTTCTTTCAATCTCAGTTTGTCTACCCACCACGGGATCGAGCTTTCCTTCTGTTGCCAGTTTGGTTAGATTAGTGCTAAACTGCTCTAGCTTTGGTTTTTGTGAGGATTGATTACCGAAGCCGAACGGATTTTCTCTAGGGGTAGCTGCTACAGCTTCTTTTTCACCTAACTTTTTAATAATTTCGATCCTCAATTTTTCTAGATCGACATTTTGTTGAACTAAAATTTTGGCAGCTAAAGTGTTTGCATTTTTAGCAATTGCCAAAAGTATATGTTCTGGGTTGATATATCTTGTGCCGAGTTGACGTGCCTCTTGGAATGCTTGCTCAAAAATATTTTTGACTTTGGGAGTAAAGGGAATATTAGCTGGACTAAATCCCGCACCACGACCAGCAATTTTTTCTGCTAACTGGCGTGTATTGTTAATCGTAACCTGAAAGTCTGTGAGTATTTTTGCTGCTGTAGATGTGCCCTCCTCCATTACCCCTAATAAAACATGTTCACTACCTACCAAATTATGACCAGTTCTTCTGGCTTCTTCTTGACCCAGGACTACACTCTTAATCGCTTTATCGTTAAAGTATTCAAACATAGTGAGAATAATTTCCTATAATTAACAATTCTTTACCTTATAAACTTAATGTACCGTTTTTAGCTAAAAGGTTATAGTCGTGAAATCCGTAACTTTGAAGAAGATTTTACGGCTACTTATATCGTCAGAATTAAACTTTTGTAGAATTTAAGGCGAGACTAATCAATTTCCCTAAAATATTGATTTTAAAAATAAGTCATGGAGCAAATAAAAATCTTGATTGTGGAAGACGAACCAGTACTGGCTCTTGATTTAGCTTCCAAATTGAGAAAACTTGATTATGAAATTATAGATATAGTCTCTACAGGAGAAGTAGCAATTAATTTGGTTCAACAAACCCAACCAGATTTAATTTTTATGGATATTAAGCTCAAAGGAGCGATAGATGGCATTGAAACTGCTACCCAAATTTTGCAGAGCAAAGATATTCCGATAATTTATCTTACTGCTTGTGCAGATGAAGAGACAGTGGAGAGAGCAGAACATACAGGCTGTTATGGTTATATGATTAAGCCCTGTAAACAAATAGAACTTAGTGCCAATATTAAAATAGTTTTAAAAAAACACAAAGAACTGGCTAAAGCGAAAATCTCTATATCTAAATCTAACAAGTCTCGCTCTGTTGCTGTTCAAGAATCTAACTATAATTTGATTACTCAATTACCTAATCGATTAGATTTACAAGCAAAATTTACGCAAATTAGTTCACAATATACTAAGTTAAATGATTTTAAGACTGCAGCAATAATTTATCTTAATGTAGATCGTTTTTATCGTGTTAATAACAATTTAGGACACGAATACGGCAATCTCTTGTTACAGCAAATTGCCCAAAGACTACAAACTCTTCTCAGGGATGATGTTTTAATTGCTCATTTAAATGCTGATGAATTTGCTTTGGTTTTTTTAGGGATTGAGAATAGACAGCAAATTCTTGAGCATATTAGCCAAGTTATCCAAAAATTTAACCAACCTTTTGGGCTCGATCGACGAGAAATTTTTGTCACAAGTAGTATGGGTGTTGCCGTTTACCCTTGGGACAGCACAGAAATAGAACAATTATTACAAAAAGCTTATCAAGCTATGAGCCAAGCTAAACAACAAGGAGGCAATCAATATAATTTTTATCAAGCTACTGTAGAAGAAGAAGAATCCGATTTGTTGGCTTTAGAAACCGATCTTCGTTATGCTCTCGATCGACAAGAATTACAACTGCATTATCAACCACAAATCTCTTTAAAAACAGGTAAAATAGTGGGTGCAGAAGCACTAATACGCTGGTATCATCCTCATCAAGGGATAATATATCCTGCTACTTTTATTCCCTTAGCTGAACAAACAGGCTTAATTAGTGCGATCGGTGAATGGGTTCTAGCTCAAGCTTGTCAGCAAATGAAAATTTGGCAGCTACAAAATTTAGATATCGATCGCATTGCCGTTAACCTTTCTGCTCGTCAATTCAATCAGACTAATTTAGGCAAAACTCTGATTAAAATCCTCAAAAAAACTCAATTAGATTCTCATTGTCTCGAATTAGAATTGACAGAAAGTACCTTAGTTGCCGATCTTGACTTGACTATTCGTCAACTAAATACCCTCAAATCTCTAGGAGTTAAGATTAGCGTAGACGACTTTGGTACAGGTTATTCATCTTTTAGTTATCTCCAAAATTTTCCTTTTGATATTCTTAAGATAGACCGTAGTTTTATTAAAGATATTGGCACAAATCCTAAAAATGCAGCTATTACTAAAGCCTTAATTGAAATGGCTCATCAGCTTAACTTGAAAGTAATTGCTGAAGGAGTAGAAACTAACACCGAACTAAATTTCTTAGTTAAGAATAGATGCGACGAAGTTCAGGGTTATTTTTTTAGTCCTCCTTTATCAGTTAAAGAATTTGAACAGTTACTTCAAGAACATAACATAGTTGAAAAAATTCCTGATTGTCAGATTGTTTTTGAGTGATAGTAGTTAGTAGTTATTCAAATAAAAACTAGAAAATTTATAAAATTCATGCTTATAATTCCGCATCGAAAGTTTGGCAATCCTGTGGAGGAAGAGAAGTTGTGTTGATTTCTATTTGATTAAAACCAGTATTAGCTAATAATTGAATAATTACTTCTTTAGCTTTTTCATTAGCAATGTTTAATGCACCGTCACGACAAGCACTATAAACAATTTTGGCTAGAGTTTGTTGTTGCGCCAGCGTCTGCAAGTCAGGAGCAACATCAGGTCCTAAATTTAAAAAACCTCGATCGTAATCATAGACATAAGAATTATTGACATCAATTTTACTATCAAGAATTTGTGGTGGTGGTAAATTAATGGCTATTTTATCGTTATTAACTTTGATATCTTCAGTAGTAATTTGACTTAAATCTATTCCTGCTCTTACTTCTCCGTGACCAATATAAAGAAGTTTGGTAGTAGCAATAACAAAGTCTCCTAACTTTCTTTCTGCCGAAGTAGGGACAGTTGCTTCCATGGTATATACTGTGGTGGTTAACTCTTCGACTCCTTGGATTTGCTTCACTACTAAAGTCGGAATATCAATTTGTGGGTTAACAGGCTGAGGATAAACAACTTTTTCTACTATATTGAGTATGCGATCGCTTGTTTGCCAAATGCCGACAAAAAACAACAGCATTACCATACTTATGCTTCCTGTTGCCCAAAATAATATGTGTTTCAGTATAAATAAAGGCTTATTGGATGGGTGCATTAGTTACTTAAATAAAATTAAAAATATACTAATTAAAAAATATTAAACTATTCGTGTTTATCTTATCGTCTACGAGAAGACATTAACAGTAGTTGAGCTAATTGTAAAAGTGCATAAAAAGCAGTAGCAACATAAGTCCAAGCAGCAGCTTGTAAAACAGCTTTCGCTCCTCGATTTTCTTCGCCTTGTAAAATCCCTAATTGCTCGATTAATTTTAAAGCTCGACTAGAAGCATCAAATTCCACAGGAAGAGTAATAATATGAAAAGCAATTACTCCAAGAAACAAAAAAATTCCTAGATTAATAAAGATTGCAGAAATTGTTCCCATTGTACTGAGAAAAATCCCTACAACTACTAACATAGGACCTAAATTTGAACCAATATTTGCTGCTGGTACTAAGGCAGCGCGAAAATTCATAAAAGCATATCCTTGCTTATCTTGCAAAACATGACCACATTCATGGGCAGCAACGGCAGCAGCAGCCAGAGAATTAGAACCATAAATACCTTGAGATAGACGTACTGCCTTAGCACTAGGATCGTAATGATCGCTTAGTTGCCCTGCCACTGGTTCAACTCGAACATCAGTAACTCCCATCTGCTGTAGGATAGATTTTGCCACATCTGCCCCGGTCATTCCCATAGTAGAAGGGATTTGGGCATAGCGATGATAGGTACTCTTAATATTATTCTGCGCCCATAAAGTTAGCAGCGTTCCAGGAATCAAAATTAGATAAGACCAATGATAAAACATCTATTAATCTCCTTGGGAAATACTTATTAATCAAAAGAGATATTCCTATTTTGGCAGATAGATTTTACTAATAATTGATTCACAGTCTACATAACATCAGAGCAGTAAAGCGATCGCGCCCTTAAGCTTCGATAAGACATTCTACCAAAGCGCGATCGTTCCTAATCTTACAATAATGCGATCGAGTATCGAGATATGATTCTACCTGTCTGTTCTGAAATACTTTCACTTGCTAGGCTGCCTCCGTTTTTCTGAATTACACGAGCAGATGCCAGATTATCTTCATTACAAGTGACGAGAACACGGTTTAGTCCAATCTGTTGAGCTTTTTCTAGAGTCATCGCCAGCAGCTTTGTACCATATCCTTTACTCCTCTCTGTCGGACGCACCATATACCCAATGTGTCCGCCTCGATCCTCCAGCATTGGCGTTAACCTGTGACGTAATCGACTTTCACCCAAAATTCTATCACTCTGGTTGACTAGCCAAAAGGTCGTTGCAGGCACAAAACCAGGCTTGAGTTTGATTCCCTTTGAGTTATTTTCTAACTGATGGAGGTAGGCTAAAAAATTTTCTTGAATTAAGGGCAAAAGGTCTCGATCGTGAATGCGGGTTTCCCCCACTTCTTGAAATTCTCTCACCATACTAATAAACTCTGATTGCAGTGCTGGTGTTGGTTCAATTAGCTGAAGTTCTTCTAATTCCATTATGTCTCAACATTCAGGTACATAGCCAACCACTGACGAATTTGATCGATTGTAGCAGTCGCACCACCGCAAACAATAAAGAGTATATTGTCAAATTTATCCAGTACAGGCGATCGATCGTAGGCTAAGGCTAAAGCTGCACCACAGGCAGGCTCTACCAGTATTCTATGATCGTTGAGAAATTTTTCACAAGCTATCAAAGCAGATTTGTCTGACACCACAACACTAATAATTTGATGGTCCCTAGATATTTGAAAAGCTCGGTTACATATTTGCTTTGCCCCTAGAGAACTAGCTACACTTGAGATACTCTCCAAGTTAACTATCTTCCCTGCTAGCTGAGATTTGTGAAAAGACTCTGCTCCTTCGGTTTCCACAGCTATTACAGGAACAGGATCTAGCTGATTACGAAGCAAACCTTCCACCACACCACAAAGTAAACCGCCTCCTCCCACTGACAAGACAATAGCATCTAGTTGCAAGCCTGATTCGGCTACTTCGTCAATCATCGTAGCGTGTCCTTCCCAAACGAGAGGATCATCGAAAGGATGAATAAAAGCATCATTTTCTTCAAGCATTGACATTGCTAATTCATTTGCTTCATGCCAAGATGCCCCATGAATAATAACGTTTGCTCCTTCTTGTTTTAATAATTCTTTTGCTCGCTCGGTTGTGGTTTCTGGCACAACAACTGTTACGGGAACAGACAAAAAACGACCTGCGTAAGCCACAGCCATACCTGCATTACCACCGGAGGATGAAATTAAGCGTTTTGCTCCTTTCTGGATATAGTATTCGCAAGCAGCACCAATACCCCGAATTTTAAAAGAGCCTGGCGGTTGCAGTGCTTCAAGTTTTAGCCATGCTGAACAACTACTAGCAAGACTGAGTGGCTGAGATTTAATCAGAGGAGTTTCAATGTGAAGCGACATTAAACTTATTAAACGCTTGTTATTGGGTGAATTTGATTTTTTCAAGCTGGATAAGTTGATAATACCAAAGACTATTATTAAAAACTAGCCTGTTGGCGTAATAATTCACCAATAGTCAAACTATAGACAGATTCACCCCCAAAAACTGTACCGACTTTTCCTCTTTGAAAATGAATTTGAGTGAGCAAATAACCATCTTCTGGCAAAGGAACATAACCAACTTCGCTAACGACTTCTGAGGCTTGTTCTAGATAAAATTCCACAAATTCTTTGAGAATTGGATTTTTTTGTGCTGCACTGGAATTTACGTAGATAAATAAGGGACGGGATAAAGGTTGATATTCTCCAGATTCTACCGTCTCGCGAGTAGGTAAAACCGCCCCCTCACCCTTATCAATAGCAACCGCTTTCATCTCATTTTGACGAGCTTCATAATAAGCTAAACCAAAATAACTAAGGGCGTTAGGGTCTTGTCTAACTCCTTGTACCAAAATATTATCATCTTCGCTGGATACATAGTCTTTACGACTTACTCCATCTGTACCCATGATTGCTTCAGTAAAATAATCGAAAGTGCCAGAATCTTCTCCAGGAGCAAATAAATTAAGCGGTCGATCGGGAAAGTCAGGTCTAACTTGATTCCAGCGAGTTATCTTATTTTCTGCTTGAGTCGACCAAATTTTAGCTAGGTCTTGGATAGTTAGGCTTTCTACCCAATCATTAGCTGGATTCACAACTACTGTCAAGGCATCAAAAGCGACGGGTAATTCAATATAAGCAACTCCTGCTTCTTTGCAAGTAGTCATTTCTGTGGTAGAAATTGGACGAGAGGCATTATTCATATCTATTTGTGCTGCACAGAATTTTTTAAAGCCTCCTCCTGTACCAGAAAAATCAACGCTAATATTTGCTGTTTCTTCTCTGGTTTGCTTGAATTCTTCGGCTATTTTCTGAGTAAGAGGATAAACTGTGCTAGAACCATCTATTTTAATTGAGAGATTTTGCTCTGAGTCAGTCTGTCCACAAGCAGTAACAGAAATTCCTAGTATTACACCTAAAATCAAATTTTTTAGAGAATGAGCTAATTGCTTCGTTGTTTGTTTCAATTTCTTTCCCTCTCAACTCTCTACCCTAAGTTTGGCTTACTCTTATTGTTTCAAAAAAAGCTGATATTTACGGTTAAGAGGGAGTTAAGATTAAATACTCTCCAAGATGTGAAAGACTGGTATTCTCCAGTTAATCTTCACAATTAGGACGAGGTGAGATAACAGCATTTTGGCTTATTTGAGCTAAATAATCTTCTAAATAAGCAAATTGCGGTAAATTCAAACTGTAATAAATCCAGCGTCCTTCTTGACGAGGACGAATAAGATTAGCTTCTTTCAAATTTTTAAGATGAAAAGACAATTTTGATTGATTTACTTCTAGGCGAGAACAAAGATCGCAGACACACAACTCTTGTTTGGTTAATAACTCAATCACGGCAATACGCAAAGGGTCAGACAGAGCATGAAAGCCTGCCATAATAGTAGTTAAATCTGTGGGTGAGGAAATTGACATCTAGTCTAATGGATGCGACATTCCCATTGTACGCAATCAGGATCGAGCAATAGAGCTTAAATTTTATGACTGTCAAGAAAAAAGAACAATTTCAATATAGCGAGCGCACTTACACTAGAGCAGAAAGAGCAATCTGTTGCACCTCTTTTCAACTGGATTTATTTACAGCAATGATTCATCAAAGTGTTCCTTTACCTACTATTGCGGGGCAAAGGGGAGTGGAAAATGGTTATAGCCACAAGCCTTTAACCGAATCAGCAGCAGAAGTACAGTTAATGTGGTTAATTCAGGTTGGTCTTTTGCGTAGAGAGGTAGACGGACAAGGTTTAACCGATAGTTTTCGCCTTACTCCTTTGGGGAGAGAAATTATAAATAAATTCAAAAAAACACACAAATCTTTACCTAAACCCTCTGGGCTCGATCGATTTAAAAACTGGCTTAGTCATTGGTTGAGATAAAAACCCTAATTTTGTAAAAGTAATTGCTATAAAGGTGATGTATTCCAGCAACAAATTAAGCGATGAAAGCGATTATGGTAGTGGGGACGACCTCCCATGCAGGAAAATCTTTCTTGACTACTGCTTTGTGCCGTATTTTGGCAAGACAAGGTTGGCGAGTAACTCCTTTTAAGGGACAAAACATGGCACTTAATGCCTATGTAACTAATACAGGGGGAGAAATTGGTTATGCTCAAGCAGTGCAAGCTTGGGCAGCTAGAGTAATCCCGCGAGTGGAGATGAACCCCATTTTACTCAAACCCCAAGGTAATATGACTTCTCAAGTAATACTGAAAGGTCAGGCAGTAGGTGTAACTAGAGCTACAGAATATTATGAGAAATATTTTGATGTAGGTTGGGAAGCAATTCAAGAATCTCTTTATCGCTTATCCATTGAATTCGATCTCGTTATTTGTGAGGGGGCTGGTAGTCCAGCAGAAATCAATCTCAAACATCGTGACCTCGCTAATATGCGCATTGCTAAACATCTAAATGCCCCTACTATTTTAGTAGTAGATATCGATCGCGGTGGTGCTTTTGCCCATGTAGTGGGTACTCTAGAACTGCTAGAGGCAGATGAGCGAGCGCTTATTAAAGGCATAGTAATTAATAAGTTTAGAGGTAGTAAAGAACTATTAACTTCAGGAATTAAATGGCTAGAACAAAGGACAGGAATTGCCGTAATAGGTGTTATTCCTTGGAGTGAGGAAATGTTTCCGGCTGAAGATTCTCTAGATTTACTTGATCGCTCTTTCAGTTATTCTCCTGAAAATCTGAATATTAATGTTATTCGTCTACCCAGAATTGCCAACTTTACCGATTTCGATCCTCTCGAATCTGAACCTACTGTATCGATTAACTATGTTGATATCAACAAATCTTTAGGACATCCTGATGCAGTTATTCTCCCTGGTTCAAAAACTACTATCGCCGATCTCATTGCCCTCAAGAAAAGTGGTATGGCAGAGCAAATAAAAGAATATGCTGCTGCGGGAGGAACAGTATTCGGAATTTGTGGTGGTTTTCAAATACTTGGTCAGCGTATCATCGATCCTGAGGGTTTTGAAGGAGAAAGCGGAGAATATCAAGGATTGGGTCTTTTGCCTCTAAGTACGGTATTAACTTCCAGCAAAACGGCTCGCCAAAGACAAGTAACCTCTAATTATCCCCAAGGAGGATTGCCAGTAGATGGCTACGAAATTCATCAAGGGCGTACCCGTCTAATTACTAGCTATAAAGGAAGAGAAGTAGAAGGAAATTATCATCCTATTTTTGACGATCGCGGACTAGGATTAGTTGATAATAGTCAATCGATTTGGGGATGCTATCTCCATGGTTTGTTTGATAACGGCCCTTGGCGACGCGCCTGGTTAAATCATCTACGTAAGCAAAGAGGTATGGCATCTTTACCTACTGGTATTGCTAATTATCGAGAACAGAGAGAAGGAACTTTAAATAATATCGCTAATCTGGTAGAAGCAAATTTGAATCTAAAATCGCTATTATCGAATCATTACTACTAATTTTTGTAATTTTTGATTAATGAGTGTTAAGATTCATTTTCTACCCGACAACATCACTATTGAAGCAGAGCCAGGAGAACCCATGTTACAAGTAGCAGAACGAGCAGGAGTATTAATTCCTACAGGCTGTTTGATGGGTTCTTGTCATGCTTGCGAAGTAGAGTTAGGGGATGGTAGTACTATCTGTGCTTGTATTAGCTCTGTCCCGATTGGCACAAAAGAATTAACTATCAATCTCTATGATGATCCTGTTTGGTAGATTTTAATCCCCATTCGTCAGCACCACAGATGAAGCATTAAATGAGTAATAGATTGAGGAGAATGAGCATCTCCTAGAAGTAGCTCATTATCCGTAGACAAAGAAATAATGCCCATAATTTTCTTGACTAAGAGCTAGGGACTACTGTTTCTTAGCTCAGCTAAAGAAGTAAAAGAGTTAAAAACAATAAAGGAATCAGAGCGTGGATAGTTTCAGTCTTCATTTGATTAGTTTCCTGGGATAGTATTGAGCATAATCACCTTTAATTTATAAATAGCTTTGAAACACCCACTAAATCATCAGTCATACAGCTTAAATATAGGTAGAATTATTCAGCTATTTACCAAGATTTTATGAGAATGTCTTGCTCAGACTGCGTTTTGTAGTTGAAGAAGTAATTGTTGGAAATTATTCTTGTCGGGGTTATCGAAATCAGGAATTTGATTGAGGAGCTTGACGACGGTATCCCCCAAAAAAAGAAGCAGCAATTTCGATCGCCTTTCGACCTTCTCGCTCTGCTTGCAGGGGAGTGGAGAAAATGTCCTTAGATTGGTAAAAAAAACCATCTGGTGTAATAAGGGAGAATTGATAGCAAGAGCCTGGGTTATAAAAGACAAGAAGAAGGTGATGATTAATCGAGATTAATTGTAAAATTTTCATATCGAAGAATCAAAATTAATATCTAGGGGTAAACCTACATTAGAAAGGTGACAATCGAGAAACCAGATAAAATTATTTCTAAATGGTTAATGGTTTTTTAGTTATTTACCAGCAGACAGCCTTAACTGATAACTCAAACTGAGTAACTTTAGCCATAAGCTAGGATATTGTTTTTCTAGCCAGGGTTGAGATTGTTTTAGCACACCAGGCAACCATCCTTGTAGTACCAGTTTTTTGCCTGAATCCCAACTAAAAGCCCAATAGGAACCTAACCAACGCAATAAATCTTGAGTTCCTGCCATTTCCCAAATCCAGAGCAGTAAAGCGGGGTTTTTTCTCGCTGCTACTAAAGCCAATCTCGTAAAAGTTAGCCAGTTAGTACGGTCTTTAATAAAAGTATCAGCTACTTCTGGAGGTTCAGCTTCCAGGATACCAAAAAAAGTATTTAACATAGAGTTAATACGCTGTGGCTGGAGGATTTTATGAGTAGGAACCATCATTCCTTTAGAAAAGAGCCAAGTAACCGAAATATTGCTTTGATAGGCTCTAATTTGGTTTAAATTTTCTTTAGTAAGTAAATCGTGTTTGAGTGCCGTATCCAGTAAAGTAGTTAAACGTTCTAAATTCCTTACCAGTGAACCAAAACCAGTAAAAATTAAGGGAGATTGCAAAGAAGCAGCATCGCCAAGAGCCAATAAACGATCGAAAGCTACAGTGCGATCGCTACTACTGGTACTATAGTGTCCAGGGATATAGCCAAAGGTAGCTTTCCCCCACTGCAATGCGTTCATGTCGCAACGGCGATACTCTGGCAAGATCGTAAAAAAGTCTTCGTACATCTCTAATAAAGAACCAGGGTTATCAGGATGGACTTGGTGGTAGTGAAACAGATAGATAGTTAATTCTTCCTCTGCCCCTGGAAATAATTCCCAGATTAGTTGTCTACCTCTAGAGATATCTCCGTGAGAGTTAAGCACATCCCCATATTGAGAATCCCAAACTGCTGGTGCGAAACCTTTTTCTACTACTGCCCCTACTGTCGGACAAACACTATCAAAAGCATGTTTTCCATTTAATTGCCAAGCAATAGGAGACGCAGTACCCATGGCATCCATTAATAATCTACCCTGAGCTTTTTTCTGCTCTCGAGTAGGTAGATGAACTAATTCCACAGTTACCTCCGTTGGAGAAATATCAGCGCGCGTAAATTCGGTTTCGTCCCAAATTTCTCCTCCTGCTTGTTGTAGTTTTTCCCCACATAAAGCCAAAAGTTTATTCGTATCGATCGCCACATTTAAAACTTTAGGGGTATGTAAAACTGGTGCTTGAAGATGAGTGGGATTATTAGCATCGAAAAACTTGCTAAAGCCATCTATATATTCTCTAGCAATTACATATTCAAATTCTTTAGGAGTAAATAAACCTAAATTAATTAAACTCTGAAACTCATCACGAGAAATGTTCCATTCTCGATTCATTCTGCCAAAAGGTAATCTCTCTACCAGCAAAACTCGATATCCTTTTTGCGCCATTACCGCAGCATGAATTACCCCTAACGCACCACCAACATAAATTAGATCATAATTCTTCTCGTTTTCTTGTCCCCTGGTTTCCCCCTCAAAAATAACTTGTTTGGGCTGTTGAGGATTCTTAACGCTTTCTCGCCACCTTTTCTCCCACCAATAAACACGCTTGAGATCGTATTCACCATTAGGAATTTTTTGAAAGAAATGAACCGTCTGAGGATAGTCTTTAGCTAAAGCATCAAAGATAGATTGTTGGCTTAAATCTATCTCTGGAGGGACAGGATATTGAGGAGGAAATTTTTGACGAATAGCTTGGAGAAATTTTTCTTTGAGGGAAGTAACGCCTTTTATCGGGTATTTACCCCATTGAAAAATTTTCAGATAAGTTGTACGCTGTACAGACCAAACAAAAATTGATAGTTCGCTAGAAGTATCTTGGGCGGTTTGTGGTTGAGAATATTGCCAGCGAACACCATCACGAGTCAGTGTTTTCTCTCCCCAACCTGGCTTCCATTCTTGTTGTAACCAATGGCAGACAGCAAAAGTGTCTGGAGTAGGAACTTCAATATAAAGTATTTCTTTCATTGACTAATCTTAAATAAACATTAAATTAAGCAAAAAGACTGATTTGGATCATTAGAGAATACGTTAAACTTGCCGAATAACTAAATTAGACAATTTGTCAAATGATTTATTTGCATAAAATTATGAATTTTCATTTATTTTCCTATAGATTATGACTTACACTATGAATTATCCCATCCCAGCTAACACGGAAGAAATTTTAGCTTTACGCGATCGCCCCATAGATGAAGAAATTATCGCTACTGCGCTCGCTGGAGTAATCAAGATTGCCCGTCACCAAGGTCAATCTTTAGAAGAGGTAAAAGCCCAAGTTTTAAATGACGATCGCGTTCTGGATAAACTACAACGTCAAAAATTAAGCAATTTAGTCGCTCAAGCTTGGGAAAAGATTCCTGCCTTTAATTCAGAGTTTGAAGAGAGAGAAAAAGAGGAAAGAGCTTTTGAAGAAAACTCACAAGACAACCTTTCCCATCTCGCGTCTGCATAAAGATTAAATGGTTTACTATTTAGTCTGTGGCAATTATCAACGTTTAATGTTCAACACATCTTTTACTAAGATAAATTTTTGCTCGAAATTATTAACTCGCTACTTGCTACTTGTTACTCTATTAATTAGAGTCTTTGAGACTGATACAAGAGAGCCAACATTCACACCTCAAACTAGACAGGCTTGAAAATTTTTACGTAACTGTTCTGAGTTAAGATCTCGACCGATAAATACTAATTCATTCTTACGAGTTTCTGTTGATTTCCAAGGGCGATCTGGTCTACCATCAAAAATCATATGAACTCCTTGAAATACAAAGCGATTATCTTCTCCAGCTACATTGAGAATACCCTTCATCCGGAAAATATTAGGGCCCTGAGTTTGCAATAAATTGGTCAGCCAATGGTTTAATTTTTCTAGATGTACTTCGCCAGGTTCGACGATCGCCAAAGAAAAAACCGATTCATCGTGTTCGTGAGCATCTTCTGCAAGTAGTGCTGGTTCAATTTCTAAAGCGCGATCGAGATCGAAAGCCCTAACTCCCAAAATCGAATCCATGTCAATGTTAGAATTTTGGGTACGATAAACTTTTACCATACCGTTCATAGCTCGAATTCGTCTTTCTAACTCTTCGAGTTGTTCTAGTTCAACTAAATCGGTTTTATTAAGCAGAATTACATTAGCAAAAGCAATTTGTTCTTGAGCTTCGTCACTATCCCAATGAGACCAAATATGCTTAACATCAACTACTGTAACTACCGCATCTAAATCCAACTGAGTTTGAATTTCTTCATCGACAAAAAAAGTTTGAATGACTGGTGCAGGATCGGCAAGTCCTGTAGTTTCGATAACTAAATGATCGAACTTATCGCGTCGACGCATCAAATTACCGATAATCCGAATTAAATCTCCTCTCACTGTACAGCAGATACAGCCGTTATTCATTTCAAATATTTCTTCATCTGCATCAATAACTAGTTGATTGTCAATACCGACTTCGCCAAACTCATTAACAATTACAGCTACTTTTTTGCCATGTTCATAAGTCAAAATGCGATTGAGTAAAGTAGTTTTACCCGCACCAAGATAACCAGTTAAGACAGTTACAGGAACAGTTTTATTTTCAACAATTGCCATCATAGTTTTAGGGAAGAATCGATCGAAGTTGTTTAATATCTACTTCAGTAATTTGAGCTACTGATTTATGGATTTTATATTGTTCTGGCGGATTTTTCATTACGGCAATGATGGTTTCTAGAACACCAATTCATTAATCCCAAAAGTCTTGGAAAAAAGGGACAAGGAGGACAAGGAGGACACGGTAGACAAGGAAGAAATTACCTTGCTCCTCCCTTTTCTCCCTTGTCTTCCCACTCTCCCCTGTCTTACCCTTCTCTTGAATTTATGAATACTGAATCGGTGCTCTAG
>JASJDI010000133.1 GCA_030065155.1 Xenococcaceae cyanobacterium MO_188.B29
ATTAATAATCAGTTAGCCAACTGGTCAAATCTGAATTTTTTAGGAGAAAAGTACCAAAAAGAAAACGGGTTAGAAAGTTTAGAATCACTTTCTCTATCTAACTATCCTCTCATCATTACGAATAGTCCTTTTATCTTAGCCAAAGTATATGGAGAAGGTTTGATAGGTTGCTTTGTCCCTAGTCTGATGACCCTAGTTTCTAGTTTCCAAAAGGGAGAACAAGAAGGAATTTTGAGGGAATTATATAATTGGTTAGCACCTTATCCCAAAAATATATATTTAATTGAGGAAAAGTTAAAAATATTTTGTCAAGAGGGTTATTATACAGAAACCGAAGAATATTCCAATTATTGGTCAAGTATCCTCCAAAAACTAGAGGAGCAAACTCACTCATTGGGTTCTCACGTTACCTATATGCTCGTAAGTAAAAAAATCAAAGCTGGTAAAATAGTAAAAATGATTAAAGAACAAGAAGCATTATTTGAGTGATAATCTCTTGGGCTAAAAATTACTAGAAAAAGGTTTTTTCCAGAACATTTAAACGACGATTTCCCATTGCCATAAGCCACCAGTTTTTCTAGATTTAGTGGTTCGTGCCTTGAAAATAGAATTTGCTAGTATAAGGAGCGCAGTCGCTCGAACTTGGCTACGTGCGTCTTAATTGATATGGGAAAAGTTATTGCTGTAGCTAATCAAAAAGGAGGCACAGGGAAAACATCTTGTGCCGTACATCTCCTTCATTGGTGCAGTCAACAAGGTAGCACTTTACTCATTGATTCTGATTCCCAAGAGAGTAGTACTCGCTGGTTGCAGGGTCGAGATTACAATTGCCAAATCGAGCGCAATCCAGAAGACCTTTTTGAATTAGCTATTGAAGCAGCAGAGAACTATCAATACGTAATTATTGACTGTCCTGCTAGCTTAGGTGAAGTTACTAAAGCAGCAATCTATTGCTCGGAGCTTGTCCTAGTTCCAGTGCAGCCTGGAGTTTTGGATGTAGATAGTGCGCTCTCTACTTTTCGTCATATCAAGCACGCACAAAAGATTAGAAAAGATGGTACTCCTCAAGGTTTAGCATTTATCAATCGAGCAATATACGGAACACGCGCACTCAATGAAGCTAGAGAATATTTACAACAACATCCACATATCACTCTTGCTAAGACAGTAATTTATCAACGCCAATTGATCCAAGATGCTCCTGCTAGTCGTTCAACTGCCTTTACTTTACCTGGAGCAACAGCTAAAGAAGTAGCTAAGTTTTATCAGTCCTTATTTGAAGAAGCTTTACCGAACAATGCCTAGAAAACGTCCTCAATTTAAAGAGTTTCTTGACTCTGAACCTAGTATTAATACTGAATCATTGCTCCCTATAGACGAAATCGTCTTACCCAAATCACAAGTTAGACATTATTTTAACCAAGAGAAACTAGAGCAATTAGCAGAATCTATCAAACAACATGGAGTATTAGAACCTCTACTAATTACACCTAAAAATGAACTGATTGCTGGTGAGAGGAGACTGAGAGCAGCTAAAATGGCTGGTTTAACTCAACTGCCAGTTAAGATTCTAGATGTTTCTCCATCTGAAGCTAAAACCCTAGCTCTTGTAGAAAATCTCCAAAGAGAGGATCTAAATCCAGTTGAAGAAACCGAAGGAATATTAGAGCTACTTCAATTTAAATTAAATCGCGCTCGAGAAGACGTTATCTCCTTGCTTTATAAGATGAACAAAGGAGATGATAACGTTATCATCCATGATGCTAAAACTGTCGAAGATACCTTTGAAAGCCTGGGAAAAATTAAGTGGGAGTCTTTTGTTATTAATCGTCTACGGTTACTCAACCTACCAGAAGCTATCAAAGATGCTATCAGACAAGGAAAGATAGAGTATACCAAAGGCACTACTATAGCCCGTGTTAAAGATGAAGAATTTAGGGATGAATTATTAAAAGAAACAATAACTAATAACTTGTCGCTCAATGACATTAAAGATAGGATTGCCCAACATAAAGGCAAGAGCAATACTGACTACTCTGAACTTTCTACAGAAGAGCTAATTAAAGATATCCGACAAACTTACCAAAGATTTTCTAGAAGTAAAAAAGTCTGGTCGAATCAGAAGAATAGGAAGAAGATTGAAACTCTATTGAAGCAGCTAAAAAGTCTGATTGATGAGTAATTGGGATTAATCAAATTCCCAACATCAAGACAAGCTAAAAAGAGGATGTTTAAGGATTATTCCAGATACTACTAGCTGTCAACTTTGAAATGATGGATAGGTTACAAACAGTCTCTCATCATGGTTTTTGAAATACATATACGTGCAACCAGTTATCGGTGATGGGAGCAAATTTGGAAATCTTGGAGAGCGCGGGAAATTTTGAGAAGATGGGGAGGATTTTTGGCGGAATTGGAAGGTAAGGCTGATAGTGGAACAAAAGAGTACCTTCTTGTTTAAGTTGTATCAGTTCTTTTGTAGAGACTTGGTCATCGCCTAGGACAACGATCAAGTCGCCCGAACGCGGAACTTTAGCGTAAAAACACTTACCATATGGCGGAGATCCCTTGTGATTCCATCCCCAATCCACGCAGTGATTATTGCGATAATTGCGATAATAACGAGGACTTTTTACAGTGATAGTTAATTCACCTGTTGATTCAGGTGGCTCATCTTTGGCAAGTCGCCAACCTTTGTATTCCAAAAAAGTAGAAAGTAACATAAGACGGAAATCTGAATTAGTATAAGGAAAAAACAAAGTTACGTGGTGAGTATTACTTTGTTTGGCATAGTCTTTTAAAAAACGGGTAAGTTGAACTTTACTCTGGATCAGGTTTTTTCTTTCAATAATGTAAAAAGAAGAATAGACAGCATTCTGACTAGCAATCAAACAGATAACCAGGGTAGCCATGGTGTAGAGTACTATTTTTTTGTCATGGAACCATGGGTAAATCAGTTGACCTAGATACAAGATGGCTACGAAATCAACAGGAGCCATGTAGTATCCGTTAAAGATTTGCAATTTTATATAAGCCAAAAAGTAAAAAAATGCACCAACAGCTAGGGAATCCCAAAATAAATCAGGCAATTTTCTGCTGAAGATAAGATAGAGAAACCTCATAAGTAAAGCGAGCAGAAAAACACTCAGCCAAAGATCGAATTTGAGATAATTAACCAGAACCGAAAATGTGCCTATACTCCTAGTAGTAGCATATCCAAAGTTCATAGAAGGCAAAATTGTTATCATATAAAGCAGAACAAAAAATCCTGCTAGAATGAGTAGTCCAACGTCTAGCAAATGGGTTTGACCAAACTGCCAAGATCTTCTCCGTCGCGGTAAACTCTTCTCTAATAAACTATGCAATAGCAGTCGGCTACCAGCAAAGCTACCGATGAGCAGAAATACAGGCTCTTTGTAGTAGAGAGCAAATTGAGCAGCAATTAAAGCACCGCCAAAATAGAAGTGGGCTCTTGTTTTAAGAAAATACTGAAAGCAAACTAATAAAATGGTCAGCCAAAAGATAACGTTTCGTTCAGGATAGATTAGCCCAAAAAAAGACGTGACAAAACTTGTAGTACTCATAACGAGTGTCATAACCAGTAGGCGAAACCAGACTGGTAAGTTACTCAAAATGATGAACAGTCCAGCTAGCACAATCAAAAGCTGTAGGATCGCGAAGGCATGATAACCTGTTGGTGATTTACTCAGAAACCTGAGCAGATTAAATTCTTGATGTCCTAGAGGAAAAAATCTTCCATTATCTAACCAAATAGGCAAGTCGATATTCCTTCCCTGTAAAGACAAATGGGTAAATTGATGGTTGTCATTATAAGCAAAGTCTTCTTGGTAGAGAATTAAATAAATGTAGAGGCATAAATAGGCAAGAAAAACTCCAGCTAAGATGAAGTTAGCAACATTGAGTTCAAAGATAGTTTCTAAATTTTTTAATCCATCTACTTTTAAAAATGCTGTCGATTTTTTAGAACCATACTTAAAAAAACTATAGGAAATAAGGATAAGGGGAATAAGCGACCAAATTAGAAAGAAGTTTTTTATTACATAATCAGACAAAACCATGAGTATAAGCTCCACTTATTTCTTAAGTATTTATACTTAGCAAATGGGCGAGTTTTCCATAAGATTTGCTTAAGCGTACATAATTACTGATATTTGAGACACGATCAAACAAGACTTTCAGCGATAATTCCCCGAAAGTGAGATTTCGTAGAATAGACCTCCAGAACGGTACAATACTCCTATGAAAGTATCTGGAAATGGGCAGGGGAAGGTGTTAACCGCTAGTGAGTTAAAGCGGTTATTTAACGATGGGTTAGTAAGTCCGAGAGATCGCTGTCTGTTTGCTATCTGTTTGTTTACTGGTTGTCGCATCTCCGAAGCCTTAGCTTTACAAGTAACAGATATTAAGAATAAAACTATTACTTTTAGAAAATCTACCACGAAAGGTAAGCTCAAAACTCGTACTATTGATATTCCAGCGAATTTAGTCGAGTATTTGGCCTCTTATCAGCCCCCACCCAATCCCTATAATCGGAGTCTTTTTCCCAGTAGAGCAGGAAAGGCTTTGAGTCGTTCGATGGCAGATAAGTTACTTCGCGCTGCTTGTAGGCGGATTGGCGTAGAAGGAGTTAGCACCCATAGTTTTAGAAGAACGGCACTTACTCAGATGCACAATGCTGGTATTCCTCTCAGGCATATTCAGGAAATCTCTGGTCATAACGATTTGGGGACTTTGCAGCGTTATTTAGAAGTTTCCCCAGAGCAGAGAAAAAAGGCTGTATCTGTTATTGGTTGGTGAACATATTTTACCAATCAATAATTTAATATTAATAATCCTCAATTGATTGCCGAATAGAGGTCTTTTAATCAGTTATCAGTTATCAGGTTGGTCAATTAGGGATTAAACCCTAATTGAAACTTTCAGCTATAGCAAACTAAGGTCTTAAACCCAAAGATAAATTGAAATGATAAATGTTTAATGTTCACTGTTTACTGATAAACAATATCTTATTGTAGTTACATACAATAAGTTTAAAAGACAAATTGTTTGACAATGTACTTAAATAAAATAACTTCGTCAAATGAATAATATTAATTATAATTGAGCAATTAGCAAATATATTAATAAAGCAAATATATTAATTTAGATTAAAAATAAAATATTATTGTAAATAAAACGAAGTTAATTCAATAATATTTCCCTAGTTCTTCCCGATTAATTACTTAGATTAAAACTATCTGAATATCAGACAAATAACAAAAGCTAAACTAACTAGAAATAAGGATGTTTCAAAATGGCAGCATTTGTAAGAGAATTATTTGCAGTAAGTCCTACTGGTCAAGCAACTGTAACAGTTGACTTAGGTAGTAGACAAACTTTTCTAGCATGGGGAGTCTTAACTTGGCTTGATCCTACAACTGACTTTGATAGAGATAACGCAGCAGCTATTGATATAACTTTTATTGATGGAGTAAGGACTAATCCACGTTTAAATGGAGGTGATCATTTAGGTGATCCAGGTGCATTTAGTAATCTTCATGAAGGGGCATTAGTAAGATTTGGAAGACGAATTACCTTTAGGTTACGAGCATTCAATCCTGGAGACTTTAATTGTTTTGGACATGCAATTATTCTTACTAACCCTTGAGACAATAAAAAGAAGAAAAAAACCAAGAAAAAGGCTAAAAAAAGGAGACAAAAAAATGCCTAAGTACTACGTTTATCAAAGAAATACTGGAGAAGTTGTCAACATACACGAGACTTATGATGCCACTAGCGGTCTTAGTATGCGTGCTAATAGAGAAGAAATACTAAGCGTCCTAGATGAAAGTTTAGATAAAGAAAACTTAGAAATTATGGAAGTTGAGTCTGAAAGTCTTCCAGCATCTGGCGTGATTCGTATCGATCCAACCACCAAATCTTTAGTTCGAGAATAGCATCGTTATCTAAATAGGGGTAGAAAAGCGCGAGAGTGTCATGAAGTGCAATCTAGATAATATTGCAGCTAGAGAGTGCTTGAGGCAGTAAAAATCGAGCGTCAATCAATAATCGCTGTAATACTTACAGGATATAGTTTTTAGCAATTTATTTGCTTTAATGAAAATTCAGAATTTTGCAGTTCCTGCCAAAAGGCTGCAATATTCCCCAATGTGAGAGCGATCGATTTTGACGTTTTGAAGCCCTTGTCCTACAAGCGTTTCGCTCAATAAAAGCCCCGTATAACAGCTTCGCGCTTATCTGGCCCAAGAAGAACGAAAAGTTGTTGTTTAGTTTCGATCACTATTCAATTGAAAAAATACAAAAGATGGATTCACTTGTTTTAATGATTTTCCTTCGTTTCCTAGAACGTATCAGTGCTATCGTTATAGGAGGTTTGTCCGTCTACATGGGCTATAGACTATTTCTTGAAGTTCCAGAAATCAAAAATGTTGAAGCTGAGGTTACTGTAGAAAAGCATCTAAAAGCGAATATTTCAAAAGTTGGGCCTGGGGCTATTTTCGTAATCTTTGGAATTATTGTTGTTTCTTCTTCCTTAATCCGTGGCATTAATTTTGAAAATAAAATTATCAAAGAGGCAGCTGATGGTACTAAAGAAGAACAACATGAGAAATTTTCTGGAGCTGGGGATTTATCTCGACTGCGAGGAGATAGTCAATCATCTATACCTGATTCTATACCTGAAGGACTGTTCGCTACTTTGAATTCTCTAGCCAGTGACTTTAGTACAGATGTAGGCGGTAAGGAGAAGCGTAAGATTAGGTTGGCAATTTCTAGAAGTAAGCTAGCTCTGATGGAGAATAATTGGAATGAAGACCTTTGGGGTAATCAAGCAGCATTTCGACAGTGGGTTTTTAACGGCGAACCTGACCCTCCACCAACAGGGGTAAAAGAGAAAGCAATTCTCTTCTACCGTCAGGTCGGGGAGTGACTTGTATGAACATAAGGGTTTTATATAGCTTATTTATAACTGCTTTTATTCTAATAATAAGTAGCTGTCAAAACCCAGTTAAAAATATGCCAACAGTTATGCCGTCAGCAGATAAATCCACGATGGAAAATAACGCCTCGGTAAATGAACAAGATAAAACTGTCAAAATTTATGACAAAAAAACGTTGTTGAATTGGAAAGAGCGTTATTCCCAGTCTAATTCTAGAATTTTTCGTCAGTTGATTAAACCTGTTCTTACTCCAAATGAAAGGAATCAACTTACTAATGTGCAGTTTGATGTTCCAGAGCTTGGAAAATTCAATGAACCAATGGCTTTCTACAGACCCGATGGAAAATCAAAAGTAGTCATGTCTGCTCAGTCTCTAAAATTTCTTGATGATCTCTGCACCGCCTATGCTTGGTTGCATATAAATGGATATAGTCCAGAGACTTTGATTGACTATATAGCCATGTTAAGATACAAAAACCTTGATGAATTTCCAACACCTTTAGACGCACTTCAAATCCCAAAAGATGCTCTTGAAGACACCAAGGTTGACAATCTTGCCTTGAAGATTTTTACATCAGCTCGAACCTTTATTCTTGCTCATGAACTCGGACATATACTACACAATCATATTGGCCACGCTCCAAAAGAGAAAATCGGAGAAAAAGAGAAAAAAAGAATCAGAAAACAAGAAATAGAAGCAGACCAGTTTGCACTCGATATTTTAGATAGAATTAGAACGCTAGAACTAGGAATTACTCCAATCGGCACACTTTTCTTCTTTCAAATTAACTCTCATTTGAATTGGGACAACCATAATTCTACTCACCCCTTGTCCTCTGAAAGATTACAAGCTGTGGCTAATAAGGAAAAAGATACAATGATTTCCTCATGGCTCAAAGAACTCGCAGAGCTTTTAGCAGATAAGGAATCACAACAGAGTATTCAACTTGCTGCTCAGTATAGAGACTTTGACACTTTAGCACCACGACAACGTGGAGAACTCCCTTTTGCGCCTGATAGGAGAGAGAATATCTCTCAACCATTCCAAGGAAGCTACTCAGGAAATTATACTCGATTCGTCTTCAATGAAAGTGAAGTGTTATCCGTAGAGGTTAATTTCCAAAGAAATGGAAGCAAAGTTACTGGAAGATTTAACTTTGGCTTGGGAGATGGAATTATTAGTGGTGACATTGAAGATAAAATTCTCTACTTTGATTGGAGATGGTACAACAAAGAGGGTATGGGTGAATTGAAGCCTTTTGGAGACAATCAACTTAAAGGAACTTGGGGTTACAGAAGTTCTTATGATGATGGTGGAGAATGGGAGCTTCGCAGAAAATAGTTTGTTATTCCTCTGAGAATATAGTGTAAGTAATACTGTTTTTTTCCTGCTCAACTTTTTATAGGCAAACCAAAAAGCTTTCTATCAATATCCTTATTCAAAAACCCATCCAACCTCTTCCTAATCTTCTTCTCGTCTAATTCCCCTTTTTTCATCAGATCCATCATCAAAGCTCCCAACAAAATCTTTCGTCTAGTATCTTCTTTTCTTTGTTGTGAAGAAAGCTTATTTCTCTCCTTTTGTATCTGAGCATTAAGCTGTTCTCTTTTTTTCAATAAATCATCTAGCTTCTTACCCATCTTTCTTTTTCCCAGTAGTCTTCTTTTAACCTAACATCTCCTATCATTACGCTATGATAATTCTAGAACTATAACTCAGATAATTTGCTTAAATTAATCCCTTTTCGCGAAGTGAAAAGCGCATTTATACAAACTTTGTTTGTAAAATGCTTATAAACTCGACCTAATCTAACCATTCTACCGTCATAATAGCGTGGCTATTTATTATTTTAACGCCAGTGTCATTTCTCGCAGTAAAGGTCGTTCCGCCACAGCATCGGCTGCCTATCGCGCTGGTGAAAAAATCCTAGATATACGGACTGGTGAGATTCACGACTATCGTCAAAAGAAAGGAGTAGATGAAAAAATTATCTTAGCCCCTAACTCCGCCCCAGATTGGGTGAAAGATCGTGCTTCGTTATGGAACGAAGTTGAGCGAGTCGAACGCCGTAAAAATTCTCAACTCGCCAGAGAGATTAAACTAGCTATTCCCGTAGAATTAGACCGTACTCAACAACTGGAATTAGTCCAAAAATTTGTGACCGAACAATTTGTCAGTCAGGGTATGGTAGCTGATGTAACCTTTCATGACCTGGATAGTCACAACCCTCATGCTCATATCATGCTGACCATGAGAGAAATTGATGAGCATGGTTTTAGCCCTAAAAAGAATCGCGATTGGAATAAAAGAGAACTACTTGAAAAACAAAGAGAAGCTTGGGCAGTTACTGCTAATCTCGCTCTGGAAAAAGCTGGAATCAAAGAAGCGATCGATCACCGTACTCTAGTAGCCCAAGGTATTAATCGCATTCCTCAGATTCATTTAGGTGCTGCGGTGACTGCCATGATGAAACGAGGCATACTCACAGAGAAGGAAGAACGTTATCGAGAAATAGAATTGGCTAACCGTAATATCCAAAAGTGGGAATTTCACCTGGAATTGTTAGAGCGCATGGAGTCCATCTATAAAAATTCCCCTGAGCTAGACCCAATCATCTCAGACTCTACACCTACTCAACAACAGACTGTAGAACCCCCTCAAGAAGAACAGCCCATTTCTCAACCCCTAATGGTCACGAACTCTCAACCATTGGAACCCCCTCAAGAGTCAAAGACGATCTCTCAACCGAATCATGACACCTTTGATCAACCCACTGAGCTAGAAAAGCCACCATCCGCTATTACTCTTCAACAACAACAGCAGGTTATTAAGACTGCTTCTCGCTTTTTACATTTAATGGGTGAAGATGTTTGGAATTCAGACCAAGGCTATTATCACCTCATGACTAACCATCAAAACTTATTAGTCATTCGGGCTAAAGATAATCGCGGGGAAATTTTACGCTACGAGCATGGAAACATCGTTACTCAACGTCTCACCTCTGAAGATGTCGAGAAATTTAAAAAGATTAATGCTCTACTCGACCAAAAACTTTCCGAGGTTTCCTCTCGCCAACTCGACCAAAGGAGTCAACCAGAATCAGAACTATAACTGTAATTTTAAATAATCTATTTGTATTTCAGAAAAGATTTTAACAACTAGGATGATTGTCAATAAACTATACCTCCATTTTCTGGTTCAATCAGGTCAGGAAAAAAAACGGCATAAACAAAAGTTAATAATGACAGAATCAAACCTAAAGCTTATCTCTGTATAGCTTTCAAGCTTTAAGTACCCGCAAAATCTTGGCGTACTGTGCGACGACTAAATGTCGTCATTCACGTAGCCAGAGAAGGCGTAGCAGTAATTATTTTAGTTGATTTCTGACCTGACAAAGCTTGATATTTTGTTGGTGAGAGGGTTTGTGAGGAAAAGCGCGTGCTTTTCCTCACTCACTTGGCACTAAAAGAGTGATTTTTCGTGCCAGCCTAATCCCTCAATTAGCTTATTGACAATAGAGAATGTTAATAATAGCGGTAAAGGGAGAAAATCATCGTTTATTTGAGTTGAAAAGAGTTGATATTTCACTCTACAGCACGTTTCTCAGTGCCAAGAATATAGAACATAAGAACTATTTTAGTGAATGCTTCAAACCCAAACTGTAACTTAATTGTCTTCTATTAATTACTTAAAAGCCCTACATAACTGACGATGTTGGCATAGAACGCAGATATTCTAAAAATTCTATGACCATCGCATCCTTTAGATGTAATCGACTTTTTACTCCATAGGTTCTTTGTAAGTAGTTTTGGGCTATCTCTACTGTCCAATTTATTCTTTTCAGCTGAGCGTCGATTTCTGCCATTACTTCATTCCAATCAAATTCGATAATTGTTTGGGGACTTCCAGCAGAACAATCGCGAATCTTAAATAAATTTCCCCCTCTAGTAGCTTCCACTGACTCTAGATGATGAATTTCGGCTTTAGTTAATAGATTTTTTCTCAACCAATCTATTTCTATTGGACTAGCTTGATCGTTAGACAACAATTTAATTAAGTCGTTATTGGTTTGGCAGTTTAAAATTCTCTCTTTAACTTTATTGGCTCTTTGTTGTTTGGCAATTTTATTCCCGCTATAGGGGTAATTCTGCCAAGGTATAGCGTCTATTTCTGGGGGTGTAGTAGTGGGTGTAGATGGCTGAACCTCTTGTCTTAACTGGGTTGGGGATACCTCTATACCTATAGGTACTTCGTCGCCTAACTTATTATTTGAAATTTTATTTTCAGGTAGATTATTTTCAAAACTATTTGTTTGATTAGGTGTAGTAGGTATAGTTGGTATAGATAAGCCTTGATTGGCAACGTTTTCAGCCTGCAATACCTCTGCTATACCTTGAGGTGGTGGCAAAGGTATAGTTGGTTGCCAAACTACTTGACGTAAGCCTTGGTGTTGTTTCTGTCCGACCTTTTTCCAACCCAAAGAGGTCAAAATAGTGCCTACCCTCATCTGAGAGGAACGATCTATCTTTCCTAGTTCATAGTCAAAAACCTGAGTCAGAATTTCGGTAATTGATACAATTGTTCGGGAAGTAAGATAATTAGAAATTGCACTCTCCCATTCATCCACAATTTGGAATTGTTGGTTATTGGCGGTACTTAATTTTTCTTCCTCTTCTGTTAACCACCATTGCTCACCTTGATGATAAGCTTTAACCGCAGCAGCCCAAATCCTGTCTCTTTCTTGCTTTAACTGTTTGATATTAATGCGTTTTACTTGAATAGGAATCACACAGTAACGCCTATTTCCCGTAGGGTCTACTAAAAATTGGCTATCATTGACCGAGCCGACAATAATTGAGCGTCTAGCGTGTTCTAAGGCTGTCATGCCGTAGGGCTGGCGAAAAGTATCCTTTTTTCTGGTAATAAAGGCTTTGAGTTCTCCTGCCTGACGCTTGCCAAATACCCTTTCTATTTCTCCCCATTCCTGAATCCAACATTTGTTAAGAATAATTAAGTCATCTTTATTCCGTCCATCTCCCATCGAATCATCAAACCAGTCTCCCCCTAAAACAGAGAAGAAGGTGGATTTTTTAATTCCTTGTTTTCCTTGAAGCACTAAAGCTAGATCGTGTTTACATCCAGGCTCGTAGGTACGAGCTACCGCAGCAATCAAAGTTCGTTTTAAGAAAGCATCGTAGAGGGGATTATCTGTACCAAAGTAACGGCTAGAAAGATTATCGAGAGAAATTGGAGATGCTGTTTTTTCGACTACTTCGAGATAGTTTTTAACGGGATTATAGGTATTTTCAATAGCTACTTCTCTAAATACATCGGCTGCTTTAGCTTTCGGGGCGTTAATACTGTCGTGTTTGGCTAGGGTTAGATAGGCGCGGTCTAAGGCGTATTCTTCTCCGTCGAGTTCCACTCTTTGTTTTAATTCATTAAGCTTGAGACGGTCGCGATATTTGTTACTGACGTATTCGAGCAGGTTTTTAGTATCTAGAGTTTTGGCTTGAATATCTGAATTAGATAATTGTCGCTCTAAGCTTTTGAGCCATTGTTTATAGGGGATAAGATTGTCCATAACTTCTTCAAATGCTTCTAGACCATGATTAACTATTAAATCATCGACTCCTTTGTTATCATCTGCTAACTCCCAAGTTGCTACTCCGACGATACAACCTTGTTTTTGAGCTAGATAGCCAGCATATTTTAAAGCTTCTTGAACTTGATGTTTAACTACTATATCCGCATCAAAAACTAAATGGATGGGTCTACCATTGGTTAAAAAAGGAGCAAGGGTAGGAATGGCTTTTAATTTTTGTTTTTCTTTACCGTTCCAAACTCCTGTTAGACAGATGGAAATATAGCCGTGAGTAAGCAAACAACCTGCTTTTTTCGCTCCTTCAGTAACTTCGATGGGTAACTGAGGATTATTGGCTACCCAGAGGTAGAAGCCTAAATCTAATCTACTTTCGTCTATATCTTCAGGTTCTATAGGTACACCGTAACGGTCAGCTATTTTTGACCAGGTTTCAAAATCGGGAAGGAGTAAGATAACTTCTGTGCCATCTCCTTTAGGAAAAGTTAAATATTTTAAGGGTTTGGCATTATTGGGAAAAGTGAGAGCAACATCGGGTTTAAATTGTCCGAAGCGACGGAATTGTCCCGTGAGTAGGTCTATAGAGCGTACGTACCATCCAGCAGAACCACCGTAATAATTCCAGTTGATTAGAGAAGCTATTTCTTCAGAATCTGAGATGCTGAATTGATTTAGTTGGGTAATGGCTTGGGATACTCCACTACCTATAATCCATTCTTGTTGATGAGTGTCAGCAATTAGCTTATTTTCTAATAATTTCTGTTGTAGAGTTGGATTTTTGAGAGAAGGAATACGGTTATTAGACTGGTCTTTTGCTTCTAAAACGTTTACACTACTATTAGTTGCGGACTTAATGTTCACGGCTACATTTCTGCCCCCAGTTATTAGCTGGAGCAGTTTATGAATATGAATAATGGGAAAGCCGTTAGCTCTTCTTATCGCCAAATAGTCTGAGCTGGCGGTTTTCTTATTGTCAGTTTATCTCTATTGCGATTACTTTTAAACCCTTGATTGTAGTTTATTTGGATTTAGGCTTTTACACCAAGATTGAAACTATTGCTGTTCGATTGGCGAGATTTGCGTTCGTTCTTGTTTGCTATTTATTGGTCTGATGCTCTCAGTTAGCGAACTCAAATCTTTCACTGCGTCGCCCAATCGAATTTAAAGTTATCTCAAATCTTTATTCCCTTGAAAATTTGTATTCCCTAGCTTTTGTACAAATTGAATCTAGACTTTTCGGTTATTTCCTTGTTTTGTTGCACAAAGTATTACCAAAAGGTTGGGAGTACTTTGTGAGGCATTTAAATATCGCGGAATCATGGAGCGAAGCGTAATGGTGCAGCCACTTCGAGCGATTTCAAGTCTGAGGGTTTAAGTTTACCCAATGCAGGTCACTGATTTTCTGGCTCAGAATCTTACCAATGCAGGGGGACAATATAAGCAATTATACCTGGTTTGGCTCTTCAATTAGAAAGCGATACCCTACCAATTTTCCCGCTATAAATATTTTCTTGATAATTTTAAATTCATCTAGTCTTTTAAGGGCGCGAGAAACCCGTGGTTGTTTGTATTCAAGGGAACGGGCTATTTCGGCTTGAGATATTTCTACAGTTGTACCATCAGCGTTAGATAAGAGAAACAGTAGTACTCGATAATCCTCTCCTCTTAGATTTTTATTGAGGGCAACTTTTCTCATCCAATCCTTGAGCATTAAAGTTCATCAATACCATATTTGTTATTAACATATCATATATGATAATAAATTAAGGTCAAAATCAAGTCAAAAAACCCCCTTTTTTCCATGCTCCCAACACCTAAACCTGGGTAGGCTCAAGTATTGATTTATCTCGTTTTTAGCGATTTTATCTTGGTCAAAAATCATCAACTACCCCATGCTACCCCGTGGATACCCCGTAGGGTATACCATGGGGTAACGGTTCAACTAAGCCGACAAAACTTAGATTAGATGTCTATCGGTTTATGGATCGAAAGCCTCTGAAAAAGCTTCTTTAACACTCTTAGTTGATGAGGATAATTGTTCGCTCCAGTCTGATGTTTGTTTATCAATAGCCCAAGCTATTTCTCCTCTTTTTCTCATGCCCACGCGAGTAAAGACAAAACCAGCATCACTAAATTCCTGTCCATAACTAGTGATAGTCTTTGGTGCTAATCCGAGTAAATTAGCTACCTCTGAAGTACTCAATAACCAGCCGTTTTGATAGGCTTCTTCTAATTCTCGTAAATAAGTTAGGCGACTAGTCGATGTGGGTATAAACCTTTTAACTACTGCTTCGACTACGCTAATTAAAGCAGTTGGCTTTTGGGTAATAGTTGGTTCACTCTGACTTTGTACAGAGACAGGAAGACTTTGTTCTACTTCTGAAGTAGAATCTGTAACTAGCTGAGGGAATTGATGATCTTGTTGCTTGATAAAGTCTGAGGTTATGCCACCTTCTTTAAGATGAGCGTGGAGTTCATCTAGTAACTTTAGCTCCTTTTCATTAACAAAAGCTTTTCGACCCTGTTTGGTCGGTTCAATCTTTAAATCCTTGAGTCGGTTATATAAATTGGAGCGGGCGATGCCATAACGAGAAGGAAGTTGGGATAGAGGAATTAAATCAACTGCCATGAGCAAATAGATGTGTCCAAGACTGTCCTGGACAAAAACTGCTCTTTATTATTAACATATCAAGAAGCCATAGGCACATTCAGGTATAGAGCTAATATTCCCAAAAGCGCATATAAGAGGAATCTTTTCTTGTCTTTACATTGATAAAATTTGACGTTTTTGACTACATTAGCCATCAAAATTGATTTAGGCGACATTTGTACTTGACAAATAATTTTCTTTATCCCATATTTGGGATATATGGAAAAACAACAACCAGTACCCGTTATCTGGCTAGGTTCAACTAAAAAAGCAGTGCAAAGTTTTCCGCTTCTAGTCAGGCAAGCGATCGGTTTTGCTCTGTTTCAGGCACAGTTAGGGGGTAAACATACAAATGCCAAACCCCTTAAAGGTTTCGGTGGAGCGGGAGTATTAGAAGTAGTCGAGAGATACGATAGCGATACTTACCGAGCGGTATATACGGTTAAGTTTGTCGGAGTAATTTATGTACTTCATGCCTTTCAGAAGAAGTCTAAAAAAGGTATTCAAACTCCTACTCAAGATATTGACTTGATTAAGAAGCGACTCCAACAAGCCAGAGATGATTACCAACAGATACAGAATAAATAGGAGGTCACAATGACGGAAGTTAATCAAAGAGAACCAAGCAGTGGAAATGTCTTTGCCGATTTGAATATTCCCGAACCTTCACTTTATCTGGCTAAAGCCCAGTTAGCCCATCAAATCTGTACGATTATTCAGTCGCGAAATCTGACTCAAGTAGAAGCTGCTGCCATACTGGGCATCAATCAACCTAAAGTGTCAGCCCTCACCAGAGGTAATCTGGATGGCTTTTCTAGCGATCGCCTGTTTAGGTTTCTGAACTTGCTCGACCAGGATATTGAGATTGTCATTCGCCCCCATACTGACCCCAACATTGAAGCGGGTATTAAAGTTAGTTAGGGTTCAACGCTCGATTAAATGTTTATTGCTTTATAACCTCGTTTACTACGACGATTTGCTTGTTTTTCGTACCAGAGCAATCCTGTTTCATAATCTGGACAAACAGTAGAGTTAGAACGCCCAAAATCTCTTTTAACAGCACTGCCCCAGGTACATTTAATAATCCAGTTGCCGAATAAATCTTGGCACAATTCGAGTACGTAGAAGCGAGTATCTTTTTGCCAGCTTGAAAAATGCCATTTTTCTAGTTGATACATAGCAATTGGCAAAACCTTCCAATAACTTTTTTG
>JASJDI010000134.1 GCA_030065155.1 Xenococcaceae cyanobacterium MO_188.B29
AGTTTGAAGCTCAGGTTCAACGCTTATCAAATCAAGGACAAGAAAAGATGCCAGATCTGGGGAAGTGGTTTGTTGATATCTCTTGGGATAGTGCCTAATCATGGGATGATTTTTTCTGTTCAACTCCCTGAGTAAAAAATAATTTTTTTATCTCCTATTTCGACATAATATTTTTGTAATTAGGTTTTAGATTGCTAGATTATACAGATAAACAAATGCTCCTTGGGTTTTAAACGTATCTAATTCTGTGCCAATAGTTTTTAGATAGGCTTTGATGGGCTGATATTCTGAGTCACGAGTGACGTGAGAAAATAGCAGCCAAACACGGGGATTGCCCCGCAAGTTATCTAAGTCTTGTTTATATCTCTGTAATTCTGCTTCTGATAATTTTTTACCATCATAAATATCTAGATCGTCTACCCCTAAAATATAATCTCCTGGTTGATAACCATATTTTTCTGCATAATATAAAAACTGATAAATTCCTCTTTGATAAATGTATAAAATATCCTGAGGCTGTTGTTTTTGTTGAATATAATTAAGAACTTCTTTTATTTCTTCTTTTTGCTTTGGTTGGACAAAAGTGATGCTAGATTCTAATACTGGGGCAGCAATAGTTATAGTTATTATAAAAGCTAAGAAAATAGCAATTAGACGATGAAGTTTTCGTGTAAATATCCAGCTTACCCCTTCAGCGATCGCGATAATAAAAAAAGGTGCTAAAAATAAGACTACACGGTTTCTAAAAGGATATAATTGTAAACCAGCAGCAGCTAAGGTAGTGAGTAGAGGAGATAGTAGGGTATATAAGGTAATTTTGTTTTCATGGAAATAGGAAAAACATCCAAGTAAAAATAAGGCGATCGCAATTACATCTAAATTAATTTCCCAACCTGAAAATTGATAATATTCAAACCCTAAAGGTTTATAGAAAAATTTACCCAAAGCATCTAAATACCAAATAATATTTAAGGGATGGTTGGGAAAAGCATCTTCCCAAGAATTAAATAAGGTCTGATTGTTATTAGCTTGGTTTAAGAAACCAAAATAGAATAGACAAAAACTCGATAAACCACTAGCATATATAATAATCTTTTGTTTTAAATACTTAGTATCTTTATCAATAATAGTAGTAACCAACTCGACTAATCCCATAGCCACAAAAATAAAGATTGCTGGATGAGAAAACCACAAACATACTGCCACTAAAAAACTCTTAATAATTGTTTGAGATGTAGTATATTCTTTCTTTTTATGAGGTGCTAGTAAATAACAGATTAGCAAGGCTATTAAAATATCTGTAGAATATTGTTTTACTTCTGTAGAGTAGTAAACAAGAGAAGATATACTAGAAAATAACAAAACTGCTATGATACTACCAAGATTATTGAGATATCGACGAGCAATCAGAGCAAAAATAAATAAACTAACAATACCTGCTACTAAAGGAAATAATCTGAGGCTATATTCATTATTTCCCAAGAGATTTACTAATAACTTTTCAATCCATAAAAACCCAATGGGCGCAACCTGATCGTAATCTAAAGGTTGAGTTAGTTCACTATAAGAACGATTAACTATATTAAGAGCAAGTACCGCCTCATCAGCCCAAAGAGAACGATTATAAATATACTGAATTAATCTATTGACTATACCAGAAATAATAATGATACAAGATATTTTTATCGTTGCTTGATTGGTTAAAAATACTGTAATTAATTGTCTGTCTTTTTTATAAGTCATTAATTAAGTAGCCAGGTAAAATCAAAGAGAAAATCATAGTTATCTTAAATCATTAGTGAGATTTAAACATGAGTTATGTTCGGGAACTTCGATCGCTAGTGGGGCATCGTCCTCTAATTATTGCTGGTGCTGCTGTGTTAATTTTTAATGAACAGAATTGCTTACTGCTTCAACATCGCAAAGATAATCAACAGTGGGGACTAATTGGTGGCAGTATGGAAATTGGGGAGTCTTTAGAAGAGACGGCTAGGCGTGAAGTTTTTGAAGAGACAGGCTTAGAACTAGATGAGTTAAATTGGTTTAGTTTATTTTCAGGAAAAGAACTTATTTATGAATATCCTCATGGAGATGTAGTTGTTAACGTAACTGCTGTTTATAGTTCACGGAAATTTAAAGGAAAACTCAAGGCAGACAAAAAAGAAGGGTATGAAGTGCGGTTTTTTAATTTGAATGAACTACCTTCAGAGATTTCTCCACCAGATCGACCAGTTATCGATCGGTATTTGTGTAGTTTAGAAAATAGTAATGTATAGAAGAGTTTAACAAAAAAATCGATTTACTAACCCTTTTGTTAGTTTTTATATTACAAAAAGTAATAATAGGATAAAAATCGCAATAGAAAAAATTAAGAAATTAGCTAAATTTGCTGAAACCATTCGGAACCACAGTCTAACCTAGAAATTAAATAGGGATTTATAGAATTTCTCAATTCTAAACTCTTAAACTTCAGTAACTTCTGAATGCTTCTTATGTTATTTAATTCTGCTAATCTCTCTTATTGGATATTACTAGGGATAGGAATCTTACTATTTTTACTGGTTATAGTTTCTGGTGGAGGAGATGATGATTTTGATATAGATGCAGATGCAGATGCAGATGTAGACATTGAAACAGATGGAGACTTTGGCACAGGACAAATTTTAGGTTGGCTAGGTTTAGGCAAAGCACCTCTAGTTTTACTACTCGCGATCGATCTAAGTGCTTGGGGTATTACAGGTTGGTTTCTAAACGTAATTATTGGCAGTATTATTGGTTATATTCCCCTACAGTTTTTTGGTTTAGGTGGAATAATTTTAATTGCTTCTTTTAGTTTTAGTGTATTTTTTGGGAGTTTAATTGCTCGTCCTTTAGGTAAAATTTTTGCTTCTTTTGGTGAAGATACTAGTAGCGATCGATTAATTGGTTGTGTAGGTACTGTTGTTTCTAAAAAGATACCTTATTTAACAGAAGGAAAAATCGGTCAAGTCGATGTAAGAGATAGTGCTGGTAATTTAGTTTCTCTTTCTGTTAGTTTACCTTCTTGGGCGAAAAAAATACCCCAAAGAGGAGAAAAAGTTTTAATCATTGAAAAAGGAGATAATGCTTATCTAGCTATTGCCAAAGATAGTTCTGATGAAGATAAATGGATGAATCAATAGGATATTTTTTTTGTTCTTTGTCTTTATTTTTTTATCTTTCGTTATTTATCCTTTATCTTTATCACTAACAATTAGCAATCAACAAGAGGAAATAATATTATGTTATTTGAACTTATTTTTCTTCAACACATTTTTAATATTCTTGTACCAGAAGAACTATCTAAAAGTAATTTCAGACAAGATGTTAATTTTACCGTTAATAATCAGCAAAATATGAACGTTATAGCGCAAATAGATCCAAATATTCCTGTTGAAATTAATTTTTCTCAACTAGGAGGAATAGGAAGTGTAGGAGTTTTTGGTGGACTAATTGCTGGATTAGTTGTCTTACTTTTAATTAGTATTTGGGCATATACCAGAGTTTATGTTATCACTCCTAATAATGAAGCATTTGTGCGGACTGGGGGAGTATTTATTAAACAGAAAAAAGTAGTTCTTAATGGTGGTTGTGTTGTTTTACCTGGTTTCCATGAGTTAACCCGTGTACCTCTAAGAGAAATTTCTATTGATGTAGAGAGAACTGGTAATCTTGCTGTGCGTACTCAAGATTATTTAAGAGCTAATATGCGAGTGACTTTTTATGTGTGTATTAATGCTAATGATGAAGATGTTTTAGTATCTGCAGCTAGATTATCTAAACAAGGTAGAATTTCAGAAAGTGATATTAAAGAAGCTTTAGAAAAAAGAGCCGATGATGCAATTAGGGCAGCAGCAAAAAGGAAAAGTATTGCGGAAATTGACTCCGATAAATTAGGTTTTGCTGATGAAGTACTTAATCTTATTCAACAAGATTTGAAAAAAGTAGGTTTGACTCTAAATAATATTGCTATCTCAGAAATTGAAGAGAGCGATACTTATGATGAAAATAATTTCTTTGATGCTCAAGGAGTTAAACTAAGAACGGAAACTATTCAAAAATCGATTAAGCAAAAACTAGAAGTAGAACTAATTACGAATCGAGAAAAGAAAGAACTAGAATTGAATACCAGAATAGCGATCGAGCAACAAGAGTTAGAAGCAGAGAAACAGTCTTTAGAAATTAATAAGCAAAAAGAAGATGCTCAACTAAATCAAACAAAAGAAATAGAATTTCTCAAAGCAAAAACCGAGAGAGAAGTCCAAGAGTCAAAAGACCAAGAATTAGCTAAAATAGAGCGCAATAAAATCTTACAAGAAAAAGCGATCGAGGAAGAAAAAATTCAACAGCAACTCTTTCTCCAAAATCAACAAATTGAAGCCAATATTGCCCTAGAAGAGAAAAACAAACAACTAAAAGTAGCCCAAAGTTTGCAAAAACAAGAATCAGAAGTAGCAGAAATCAACCGTCAAAAAACTATAGATGCTTCACAGCTTAAAGCTAGGGTAGAATTAGCTCAAGCAGAACAAGAATCAAGAATTGCTCAACAACAAGCAGCAGTAGCGATCGCGGAAAAAGAAAAAGAACGTTTCAACGTCGAAGCAGAAAAAGCCCAAGCAGAAGCAGGCATTGTTACTGCCACCCAAATCGAACAAGCGCAAAGAGAACAACGTCTTGCTACTATTGAAGCCGAAAAAGAAGCAGCTACAAGAAGAATTGGCGATCAAAACGTGGTTGAATTAGAGGCATTCCGCCGTAAACGTCAAGCAGAAATCGCTCGCCAAGCAGCAGAATTAGAAGCAGAATCAATTCGTACTCTAGCGGAAGCAAATCAGTACAAAGCCTTAGCTGAAGCCGAAGGTAAAAAAGCTCTGATTGAGGCGGAAAATGTCCTTAGCGATGCCAATCGTACTGCGGAGATCATCAAAACCCTTTGGCCAGATTTAGCTAGCCAATTACCCGAAATTATGAAAGCGATCGCTCCTCAACCAGGAGTACTAGGAGATGCCCGTATTTATGCTTTTCCTGGAGCCCATAGTGGTAATGGCGATGGTTCTGGAATAGATAATATCAACAAGTTGCTACTTTCTACTAGTGGTTTATCGCTGATTAATACGTTACTAGATGAAGGTAAGTTAGCTGCTTTACTAACTGCTCTAAAACAATTACTTAATTCTAGTAATGATATTCAAGCAAACCAAACTAGACTAAATTCTGAGTCACAACAATCTTTTCCTAAGGAAGACTAATAACTATAGGATGGCGATGGTACTGATATCTTTAGTTATAAGCTACTATCAACTAAATTATTAAGAACCAACTCAACCTGCTCTTGAGAACTAATTGTTGAATCAAAATCATCTAGCAATTCTCCTCCGAAATTTTCTCCATAAGAACCACTATAAATATCTATACTTTCGATTTCGTGATTAAGTATAATAATTTCATCTTGTGTTCCCACTGTTTCTTCTGAAGTAAAATTTATCAGAGTTACATCGCTGTTATTTATTTCTGGGGAGGTAATACTGCGAGCATCAAAGTCGTCATCATCCAAGTCACCGACTACAGTGAGTTCTTGACCGACTGCTAAGTCTAAATTTGCGTTATCTTCTAAGAAGTCATAGGCATCAACTAAAATTGTCCCTGTCTCATCCTGTAAAATAAACTCATCGTCAAATACACTCACGACAGTGCCAGAAATAGTTTGAATCAGATCATCTTGGCGAATCAACTCACTAATATTGGTAACTGTTCCTGGGGTCTCAGTGGTAGGTGGTGGAGAACTGATAGGAGTATCAGCACCCAAGCTAATACTGCGAGCATCAAAGTCGTCATCATCCAAGTCACCGACTACAGTGAGTTCTTGACCGACTGCTAAGTCTAAATCTGCGTTATCTTCTAAGAAGTCATAGGCATCAACTAAAATTGTTCCTGTCTCATCCTGTAAAATAAACTCATCGTCAAATACACTCACGACAGTGCCAGAAATAGTTTGAATCAGATCATCTCCTGGAATTAGGTTGCTAATTGAAGTTACCATCGTATATTTGCCTCTAAAAATTATTTATAATAACAATGGCAGAACGCTAATCTATTTTAGATAGTTTGGTATCTGCCTTGCGTTGCTTCTGAATTGAATTTAGCAAAAGATTGTGACCAAAAAATGACCACAAAATTCGGTGAAGAAATTTTATCTTGAATAATCGCGATGTTAACCAATACTATTGTAGAGACTTTCCAGGGAACGTCCCTACCAGGTTAACGGCTTTGTCTATAAACAGGGTATTAAATTCGGATTTAGTATCAATCTCCAAGCACAAAAAAGCACAAAAAAAAGTGGGCATTGCCCACTGTGTGATGGAAAGTCAAATTACTAAGCTAAACAAAAACAAAATTGTCTGCATTTAAGCTTTCAGCTTCGATACCCAAAAGAGTAGCTAGAGCACTATCATTTGCAGTAATTAAAGTATTATCGCCATCTTGAGTTAAACTCAAATCTTCAAAGCCAATACCAAAACCAGCAATACCTAACACATCTTCATCCAAGGCAAAGTCAGTAATAATATTTGCAGCTTCAGGAATTTCCCCGTTGGCAATCCAAAATTGATCTGCATCTTCACCACCGGTAATAGTATTATTACCACCATTGGTGACAAAAAAGCGATCTGCGCCCTCGTCACCAACTAATCGATCTCCTGCACCTAAAATAAAGGTATCATCTCCACTACCGCTATAGATGCGATTATCTCCTTCACTGGCAATAGCATCAATCAAATCATCTTCTGTACCAGCAAAAATTAACTGATTACTGTCACTTACTTCGATCGCATCTACTTCAATACTACCGAAAACAGGTTCGACATTATTGTTTTCATTGGCTACTTCTTCAGGAGTAACACCAAATAAAGTCTGATACATAATACGATACATATCAGTATTGTCTACAGTAGATGTTAAGAGATCGGAATTTAAACCGTAGGCTTTAGAGACAATACTGCCTGCGACATCAGAAGTAGTGGCATAGGCAACACCAAAATTAAAGATATCTCCATCAGCATCGGGTGCGCCTGTAGTAAAGGGTGCGGTATCGTTACCAGTAGTCCCATCCAAAGGTACAGGAATACCATCCGCATCTTCCCCAAAAGAAACAAGGGTAGATTGTACATCAACTGTACCGACGGTTTCGCTATCGACACTCACATCAATTACTTCTAATCCAGCAGCATCACTATCAGCAGCAGTGAGAATTAAAGTATTAGGATCGACATTATTAACAAAGTCTTGGGCTACACCAATAGCTGCATCAGCCCGTAAAGTAGCTTCAATTGTACCCGCAGCATTATTATCATTGGTAAAGTTATCCGAGCCTTCTTCCTCTAAAACTACCATAAAGCCATCTTCGGCATTGGTAAATTTATCTAAATCTAGAGTTGCTTCTAGCATTTCGGCAACAGTAGGAGGATTTTCGTTGCCTGGTTGACCGTAAAGAATTAAGTCTCCATTTTCATCAACAAACCCTGATTCGATCAAAGTTGCTTCATTTTCGTCATTGTAAGTATCTTCTGCTGCAAAAATACCCAAGACTTTTTCTGTATCAGCAGATAAACTTTCTAATTCTTCGCGGGTATAAACAACAGTGTAGCCCATTGCCTCGGCTTCTTCGATGAGGTTACGTCCATCTTCGCGAATACCTTCTTCGCCAAAGCGTCCCACAGTACCTACAGGAAGATAGTGGATTTCTCCACCCCCCATAATTACATCCACCCTGGACTCAACAATTTCTAAGGTAATACCAGTAACATCGCTACGGCTTTCTACATCTGCTAAGAATACCCCTGTACCAGGTTCGGCAATAAAACCAGAATTAATCACCGCAGTGGGTTTACCTGCTGCGATCGCTTCCTCCATAATAGTTGTACCTTCTTGACCAGAAAGAGACGTGTAGGGATTACCCTCTTCATCCAAACCATAACTACCAGCAAAAGGTTTAATCCCGTAGGCATGAACTACTGCACCACCATTGGAAGTCCCCACGATTTGATCTTCCATATGTCCGAGATAGACTCCTGCCTCAGTCATATTATCCCAGTTGAGTCTACCATCTGCACCTTCTGAGACAAATCTGGCAGCAGCATAGTGAGAGGGACTTGTCCCATCTGGGTGAATGAAAATTACGTTACCAGTATCCTGAGTAGATTCGGGAGGTGGTGTAATCTCGTCAGGTACGCCTTCTGGGGGGGCTAACTCTACATCAAAAAGAGTTTCATACATCAAGCGATAGATACCAGTATTATCTACCGTAGAAGGAAGTTTTTCGGCATTCAAACCGTAGGTTTTAGAAACGATACTACCAGCGAAGTCAGGAACACCAGCCCAAAGAACCCCAAATTCAAAAATATCCCCATTCTCATCAGGTGCGCCAGTGACAAAAGGTGCGGTATTGTTACCAGTAGTTCCATCTTCAGGAATTTCAGTATCAAAAGGAGGTTGTACCCCAGTTGTGCCAACGGTTTCTCCTTCTATGGTATCTACTTCTAAGCCACCCCCATCACTGTCAGCAGCCGTAATTAGCAGAGTGTTGGGATTAACGTTATCAATATAGTCTTGGGCGACACCAATAGCTGCATCAGCCCTCAAAACTCCTTCGATTGTACCCGCAGCATTGTTATTGTTACCAAAATTATCTGTGCCTTCTTCTTCTAAGACCACAAACATGCCATTTTCGTTGTTGCTGAAAAGATCTAAACTTAGAGTAGTTTCCAGCATTTCGGCAACAGTAGGCGGGTTTTCATTCCCTGGTTGACCGTAGAGAATTAAATCTCCATTTTCATCGACAAAGCCTTCTTCTATTAATGTGCCTTCTGTTGTATCGTTATAGGTATCTTCTGCTGCAAAAATACCCAAAACTTTTTCTGTATCAGCAGATAAACTTTCTAAGTCTTCGCGAGTATAAACAACGGTATAACCCATTGCTTCTGCTTCTTCAATGAGGTTGCGTCCATCTTCACGGACACCTTCTTGTCCAAAGCGTCCCACAGTACCGACAGGGAGATAGTGAATTTCACCACCCCCCATAATTACATCCACTCCAGATTCAACAATTTCCGCGGTGATACCAGTAACATCACGACGACTCTCTGCCTCGGCAAGGAATACCCCAGTACCAGGTTCGGCAATAAAACCAGAGTTAATGACCGCAGTAGCTTTTCCTGCTGCGATCGCTTCCTCCATAATAGTTGTACCTTCTTGACCAGAGAGGGAAGTGTAGGGATTCCCTTCTGCATCTAAACCATAGCTACCAGCAAAAGGTTTAATTCCGTAAGCATGAGCTACTGCACCACCATTGGAAGTTGCAGTAATGCGATCGTCCATATGTCCGAGATAGACTCCTGCATTGGTCATATTATCCCAGTTGAGCCTACCATCAGGTCCTACAGAAACAAAACGTCCTGCTGCGTAATGAGAAGGACTCGCACCGTCTGGGTGAATGAAAATTACACTGTTACCGTTGTTCATTTAGCGATTACTTTCCTCAATATTTATCGTTACTATTGCTTAAGCTGAGTGACTAATACTCTGCCTTACCGCATTCTGCTCTCAGAAACTTAATCTAAATTTTCCTTGGTAGAACAGTTAGTAAATAGAAAATTTTAAATGTTTGATAAGCAAACAGATGTATTTTCAACTATTTATGTTGAGTTATGTTCTGATCTTATTTATAAAGACTCTCATTTTCGTTTTAAGAAGACAGAATCAAATGATTAACAGGTCATTAAGAATAAAAATAGTTATACCATTTCTCGAAAATAGCTAGATAGATCGTTAAATGGTTAAAGGTTAAAGGTTAAAGGGAAAAGGCTTATTTTGAAAAGCTTTAACCTTTCCCCCTTTTCCTTTTCCCGACTCTACTAATTAGCTATTAATAGGTTTTAAGAAAATAGGTCATTTCTTCCGTATCTAGAGGAGAGGAAAACCAGTAACCCTGCGCTCCGAAGCAGCCCAAAGCTTTAAGAAAATTCAGTTGTTCTGTGGTTTCTACACCTTCAGCGATCGCTTGTATTTCTAATTCGCGAGCCATTACTAAAATAGCGCGGACAATTGCCGATCTTGAATCATTTATGCCCAAGTTGTTAATAAAAGAACGGTCAATTTTCAAAACATTAAGGGAAAAACGGTCAAGATAACTTAGAGATGAGTAACCAGTCCCGAAGTCATCGAGACACATCTGAATTTTTTTGTCTTTTAGTTGATTCAAAATCTTGAGCACCGAAGAGAAATTTTCAATCAGTACGCTTTCGGTAATTTCCAGCTTGAGATATTGCCCTTCTAAGCCTGTTTCAGCAAGAATTTGGTCAATTTTGGCGATTAAATCTCCTTGAAAAAACTGCTTGCTGGAAAGATTAACGTTTATGGTCAAATCGTCAAAAGCAGGAAACCGATCTCGCCAGTAACAAAGCTGGCGACAAGCATTTTCCAGCACCCAGTGATCGAGCTCGATGATTATTCCTGTTTCTTCCGCTAGGGGAATAAAATCTTCTGGAGAAACTAGACCCAGGGAGGGATGTTGCCAGCGTACTAGTGCTTCCATCCCCTGGAGGCGATTGTTTTCTAAAGAGACGATGGGTTGGTAATAAATGACGAGTTCTTGACGTTCGATCGCTCGTTGCAGGTCGCTCTCTAAATTCAACTGCTTCAGAGCTCGATCGTACATAGAGACCTCAAAAACTTCATGGCAGGATTTACCCCTAGTTTTAGCTCTATACATAGCTGTATCAGCATCCCGTAATAGCTGTGCGGGGTCATTGTACTGGTGAGAAGAACTGAAGGTTATGCCAATACTAGCAGAGACAAATAGTTCTTGGTTGTCGATCGCAAAGGGTTTTTTTAGTGCTTGGTGAATGCGCTCAGCTACTTTAATGCATTCATCTTCGCTTTTAAGCTCTTCTAACAGGATGACAAATTCATCTCCTCCCAAACGAGCTAAAGTATCGCTAGCCCGCTTACATTTCTCTAAGCGGGTTCCTACAGCAATTAAAAGTTGGTCTCCACTCAAGTGACCGAGGCTATCGTTAATTATCTTAAAGCGATCTAAATCCAGAAAAAGTAAGCCAAAAAGCCAATCTGGATGTCTTTGTTGTCGAAGCAGAACTTGCTTGAGACGATCGATCAATAAAGCTCGATTAGGCAGACCAGTGAGAGAATCGTGAAAAGCATCGTGTTGGAGTTGTGCTTCAGCTTGTTTGCGCTCGGTAATATCGGAGGAAATACATAGTAAATATTCAGGTTGTTGATGTTCGTCGTAGAGAGGAACTTTAATGCTGTGAACAATCCTCCGCCCTTTGTTATAGCTATCAACTAGCTCAGAGGGAATGTCTTCGGGAACTCCCTGGTCAAAAGCTTCTCGGTCTTTTTGCTCGTAAAAATCTGCCTGTTGTTTGGGAAACAAATCGTGACCGGTTTTACCAATGATATCTGAAGCTTTTAAGCCAAAAAGTTCTTCGCAAGCTGGATTGACTAGCATCACTTGACCGAACTTTTCTTCTTTGCCGTCTTTAACATACAGGGCTACTGGCAAGTAATTAATTAGATTATGTAAGAAGTTTTGGGTTCGCTCTCTTTCTGCTTCTGCCTGTTTGCGATCGCTAATATCAGCGATCGTTCCTACGTAGCTCGTTATCTTACCAAAGTTATCTTTTTCAGCAATTGCTTGACCCAGTACCCAAGTTATTGCTCCGTCGGGACGCTGAAACCGATACTCTGCTCTAAAAGGCAGGTTTTCTTGCGCCGATCGATACCATTCAGAGAAGACCCACTGCCGATCTTCAGGATGAATAGCCACAGACCACCCCTCACCCAAAGCCTCTGTAAGAGAAATTCCAGCAATTTCACGCCATCGCTCGTTAACATATAAACAATTCCCTGTAGCATCAGTTTGAAATATACCAACAGGAGATATTTGAACGAGGGTAGAATAGCGACGTTCGCTTTCTTGGAGTGCTTTTTCTGTGTGCTGACGCTGCAAGGCATTGGTTACAATCTCGCCAAACATTCTCAGGAGCTGAATGTTGCTTTCTGTCCAAACCTTTTTTTCACTAAATGAGACAAAACCAACCCAACCCAGAATAACTCCCTGGGACATAAGGGGAATACAAATCAGGGACTTAAGATTGAAGGTGTCCCAATTTTTACGTTCTGTTGCTGCTATATTTCCTAAGTCAACAACGCTGGGAATGTACATCACTTCACCGCGCAAGAGAGTTTCAACAGCCCAGGGGAAAGCTTCATAGGGAAGGTTCTGAGCTTTTTCTTTTTGGGCTTTTCTCCCCGGTGCCACCCACTCATAAATCATGCTGCAAGTTTTTTTTTCCTCGTCCCACCGAAAAACATAGCTGGTATCGACCTGAGTAAATTCTCCTATTTCCTGCAACGCACGATCGATACCTGCGGGAATCTCTGCCAATTTTAGATTGATAAAACGAGTTGAGATGCTAGTAATTAGTTTGTCAAATTCGAGTTGATACTGGAGGTTTGCTTCTGCTAAGGCGCGTTCGTTAATTTGTTCTACTAACTGTTGGTTGATTTCCTTTAGAGCCTTGGGACTAGGCAGAGATAGGGCTTGAGGTATTATAGGCACGAGAGCGATCGCGGTGTAGCCAGAAATTAATGCTGTAATAGCTTTGATTGCTCCAGACACCCAGTATGCTGGATACCAAAGCGTCCACACAGCCATTAAATGAGTGGTTCCACAACTGATAATGAACGCGCTGAATAAAATAAATATCCCCTTAAAGGGAACATCCTCCCGCTTGCGAATAAAATAAATCAGGAGTATGGGAATCGAGTAGTAAGCAAGGGCAATGAATGAGTCTGAGAGTAAGTGCAACCATACCAGGGGGAATTGCCAGAGATAACAATGCCCGTGAGGGATGTAATGTTTCGAGAAAAATAGGTTGCTTACAATGTTGAACATATAATCTTTTGGTGTTTCAAGTTTGATGAAGACCTAAATCTTGTAGATATCAGAGATCATCCAGTTAGGTAGAGACGCGATCTAGTAGGTCATAGCAAACCCTATCTAAATTTCTTGAAAAAGTGCTTTTGATATAAATATCCTTCTCCAGGATGCTCGATATTGGCTGAAAGGCAATCGCTCAAAAGTTTGAGAGCAAAATCTATTTATTTTTGCAGATAATTGTAGCTAATCGCTTAGGGTTAGATCAAGTTAAATAGTTGCAACGCCCATCTTGTCTAGACTATATAAGTACCTAAGCAAAATTATTTCTACATTCCAATTTTCAAAAGTAACCAAAGACTTAGAGCGATCGCTTATTATGTAGGGCTTGCCGAATAAATCTAAAAGCTATATCTGACAGGAAGTTTGAGATTTTTGTCTGACATAAAGTGCAAGGTTTTAGCATCCTTTCACTCAAAATCTTGGTACTTTTGAGAAAATTTAGGAGCAAAAATTAAATTTAGTAATGCGCAACTCATTACTCCTTACTTATTACTCATTACTTATCCTCACAGACTACTTTTTCAGCAAACCCTAGATATGGAGTTCTGTCGCAAAAAATAGGAAGGAGCGTGTAGTACAATGTAACTTAAGCGATCATACTCACGCCTTTCATCCTTCAATGAATCCCAAAGAACTTTTCAAATGGCGACATTTCCAAAAAGAAATTATTTTGCTCAATGTTCGTTGGTATCTTCGCTACCCTTTGAGTTATCGAAATTTGGAAGAAATGATGTTAGAGAGAGGTTTGAAAGTAGATCATTCTACTATCGGGCGTTGGGTTCTGACTTATGCTCCTGAAATAGAGAAAAGAACTCGTCGTTTTCTCAAGCCTACCAACGATTCTTGGAAAGTAGATGAAACCTACATAAAAGGGTTGTGTCGCAAAAAGATTTAAAAGACGGAATAACCTTGCGGTTATCTAATTTTTTAGACAGTATGACAGAGTTATTAATCGGATTAACTATTACCAATATCTTGACTGTTGTGATGTATACAAACTACAAAAAACTTGGAACAAAGAATTTATAAAAAATACTGATACTCAAAAAAAAAGAGAATTAGTTTTTATATTATTAACAATTAGAAAAGCAAAGCCCTGTTGGAGTCAAATTAAACCAGATAGCTATTGGAGTAGAGATGAGCAAAGTTTTAGAGATCAGCTTTCATTAGAAATAGCCGAATTTTATGCGAATCAGGATTGGAGTAATCCTGAAAATCATATCGCTTATTGGTTCAAAACCTTGTATGAATCTGCTTAAGATGAAATTTCTAAAGTTTTATCTCTATTACCATTCTCAGAGTTAACTGGTAAATTATTAAAGTAATTTATTTGAGTAGGATAAGCAAACTCGATATTTCGTTTAGTGAATTCTGCTTTGATCTTTAAGTTGATTTGCTGTTGAGCATCCATATAAATAGTGTAGTCATTAGTATCAATAAAATAGACTACCTCAAAATCCAAACTATATTTACCATAGCCAGAAAAATGAGCGCGATCGAAAATTGTATTGTCAGTATTGTTAATAATTTCTGCGATTAAAACAGGAATTTGATCTAATTGTTTAGTTGTGGTTTCATATACTACTCCAAATTTAAATACTATCCGACGTTTACGCATCCTCTTGAAATTGCGAATGCGCGAACTAGTCAAATCGGTATTAGCAATAATAATCTCTTCACCACTAATACTTTTTAGTCGAGTTGTTTTAATGCCTACATATTCTACTGTACCTACATAATCACCAACAATAATAAAATCTCCTAACTCGAAAGGACGATCGAGCAAAATAGAAAAGTAACTAAACAGATCTTGTAATACCCCTTGAGAAGCTAAAGCGATCGCTACACCACCAATACCTAAACTAGCTACTACTGCAGAAATATCAAATCCTAAATTATCTAATAAAAAGACAAGACCGATTAGCCAAACAAAAATTCTAATGGCAGGAACTAAAGCATCAATACTCTGCTCCATATTAGCATTATCTCGATGATAAGTTACCCAATAAAGCCTCATTAAATACTCTAACGAAGTCGTCAATAAGATAATGACAAATATAGTAGAAGCCATGATAACTATAACTTCAACAACGCGATCGAGGATGGGATGTAAAGTTAAATTATCAATTGCCACATAAATAATTCCCATATAGGCAATAGGAATTAGATTACGTTCCAGGATTCTAATAATTGCATCATCATAGATATTATCGGTTCTAGCTGCCAACTTTTTGAGACGATGAATAGCAATAGTGCGGAATATTCTGAGAACAAATATACCAGCTACTAAAATTACTAAAGCTAGCAAATAGTCGCTGATCTTGTTATCTAAGAATTGGATTGAGAGAAAGTTAAAATTCATAAAAGAGCATTTTAGATAAATTCTTTCTATTTTCACATTGCTTTTTTTCCCTTGCTTCTAACTTTAGATAGAAAAAACCTGAGTTCAATCTTTCAGTAGATGCTAAAGGCGATCGCCCAATGCCAAGCTAGATCTAATTACCATTCTAGATAATTTATATATTTTAGTATTTATGCTCTACAAATATGAAACTTAAAAGCAAAATTTTGTTGGGATATGGCTTTGTTTTAGGGTTAATGGTTCTGGTTGGTTGTTGGGGTACATTTAATTTACGTCGTCTGGGCAAAGCTAGTAATGCTATTTTGCAAGAGAATTATCGTAGCATTTTAGCTGCTGAGAATATTATTGATGCCCTCGAACGACAAGATAGCGCAGTTTTGTTATTTATTTTAAATGATAAAGACCAAGCAGAAAAGCAGTTTCTTCAGGGAGAAATTCAATTTTTACAGTGGTTAGCTAGAGCTAAGGATAATATTACAATTAGCGAAGAAAAAGACATTTTAAATGCTTTAGAATCCAACTATAATAGCTATCTTAAATCCGTTGACTCTCCTAATATTAATATTGATAAATATTATAATAATATATTTCCTCTATTCATGGAAATAAGAAATTTAAGTATTCAACTAAGAGAAGTAAATCAAGAGACAATGGTATCGGCTTCAAACTCAGCACAAAGAGTTTCACAACAAGCAATTTGGTCAATGGCGATCGCTTTAGGAAGTGCTGCCAGTCTAGGTTTAATTTTTAGTTTATTATTAGCCAATCGTATTACCCAACCCCTAACTAAAACCATTTCTGCTACCGAAAAAATTGCTGAAGGAAATTATAATATTGCTGTAGAAGTTGCTTCTCAGGATGAATTAGGTATTTTGGCGACAGAAATTAATAATATGAGTCAAAAACTCAAGGCATTTCATGAACTCAATGTCGGTAAAGTCATTATCGAACAACAGCGTAATGAAGCAATTATTCAGAGTATCGGTGATGGGATTATTGTTGTTGATGAACAGTTGAAAATTATTGCTCTCAATCCCAACGCAGCTAGTTTAGTCAGCATCAAGCCTCAATTAGCAGTTAATAATTATTTTTTAGATGTTTTTGAGAATAAAGAATTAGCAGGTTATTTAAAAGAAACAATTCTTAC
>JASJDI010000135.1 GCA_030065155.1 Xenococcaceae cyanobacterium MO_188.B29
GAGGAAACCTCAGCACCGTGAGATGTCCGTAGGGGAGATTAACCTTAAAAGTTGTCTCCGACCACACTTCCCACACTTCCCACACTCCCTAATTCCATTAAGTTTTCAAGCTTATCCGAACAGTATTGGGGCAGGAGGCAGAAGGCAGGAGGCAGAGGGCAGAAGTAATACAGGTAGTAGAACATTTTGAATACAGGACAAACAACCATCAAACCTTTGCTAGAGATACCATAAACCAATGGTTCACAACCCAGGAATAAGTTCATTCAGCAAATCCTGAACTCCTGAACTCCTGAACTCCTGAACTTCTGAACTCCTCTTTTCAAAGAGAGAAATTAATCCTCAAACTAATCGATTTTGAACTTACTAATACTGGTCTGTAATTGTTCGGAAGTAGAGAGCAATTCTTTAAACAAAGAAGCAATTTTGACTGAGTTGGACGAAGTTTGATTAGCTATATCCGCTACATCTGTCATCGCTTTAGTCATCAACTGCGACTGTTTAGTTTGAGTGGAAGTAGAAGTGGTAATATGTTGGACTCGATCGCTAATCTGCTTGGTTGCTGATTTAATTTCATCCAGACTCTGACGAGTTTTGTTTACCAATTCTGTCCCTTTGACAACTCGCATAATACCTAATTCCATTGCCTCAGTAACCGATTGCGTCTCTGTGCGAATCTCTTGTACCAGGCGTTCGATTTCATTAGTCGCATTGGCAGACTGGTAGGCTAGAGTTCGGATCTCATCGGCAACTACACCGAAACCTCGTCCATATTCCCCTGCTCTAGTTGCTTCGATAGCAGCGTTAATTGCTAAGAGATTGGTCTGATTAGCGAAGTTATCAATTAGACTGACAACTTTAGCAATTTTTTGCGATGATTCACCGAGATTTTTCAGTTTTTTAGCGGTTTCTGCCACTGTTTCTCTGATTTCCCCAATCCCCGCTACGGTTTCCTCCATAATGGAGTCTCCTGCTTGAACAGTTCGATTGGCATCTAGTACTGCCTTATCTACTTGCTGGGCATTAACCGCTACCTGAGCGATCGAATCTACCATTTGCTGTAGTTCTTGCAAGGCTTGTTGCAATTCTTGGGATTGTTGTTGAGCTTGCTCAGATAGTTGTCCTACGGCAGATGTACTTGTGTTACAGGTTCGATCTACTTTTTCCGCAGATACTTTTACCTGTCTGACTAGTTCTTTTAAGGTTTGTAAAGTAGTATTGTAACCATCAGCGATCGTACCTATTTCATCCTCCCAGAGAGGAACCGTTACAGTTAAATCTCCTCGCAAAGAAGGCTCAATGCTTTTGAGCAAGCTTAGGGTTTCCCTTTGTAACCTTTCTTTGTCTTCTTTCTCTCTTTGTGCTGCTTTTGCCAATTCATTTTGTTGTTCATTAAGCTGTTGTAGGTATTCTGCTCGCTGCAGGACTACTCCTAGCTGAGCAGCAACCTGGGTCAATAGCCTTAGCTCGTTGTCGCTCCACTGGCGTGGCTCACTGTTGTGGTAGGCTGCTAGAAGTCCCCAAAGTTTCTCTCCCTTAAATATGGGAGCAAGCATATACGCTTTTGCCTCGAATTGCTCTAGTAATTGGATGTGGCAGGACTCGTATCCTTGGGTATAGATGTTGTTCACCCGCAGAGACTCTCTCTTGGCATAACGTCCCCCTTGGGTTTCTTCAAGGTAAGTATCTTTTACGCTTTCTGTGGGTGTGCCGACGAGGGGCTTCCATTCTTTGCCCATATCTTCTACCACAAAGTCTCCACTCCAGTCTGAGTTAAACCGATAAATCGCCACTCGGTCTGTATCAAACAGTCTGCGAGTCTCGGCAACCGCTAAGCGCAAAAAACCCTTGAGGAATTTAATGTCTTGGAGTTGGAATGGTGATTCTTGTCCCAGTTTATAGATGATTCTGGCGGAAGCTATCACTTTGTCAGCCAGAGTGGAGATTTGCTGGGATTGCTGCTGAAGTTCCTCAACATATTGAGTTTGTTGCACAGCTACCCCAAGCTGGGTTGCGACCTGAGACAATACGTTCATTTCCCCTGTTTCCCAATGGCGGGGGCCAGAGTTTTGAAAAGCAGCTAGTAATCCCCACAATTTTTCTCCGACAAACACAGGAGCGATCGCATAGGCTTTGGCTTGGTACTCTTCTAACACTTCAATATAACAGGGTGTAAAACCAGCTTGGTAGATATCCTCTCTTTGTATCAACTGGCGAGCGCGGAAAGCTCCTCCTTGGTTTTCTTGTAAGAAAGTATCAGCAAACTTTAATGAGCCTTTGCTCATACTCATAAGACCCTGACAATCGCTCACACTCTCTTGCAGGTTGGGGATTTTGTCTTGCTTGTCCATTAAGCTATCCCAACCACGAGTGTAAGATTCAGCGACAAAATAACCGCTCCAATCAGGATTAAACTTATAGATGGCAACGCGATCGCAATTTAAGATATAGCGTAATTCTTTGGTAGTCGTGTTGAAAGTAGTTTCGACATCAAGGGTCTGCCGAATATTTTCGATGATTCTAGTGAGAGATTTTTCTCGTTGGGCATTTTGAGCTAATTGGGTATTCTGAGTCTGAATCTGCTCATAGGCTTCTGCCTGTTGAAGGGCGATCCCAACTTGAGTAGCCACCCGCTTGAGCAATTGTACTTCCGACTCTGACCAATGGCGGGGTTCAGTGTTTTGGAAACCCGACAGTAAGCCCCATAATTGCTTACCCTTGAAAATTGAGACTACAGCACAGGAATTCACCCCGAACTCTTCCAACTGCTCAATGTGGCATTCGCTCAAGCCAGCATTATAGATATCATCGCAAATTAGGGCTTCATTATCAAGGAAACGTCCTCCCTGGTTCTCCTGTAAATAGGTGTCTTCCCAACCACTACCCACTAGTTTGGGAAATCCTGGTAACTCTGATTCGGCGACAAAATCTCCGAAGTAGTCTTCACGAAATTGGTAGATAGTAACCCGCTCTATCTCCAGCAACTTGCGGACTTCTTGAGTGGCGGTTTGGAAAATTGTCTCGATATCTAGGGTTTGACGAATCTTATCAACCACTCGGTTGAAGGCTTTCTCCTGTCTGGCTAGGGTTTCTAAGACAATATTTCTGGCTTGGATCTGCTTTAAGTTCTCTGCCTGATTGAGGGCAATGCCAATTTGGGCTGCTACTCGCTTCAGCAATTCAACTTCCGAATCTGTCCAATGACGCACGCTCGTGTTTTGGAAACCCGACAGCAAGCCCCATAATTGCTTACCCTTAAAAATTGAGACTACGGCGCAGGACTTCACCCCGAACTCTTCTAATGCCTCAATATGGCAGTCGCTCAAGTCGGCATTAGAGATATCATCGCAAACCAAGGCTTCATTATCGCGGAATCTTCCCCCTTGATTTTCTTGTAAATAGGGGTCTTCCCAGCCACTGCCCACCAGTTTAGGAAATCCTGGTAACTCTGCTTCGGCGACAAAATCTCCGAAGTAGTCTTCACGAAACTTGTAGATAGTAACCCGTTCGATATCTAGCAGCTTACGGGCTTCTTGAGTCGCCGACCTAAACAGAGCTTCGAGCTCGAAAGATTGGCTAATTTTATTAAACACTTTACTGAGGGAATGCTCCTGTCGAGCCAGCTTGTCTAACTCTAGATTTCTGCTTTGAATTTGCTCCATGTTATCTGCCTGAGACAGAGCAATACCAATCTGAGTAGCTACTTGCTGAAGCAATTCTACTTCTGAGTTTGACCAATTCCGCGTAGTGGTATTTTGAAAAGCCGACAGCAAGCCCCATAATTCTTTATCCTTGAAAATTGAGACTACGGCACAGGACATAACGCCAAAAAATTCCAAAGCTTCGATATGACATTCACTCAAGTCGGCATTATAGATATCATTACAGACTAAGGCTTCATTATCGCGGAATCTTCCCCCTTGATTTTCTTGTAAATAGGGGTCTTCCCAGCCACTACCCACTAGTTTAGGAAATCCTGGTAGTTCTGCTTCGGCAACAAAATCCCCAAAATAGTCTTCGCGAAACTTGTAGATAGTTACCCTTTCAATACCCATAAGTTTACGCACTTCTTGGGTTGCCACCTCAAATAAGGTCTTGAGATTAAAAGGTTGACGAAGTTTATCAAGCACTTTGGCTAGGGCTTTTTGGGCGTTGATCTCTCCTTGTAATTTTACTTGTACTTCTGCTATCTGTAACTGTACTGATAATTCTGCACTTACCTGTTCTAGTAAACGAATTTCTGAATCTTGCCACTCTCTACTTCTCAGACACTGATGAGTTACCAGTAACCCCCAAACCTGCCCCGATGACACAATGGGTATTGCCAAACTAGCTTTAATCTGAAAGCGTTCCATCAATTGCAATTGATAGGGTGATAATTCTGCCTCCTGTATATCAGCGATCGCCACTACTTTAACTTGCTTATAATGATTGGCATTAGATAGTCCAAAGCATAACGGGGCAATTCTCTCTCCCATAGTAGGAGTAAAGCCTTCTCTTAGGGCTTCTGCTGCTACAATCCCTTTATCTTTTTGCTCAAAAGTATAAACTAGTACCCTCTCCACATCGAAAATTTGGCTAATTTGGGTTACAGCCTGGTTAAGTAAAGTCTCAGCATTCTTCGCTAGTCTTAGTTGCTGGGCGATTTTAAATAGGGTCTGTTGCTCAATTTGTTCTTGCCGATCGAAAGCATTGGTTAGGCTAATAATTTCTTTGAGACGAGCGCGAAACTGAGGAGAATCCTTAGGACTAATTTGGTCTAAATCTTTATCTAGAGACTTTAAAGCATTCTTAATCTGCTGAGTAAGATGACTTTTTGGGCCAACACCATTACCAACGAAAGATTTATCAGAGCCAATGTTGGTGTTGGCGGAATTAAATATAGTGGTCATAAATTAATTTTCCAACTAAAGTTATGGTTTAATCTATTACTTGTCTAAATTTCTGGCAGTAAATTGCCAATAGAAATAATTAACTCGCTACTTCCTTTAACTAAAGTTTTGGGGACTTAGGCAAGATTTATTCTGTATCCGTTCGCTTCCTAGAATTTGCTGCTTTATTATTGATTCCAATTATCGATCAAATTGCTTTATTTAAGTTCTCTACTGTCTCGATAATAGTATCTACATTGAGCAGAGCTAGAGTCTTTCCCTCTGAATCAACAAAATATCCTTCTAGAAAAGATAGTAACGTAGATGGCAATGTCTGGGCAGGAAAAGGTTTTAAATTGCTTAAGTTATAAACTTCGATCGAGTTAACTTGCTCCACCAATAGTCCAATAGCTTGCTCCTGGGCTTGGACTAGAATCGCTGTACAAATTTCGGGAGTTACTTCTCGCTGAGATAAATGAGTAGCCCCCATTAAATAGGACAAGTCTACCATCCAAACAGCTTCTCCCCGTCTGTTAGCAATTCCTAACAAATAGTTAGGCACTTGGGGAATTGGCAAAATCTCACAGGGAGGAACTTTAAGGACTTCTACTAGTCTGTCTAAAGATAATAAACCGATAATTTCTTTACCCAGGGAAAATCGTAAAAATCTAGTTGCCTCATCTTCCCATATCGCTTTTGAGTGAATCTGCTCAGATTTAACCAACTCCATTAGGTTTTCTGCTTGATTCATCGATCGCTTTCTCCTTAAAATTTAGCTCTAATAGCGTGTTTGTTAAATAAATTGACGGATTGTATTGAGCAAATTATCTTTATCTACAGGCTTAGTTATATAAGCATCTGCTCCTCCCATTTTTCCCCATTGCTTATCTACTTCTGTATTTTTAGTAGAGCAAAGTACAATCGGAATGCCTTTTGTCTGAGGATCGGATTTGAGTTGACGGCAAAGTTGAAACCCGCTTTGCCCTGGTAAAATTACATCCAAAACAATTAAATCTGGTCTATGTTTTTCTAGTTTCCGCTGAGCATCTTCCCCACTCGTAGCTGACATGACGGAAAGACCTTCTTTTTGCAGATAGAGTGTTAATAGCTCCATATCTGTCATACTATCTTCTACAATCATCACTGTATTCATTGTTATTTCTTTTTACTCCTTGAAATATGGTGAATTTTCTAGAAAATTAGAGTAGATAAATTTCAATTCCATTACAAGCTCATTTATCCACTTAATAAAATAAACCTCCAATAACAAAAAAAACGATAAATTTTTATTAGTTTGTATCTACCACTTTTTCAAGATTGATTAGGGGGATAAATAAAAAAGTCTATTTAATTAGAGCATACTTACGCAAAATTGATACCACCCGCTCTTGATTAACTGGTTTAGAGATAAAGTCATTAGCCCCTACCATTTTGGTTCTGACTCGATCGATCAGTCCATCTTTACCAGTCAAAATTACAATAGGGGTATCTTTAGCTCTAGAAATCCGCCTAATTTGAGCGCAGAGTTCATAGCCATTGACAACCGGCATAACCAGATCGAGAAAGATCAAGTCTGGTTGAATTTTGAGTAAATTAGGAATTGCTAAGATTGGGTCTTGTATATCAAAAAAACGACAACCTTCGCCAATAATAATCTGTCTCATCTGAGTACATACTGTTGGGCTATCATCAATACACATTACCAAAGGAAGAGTCTCTTCAGGAGATTGATATGCAGAAACATGACTAAAAAATTGCTTGGTTTTTTGATTTTGTTCTAGTGGCTTTTCTTCACTCTTCTGAGCTTCTAAAAAGCTCATCATCCCAGAATTAACATATTGGACAAAAAATGAAGTTAAATCTGGCAGTGGTTGTTTTAGTTCTAAAGATAAGCTACGTAAAGTACGTTTACCATCTACAAACTGAGTCAAGATCCGATATTCATCTATTGAGTTTTCTAAATTTTGTCGTAATCTTTCAGGTTGCTGAATAAAAGGAATTAAGTTAGGTGAATAAGGCAGTAATTTCATCTTTTGCCATAATTGCAGCTTTTGTATTGCTTCTGTTAAAGACTGGTCTATTCGCGCAAGAGTGAAAGCAGTTTTAGGATAATTTTGATTATCATAGACAAAAGAAAGTTGATTGCTTTGCTGGCCATCCTTTAATTGCTGCTCATATTGCAAGATATCAAATAAAACTTCAACTAAAATATCTTGGACTAAAGCTATGATCTCAGAACGCTTACTCCTGTCTTGCTTTAATATTTGTGAAAGGAGCATATATCCATCAAATTCTGCTGTTTCAGGATTAAGTTCCTCTAATTGAGTTATCCCAGGGCAGTAGTAATTCAAAAGCCTCTGCCAACGCTCTAAAGGATCGGCTCCTCCTCCTGCCCACACTAAACGCCCCAAATAAAAATATAGACTCCACCTAAGTTGGCGCGAATCCTCAATATCAAGCCTACCCCTAAAAAGTCTTGACTGAAGCTGGTAGAGTTGAGAGGCTAGACCAAATGTATCTCCTCTTTCTAACATCTGCTAACCATGCCAGTCGCTATAATTTTTTCTCGCTCTGAAAGCTGTTTTCAACATATTGTAATTTCTACAGCAAAATTGTTACTTTAACTACTTTTTCAGCTTTACAGCCAATAATTCAGACTAACCGAACGTACTATCTGCCCCAGTATCCCATAATTTCATTTGCTTCTAGTCCTAAAAATGGCTCATCGCATTTCATAGTCAAAACAAGTAATTTTAATATCTTGTCAACACCTTATTTAGATATTAGGATACCAACTCTTAAAAATAGTCAGAAATTTAGTAATAATATAGTAATAATATAAATTAGAAATATTTAGCATTTGTCAAATATAAAAAATATACTTTAGGATACAGCAACTAGAAATTATCTTTGATAAAGATTAGGCAAAGAAAATGTATCTAAACTAATTATCGGCAAGAATTCCGCGCTGAAATAGCCAAAATAACCAGGGAAATAGTTGTTAGTTGTTAGTCGTCCAACATTACAACTCCCTACTTGTAACAAAGCTTGGTAATAAATAAAAAATTGGTTTAATATACTTCCACTTCATTCTTTGTTTTAATTCTTCTTTAGTAAAATATTCAGCCCAATGACTTTCGCTGAAGTCTGGGGTGACACCTTTTAATTCTTTCAACCAACTATCATCTTGTTCATAGCCATACTCAATTAAGTCTTGGCTAATATCGCCATGGTTTTGGATCTGTCCTGCTATCCTAGAAAGGTGGTTGCGCCAATTCCCAATACTGGTAGAGCTAACGGGTCTCATTCCTTTTAATGCAGCTAAAGAATCATCATCAGGTTTGGCAATTTCATGATAACGAGAAAAAGAAGCGCGTTTAGTCAAGAATGGTATTCTTTGTGCCAAATATTCTTGTACTGAATCTGCCTGGACTACCAAATCTTCATAACGGACAGTAATAAATCGAGGATGATTTTCTAGTTTACGTCCATAGATAGTATAGGTTTTCCAGTAACGAAGACTTGCCCAATAACGCTCTGGGTCTTTTCTATGCTTGGATACAATCGTATCACGAGGGTCTCGCAGCATATACACTACATGAAGATTGGACATTAAACGCAACATTGGTCCCACAACTAAAATATCGCGGGGACGTTTGGTTAAAAATATCTTTGCTTTACGGGCTGGTCGAGTATAAATACTACTTTCATGTTTAGGATATAAGTCTATATCAAAACAAGCAGACATCATTTCTGCCATCAAAGTAGTTCCAGTGCGAGGACCACAACCAACAATATGTATTCTTTGCATAGTTTTAGCTGGACTTTAGAAATTAAGCAAAAAAAAAATTTAATTTTTGGACAAGTCTTTTCTCCTATTCCCAAAAGTAGCCGACAAGTATTTGTGTACTAGTTAGTAGAGACTACCGTTTTTTCTCAGTAAGAAACGAATTCCTATCATTGTTATGAATCCTATAAGTCCTTTGCCTCCGAAGGATTCTGGGACGGAAATAGATTCCTCCTCTTTGAATGCTAGCCAACCAGCACCATCTAATCCCCCAGCACCCGCAGAAATAAATTCATCAATAAAATCTCCAGTCTCCCCATCGTAACGCAGAACTGTATTAGTATTGAGACTACTGATATAGAGATTACCATCTTCCCCAAATACAGGCTGCACTGGTCCATCTAGCTCACCGCCACTATTATCTACAAATACATCTATTAGTTCTCCTGTAACACCATCATATCTTTCAATATTATTGGTACCAAAATTAGCTACATAAAGATTATCGTCTTCACCAAAAGTTAAGCCACCAGGCAAAGAGCCAGGATTTAATGTGGCAAAAACATCCAGAAAATTACCAGTTTCTCCGTTATAGCGCAGAATTTGATTAGTCAGAGTACTGCTAACGTAGAGATTGCCGTCTTGACCAAAACGCAAACCAAAGGGTGCCACTACCCCACCACTTCCAGCCGTGACAAATTCATCGATAAACTCTCCTGTTTCTCCGTCAAAACGCAAGATATTATTGCTAGTTTGACTATTAGTACTACTAACGTAGAGATGCCCATCTGCACCAAAAGTTAAATCTTGAGGTGAGTCTAAGCCACCGTTCCCAGAAGTGACAAATTCACCGATAAAAGCCCCTGTTTGTCCATCGTAGCGGAGGATATTATCAGTGAAAAGACTGATAACGTAAAGATTTTGGTCTTGACCAAAGCTTAAAGCTACGGGACCATCTAACCCTCCACTACCAGAACTAATCAAAGTGTCGATAAAGTTACCAGTGGCACTATCATAACGTAAGACTGAATCATTATTAAAGCTACCAACTAAAAGTTCCGAGGCTTCAACAGGTAAATTAAGGCTACTAAGTCCGACTAGGGTTGATACTAAGATACTAGCCTGAAAGTAATGTCTTGCTATCATTATTTTCTCGAACTCCTTGAGTAATAATTATAAATTAGCACTCCAAGAAAATACTTAGGTTAACCAAAAAGATGAAACCCATATCTCGTTAGCTAACAAAACTTGTTTTGCAAGAGAAAAGAACGGGGCAATAGACCTGTCTTGAAAATAGAAGTTCAGGAGTTGCTGAAGTTCAGAATGAATTATTTTCATACCTGGGTTGTGAACGCTCGTTCATGGCATCTCTTGCATAAGTCCTAATTGAACGGTTGAGAAAGACAAGGAGGATAAGGGAGACAAGGGAGACAAGCGGTGCGACCCTGCTCGGGTTTCCCGAGCTAAGGAACGCGCACCAAGAGAGGAAGGAATTAATTCTACATAGCTTTGAGGTTTTCTCAAAACCTTGACCATAGTGACTTGCCAATTTATTTATGCAAGAAGTCTAATGTAATAGGCAATTAACTATTCCAGATTCTTCAACTGCGCCTAAACTAACGTCTTTTGATATAAAGTAAGGGTATTTTGGGCAATACTCATCCAACTATATCTCTGGGCTGAGTTGTAGGCGTTGCGACGTAAAAGTTCCAAATAATCATAGTTAGTAATAAGCTGTTCTAAGGCATTTTCGATCGCTTCTGCATTACGAGGCTCAATGACAATCCCATTCTGTTCATGGGTTACTATTGCCATGGGTCCAGGAGTAGCACTAACTATAGGAGCTAGTCCACAAGCCATTGCTTCTACTAATGCCATCCCAAAAGCTTCACAAGTACTAGGAAATAGCTTGATCTGATGGTCTTTTAATAAAGTGGGTAATTCAGCGTGGGGATAACGAGGGATAACAGTAACGCGATCACGCACATTTATGTCAAAATCAGCATATACTTGCTCTATATCAGGACATTCTAAGCATTGTGTCCCTAAAAAAGTCACTCTTACTTGGGGATAGCGATCGAGTATTTTATTTAAGGCTGGTACACTATATTGAATACCTTTGCGAGGAATATAGGTACCGATTTGGGCGATCTGAATAACAGGGTTTTGGTTGATATCTAATGGCTCATAGGGTAGATTGAGAAAGTTTTCGGGTATTCCATTAATAATTAGTTCGGTTTTTTGTTTCTCTACTCCTAAGTTATTAACTGCGTATTCTAAAGTAGGACGATTGAGCAACAAGGCTAAATCGGCATGACGTAAAGCCGTAGCTTCTTCCCAAAGACGAATACTACCTCTGTACAAAGGATATTTCCAACTCATAGGACGTTTGCCTAGTTGGACATCTTTGAGAAATTCCTGATGCTCTATGTGATCTAAACCATGATCTCTCACAGTAATCACAGGGGGGTTTTTGCTGATATACTGCCCAATTCTTGACCACAACCAAGTATCTCCAGTAGAAGCATCTACTACGTCAACAACTTCCCGATTAGCCAGTTTCCTGATATGTAGAGCAACAAACCAAGGAAATAAGACTATTTTAGCCAACTCTGGCAACCAGTTAGGTAAGTTATCTAGGGAGTAGTATTGTACCTGATGTCCTAATTGTTGATAGTATTGTCCTAACTTCCAGGTAACACCCGCAGCACCAGAATTAGGGTCAAATTTATAATGGATGATGAGCAGAATTTTCATTACTAATAATATTTTCAAACATATTGGCAAGAATTTGGCAGTGAATTTGGGCATTAAAGTTATTTTCAACTTTTTTTCTGCCTTTTACTCCCATTTCTTGAGCAAAACTCTGATTATCTATTAAATACTTTAAATGAGTTGCTAGATTAGATCGATCGCCTGGTTGGACTAAAAATCCTGTTTCTCCGTGAGTTACCATTTCGGGGATGGCATTAATATCTGTTGCAATTACTGGTAAACCAGCAGCCATAGCTTCTAAGAAAACCCAACCAAAACCTTCAAAATGGGTAGGCATAATAAAGACATCTGCTTGATGATATAGGTTTAACCACTGAGGAGTATAAGCTTTTACGTTTCTGTGAATTTTAATGCGGGAATGTTGATAATTTATGGGTGCATTAGTAACCAGATTTAATTCTGCTTGTTCACTAAATCGATCGAGAAAAACTGCAACTACATCTTCTCCCCCTTTACGTTCAAAATCTGTACCAATAAAGAGAATATTAAAAGGTTTTTGTTCTTCTTTTATTTTCTTACCTGGAGTTAGTTTATTAACATCAACCCCAGGATAAATAACTTTGACTTTCTCTGGTTCTATATTATAGTCGCGAATAACAGATTGTCTTCCCCATTCCGATCTGGTTACAATTCCTTTCGCTGCTTGAAAAACTTTTTGACCCAATAAAATATTAGGGCGATAAGTCCACATAAAGTTAAGATCGGTTTGCTCAAAGGCTGCCTGAGAAGAAGTCATATCTAAACTTACAATGCTAGGTATTTTTGCCATTAAATCTAAAGACAAAAAAGCCAGTATATAAGTATGGAAATGAAGGGCAGAATAGGAACATTGTTTGAGTTTTTTAAGAGCTAACTTTCTCGTCATGTAGGCATAGCTCAATTGTGCTCGCAAACGACGAAAATCCAAATTTTGTTTTTGAATCCAAGCATGAGGAAAAGACAGACTAAGTAGCCATCTTAAAAATTTTGTATCTAATTTTCTCTCTTCTGGATACCAATAAAAATCTACTGAGGTTGAGTCTAATTTAGCAAAACCTTCTCTCAATAAATTGCCATAAGTTCCATGTCCCATATGTTCTTCCATCAAAGAAAGAATTTTTGGTGGTCTATTTATGGGTTTATTTAATAGTTCGTAGTTCGCGGTTGGCATTTCGTAGTTATTACTCATTACCTATTACCTATACTTCCCAACGGGATATATCAAATTGATATTCTTGTTGTAACTGTTTTAAGTCATCTTCTAATAAATGCCCAACCATTTTTCTTTGTTCGGGAAGCAATTTAAGACCTCTCCTTTCAAGGAGAAATAAGAAGAAAAATTTTTCCTTAGTTCAATCCTCTTCCTTTTAGTAAGAGGTAGTTGTCCATTGTTAATTGTTCATTGTCAATTGTTGAATAATGGATAGTAAACATCTGGTAGTTAGTATTAGACTTCGATCCCCCAACTGCCTACGTCAACGCCGTATTCCAACCTAAGTTTGCTCAAATCTTCCTGCAATTCCTGCAAGATAAAATTTCTTTGCTCTGGAGAAAGCTTAATGTTACCTTCTATTTGGCATCCAAAGAAACCATGAAGCATTTGCTTTTGCTTGACTGGAATCACCTGAGCCATAGAGCGCAATAGCTTAATACGTCTTAACGAACGCCAGAATGGATCGTAACCTATCCTTCCCTCGTTGGCATTATGCCTTGTATCCAGTTCCTGAAAATTGTAGTCGGGGTCTATATCCAAGAATTGACAAACTTTTTTGACCTGATCGAGTGTATTTGTTTTTAAATCTTCAAAGTTTAACAAAAGAATGCTATCGGTGGAAAACCTTTTATAGTATTCTGCTATCTGTTTGGCATACTGTGAAGTTGTTATCAAATCGCTATCTATCACTTCAGAGAGAGGTTTTTGGGTTTCTGGAAATCCCAATGCATGCCCATAAGTATAATGAGACTCTATTCTCTCAATCGGATTTCTCATTATGTAAATGAACTTAAAGTTTTTGTCGATCGTAGCAATTCTCTCTGGCGCATTTAGATAATTTGGAATTCTGGTATAACTTGTTGAAGCTTCGAGGGCAATTTTATGTTGATTGTTATCCCAATTCCATAAATTACAATACCATTCAAAGCCTTTGGACCATTTTCTTTTTGTTGAGAAAAAATTTGGTTCTTTATTAGTGCAAGCTGAAATCTGTGGATGCTTTGCTAGGTAGGAAAATAGACTAGTCGTCCCACATTTCATGGCTCCAATAATCAAAGCAAAATTATCTATCATATATTTATCAACTATCACAGTAACTGAATAATTATTCTAAAACATCTGCGTTCATCTTCGTACTTACAATCCTACTAATTCACATGCTAATATCTTGATTGCCCTCCAAATTGCAAACGTAATTCTTCACCCAATCTTAAATAATGAATAATAATAATAATAAAAGTAAGTTCTATTTTAGAAAAAATATCTTGTAATTCCTGTGCAGATAAACTTTTACGCATAGCCGATCGCACTGGTGGTCTTAATTGAATAATATAGTCTATTACTTGATTAAAATTAAGTTTTTGTTTCTGTTTTTGTTGACGATCGAAAGTCCCTCCTGTTTGACGCATAACTTTTTTAATTAATTGAGCTAAAGAATTTCTCGCTGGATGTAAGATTAGGACATCTTGAGAGTAAATTATGTCATAACCACTCATAAAAACTCTATTACCCCAGTCAGCATCCCCTCCAGATTTTAAATCTGCATTAAATAAACCGACCTTGTCAAAAACCTGTTTAAAAGTAAATAAATTTGCGGTTGCTCCATAGTGATATTCTTCCACATATTTCTCCTGTTGCAGATTAACAATTTTATCGAACATTTCTGCAGCATTAGGACAACTCTTATTTTGATAATACAAATTTATTTTGCCAGCAACTATTCCACAGTTAGATACTGATAAAAGTTTATTTACCCCATTTTCTAACCAATTAGCTGTAGGAATACAATCAGAATCTGTAAAAGCTAGTAACTTTCCCTGAGCAATTTTAATTCCTTGATTACGGGCAGCATAAGAACCCCTCTTACTTTCCTGAGTCAAGGAGACTTGCTTAAATTGCTTGGTAACTTCAGCTATATTTTCCTCTGAGTTATTATCAACTACAATCACCTCATACAATTCTTGAGGATAAGTTTGATTCTCTAAAGCTTTTAGACAGAGTTGAAGTCTTTCTATATCGTTAAAAACAGGAATGATTACCGAGACAAATTTTTGCTTATTTCCATTCATATCGACCTTGATATTTACTAATTTACTAATTAATTAAATTTATTTTGAGCATATTCATATAGTGCTATATCAGGAGCGCAGATTAATTTGATTTTTTCTAAAGTTTCTGCATCTATTTCTGGGTTTTTAATTGGGTTTTTTCGTTCGTGACATATTTTTATATTAATACCTGTACTTTGCTGAAATTTTGTCCTAAAAGCAGTTAAATTATCGAGAAATCCTACTAAATGAAAATTAGCTATATTGTTCTTGGCTTGCTCGATCGCCTCCGCAGATGTATAGTCAGATTGTTCTGATATTCCACCTATATATCTCACATATTCATAACCAGCTTCTTTCCCTCTGGGAGTAGTCAAAAAAGTAGGTAAATCTTCATAAATGCGAAAATGATCGCTTTCTTTATAAACATTGTAAAAATAATTAGAAATATATCTTTTAACTGGATCGCGCAGGCAAGTTATATAAAGATATTGATTATGAAATATATTGCCTCGATCGGCATTGTAAGGTACGTGTCCTGAAATGTATTGAGTACCTTTATACATCTCATAAATAACTAATTTTTCTCTAAATTCTAAGAGTCGATCTATCTTACCTTCTTCCAAATTAATATGAGCAAATAACTTAGCTGTTTGATAAGAGGGTGCAGCTTCAATTCTGCCATAACTATGCCTGTAATGCTTCCTGATCGCAAAATCGATCGACGTTCCTCCTGTTTTGGGTATATGAATAAAAAAAACTTTAGTTTTTTCTGGCACTATAATTTTTTGAATATTGGTTTTGATTTGTTTTTTTAGATTAGCTATATTCATATTTTACTTTTATATAAATTTATTAAAATAGTTAAGGTTTATCCTCTAGAAATTGTGATTTAAAAGCCTTAGTATATTTATCTAATACCGTCTGTCTTTGTTCAAAAGAAAGTAGACATTTCTCATAAGGCATTTCTACAGGTTCAAAGAGCAATCTAGAGGAAGGAGTATTGTTGGCATCGACAATATAAATACGCCGATCTTTTTTATCTCTAAGGATATCTAACTCACCATAATCCAAACCAATTTTTTGACAGAAAGAAATAATTTTGTTAGTTTCATCTTTACTAAAGACCGATTCTACATCTGCTAATTCAACAGAAATCAAACTAGGATAACCAAAAAACCTTTGTGTAGCATTCTGATTTTTCTTTAAATATATATATACTAAGGGAATTTCATGTTTAAAAATAGGCACTCGGTAATCTAATACCGCATTTTCTTGTACTTCATTATCTACAAGTTTTTGATAGGTAACTCTTGCTTGAACTTGAGCAATGGGACAATCAATAATTTTGCCATCATGTTGAGCATTAAGATTAGATTTTGCAACACATTTGCCAGTGTAAGTTAAAGGATCTATGCCTAAACTGTAACTAAAAACTTGCTCAAATACTTCATTAGTATAATTTTTGCTAACATCTTGACAATTAAGATTGATAATATTTTTGTTGTGCTGTGATAACTCAGATAAAATGCGATCGTTCTCAAAAAAAGTAGCGTATCTTTCCCATTTCACAGCCAAATCAAATTTTCTTTGTGGATCGTTGATGACATCGTAACCTAAGAGAAGACAAATTTGATATAGTGCAGCTTTTTTATAAGGGAAATCAGGATAAAAAAGAATTGTTTTCTGATTATTTACTAACTTTTTAGTTGTATTTAATATATTACTAGTAATTTTGCTTGGTTCTGGCTTTTCTAAGGTAGAAAGATTATATTTATAAGTTCTAGTTAAATTAAAATAATCATATTTATATCTGTCATATAATTTGACTATCTCTGTAGGTAAATGCTTCCGTAAGGCTTTTTTTGTCTCTACTACAGAAGACAAAATAATATT
>JASJDI010000136.1 GCA_030065155.1 Xenococcaceae cyanobacterium MO_188.B29
TTTTACCGATTTTAAGGCTTTTTGGCTATTTTCTCCTCACTTTTTTCTGCCCCAAAAATCCTTGTAACCTTCTTTGGCTCAACTATTCAAACTCATTCAGCCAACCCTACTTAAGAATGACACTAATCTTCGTCATCTAAACCAGGTCTGGGCATAGGGGCTATTCTCTGTTTATTCAATTGACGTAACCAAAATCTCCCCAGGACGGCAATTACTAAACAAATCCAGCCAGTTAAAGACTGTAACAATAAAAAACCACCGATCGCAAACATCGAACCAAATAATAACAGGGTTGCAGCCACTACTTTAATTAATTCTCTACCTAAATTCATAGCAGGAGAAATTCCTGTTCTTTGTTTTTGAGGTTGCCAACCTATTCCTCCTGGACGTACTTTTCGATAAAATTCATCTAAGATCGCATCATCTTCTGGCGGTGTAAGAAACATTACTATTAGCCAAATGACAGCAGTTGTCAAAGAGATAAATAATAATTTATAGCCAAAATCAGGGAAAATTTGATTGAATTCAGGATTAATACTGGTAATTAAGCCAATAGTAAACCCTCCTAACATTGCTGCTAATTCTGCTGCTGCATTGATGCGCCACCAAAACCAACGCAAGATTAAAACTAAACCAGGACCAGTACCAATAGCAATTACTAAACGAAAAACTGTAGTAATATCGGTGGAGTAAAAAGCAGCCACTGCCCCTAGTACTGTAACTAATACGGAGGCTAATCTACCGATCAATACTAATTCTGCCTGACTAGCATCTGGTTTAACAAAACGTCGATACAAATCGTTAGTTAAATAAGATGCACCCCAGTTAATAGAAGTAGAGACTGTACTCATAAAAGCAGCGACAAGAGAAGCGACTACCAATCCTAAAAATACAGGAGGTAGAAAATCTAACATTAATTTGGGATAACCTAACTCTGGGTCGCTCAAATCAGGATAAATTACCATTGCTACTAAAGCAACTAAAATCCAGGGCCATGTCCGAACAATATAGTGCAACAGATTAAAAAACCAAGCAGATTTTTCCGCTTCAGCTTCATCTTTAGCTGCTGCTAGTCGTTGGACAAATTCTCCCCCGCCATCACTACGACGAAATGACCACCATTGAATAAATAGATAAGCAGAAAAGGTAGTAGCGGTAATTCCTGCTGCATCACTCCAACTCAGTCCTCCATTACTAATAGTTAAAGGAAAAAAAGACAAGATATCAATCTCACTGGTTTGTTGAACTTGAGGAATTAATTCCTGAATACCACCAATATGATTGACTGCTACTACAGCTACAACGATCGCGCCAAATAAACCCAAGAAAAATTGAAAGAAATCGGTAGCAACTACACCCCACAAACCAGAAAAACCAGAATATACAAGCACAAATAGGCTAACACCAATTACACTCCAAATTTTTCCGTTTTCTCCTGGATTAAACCCTAAACTTTGCCATAATTCTAGGGCATCAACTACTTTAATCATACCTAGCATGGCGTAACCAATACCGACACAATTAATTGGGACGGCAAACAAGAAAGCTTTAGTTCCTCTTAAGATCGCTGCGGTTTTTCCTCCGTAACGCATCTCCGTTAACTCTGCATCGGTAACAACCTCCGATCTTCGCCATAGTCGAGCAAAAATATAAATTAAAATAATATGGGAAATACCAAAACTCCACCATTCCCAATTTCCGGCAATTCCTCTACCAGCAACTATCCCACAGATTAACAGAGGAGTATCGATCGAAAAGGTAGTAGCTGCCATACTAGTACCTGCTAACCACCAGGGTAGCGATCGACCCGAAACAAAAAAATCGACTAAACTTTTAGCTGCTCGACGAGATAGGTACAGCCCTAAACCCATCGTCAAAACAAGGTACAGTAAAATGATTAGCCAGTCAATCTGTTGCATATTTTTTCTATTGATTAAACATTGCTAAATTAAGCAGTATTATTGCATTGTTGCTTAACTCGATCGATCAATCGTAATCTTTCTTGCTCAAGTTTATCCATTTTGTCTAGTAATTTATAGACTTTTTTAATTCCTTCTTTATTGGTTGTAATAGTTTTTCTTTGGGTAAATAGTTTGGATTGTTCTTCAAGTCTAGTGCTGATTTGTTCTGCATATTTTTGTGCTTCTGTAGATAAGTTTAAATTTTTGTATATTTTTATCTGTTCTTGAAATTTCTCGGCTGCTTTTTGATACTCCAGTTTCAGTGTAAACAGATGGGCAGTTTCTTCTAGATAGCGATGGTTTTCTTGTTTGCCTATTTGACTTTCTGTTTGTTGAATAGCGTTGGTCAAAGGTAGACAATCTTGTTGAGAAATTAACGCTTCAAAATCTTGCTGTTTTGTTTCTAAACCTAAATAAACAGGTAATTCAAATAAAAAATTGAGTACTAAATAAAAGCTAATCATTGAGACCACAAATGATAAAGCTAAAGATGTGATAATAAAAGTCAAAGATGAAGTTTGTGCTTTAATTTTTTTATTGATAATAAAAATTAGGTCTATCAATCGCACTAATATAAATATCCAAACCAGGATAAAAATAAAAATCGCAAGAAAGGACAACATATTTTAAAATTATGACTAGAATAATAAATTAGAGTTAAATCACCCCATTCTAAATTGCTTATATTCTTAATGTCATCTCATGCATTGATGAGCTACAGCCAGGATATTAATTACGTAGATATCATTACTCAGTTGAGTTTATGTATATTTACCAAGTAAACCATGATTATAATTTGAAATCCCAAATATAATTGAACAGTAGTAATTTAAGTCTAAAATAAAGGAAAGATGGAAAAAATAGAAAATTCTATCTTATTCAATTGGGCTCGGCTACTTAAGTTAGCAGTAAAACAACCAAACATTAACATAGTTTTGTATATTTCTACAGCAATCAGCTTTTTTTGTTGATATCGAACAACCCTTCAGTAGTTGCTGTCGGGGTTTCGGCATAGCCGAGGCGCGTACGCGACCGCGCAGCGTCGGACTTTGCCAGATCGCCATAACTTTGTACAGCCACAACAAATATCAAGTAAAATTAAACTTCTAATTAGTAGATTTGGATGTAACTGAGCTTACCAATTATCAAGAAATAAAAACCTGATAAGCCAATAATTACTAATTACTTTGATCTTTTTAAATGTTTGTAACTCCAACAGAACTGCAATAAATTACTACCTAATTTTTCTCTCTTAATTGTTAGGATAAAAATCCTATGGCTATTATTGGTTCTCTCTCTAAAGTTAAACATAAAGATAACCGTCGGACTGTAGGACAACAGTTTCAGTCTGTATTTATCATCTTGATCGTTAGCTCCTTTTTCTTTGGCGGAATTGGTTGGCGTTTAGCCTATTTACAGTTAACAGAAGGAAAAGTTAACCTTGCTAAAGCTGAAAATAATCGAACTCGGATTATTCCTAAACCACCAGTGAGAGGAAATATCTTCGATCGCCAAGGCAAAAATTTAGCCACGAATCGCTTATCTTATTCTGCCTATTTGTGGCCCAAAGCGCAAAGACAGGAAAACTGGACAGAAAGTAAGCAGATTTTAGCTACTATCTTAGAAATACCAGCAGAAAAGATTCAACAGCGAGTCGAACAAGCAGGTTATAGTTATTCAACTCTGATTCCCATTGCTCATAATCTTACTACTGCTCAAATTACGGCGATCGAAGAATATCGTCATGAACTTAAATGGGTAGAGGTAGACATTGGTAAAGTACGTCACTATCCTCATAATCAATTAGCTGCCCATATTCTTGGTTATACCAGAGAAATTAATTCAGAAGAACTATCTCAAAGAAAAAAAGATGGTTATCGCCTCGGAGACGTAATTGGCAAAATGGGCGTAGAAGCAAACTTCGAGCAAAAATTACGGGGAAAATGGGGTGGCTTAAAGCTAGAAGTAGATGGTAGTGGGAGAGTACGACAATTATTAGGAGAAAATCCAGCTAGGTCAGGAGAAAGTCTTAGTTTAACTATAGACCTTGAAGTTCAAAAAGCAGCAGAACAGGCTCTAGGGAGCAGAAAAGGTGCAATTGTAGTTCTAAATCCAAGCAATGGAGCAGTATTAGCCCTTGCGAGTTATCCTAGTTTTAATCCTAATATTTTTTCTGACCGCATTACCCCCGAAACTTGGAAACAATTACAATCTCAGGGCAATCCTTTTCTGAATATGGCTTTGCGGGGTTTTCCGCCAGCATCTACTTTTAAAGTAGTCACAGCAACAGCAGGATTAGAATCAGGGAAATATCCTCCCAATACTATTTTAGGTACTTATCCTGCTCTAAATGTGAATGGAACTTTATTTAGAGAGTGGAATAAAAGAGGTTTTGGTCGTATGGGTTATGTGGGTTCATTAGCTTGGAGTAGTAATACTTTTTCTGGTCAAATTGGTCTTGGGGTAGGGGGTAAAGCTTTAATTAAATGGGCGCGTAACTATGGTTTTGGTCGCAAAACGGGTATTGAATTAACAGGGGAAACCGCTGGTTTAATTGCTGATGATACTTGGAAAAGAGAGCGATTTAATAATTGGGGGTGGACTAGTGGTGATACAGTCAACATGTCCATCGGTCAGGGCTTTACCTTAGCTACACCCCTGCAAGTAGCTGTGATGTTTTCAGCTGTTGCTAATGGTGGCTACGTAGTCAAGCCTCATTTATTGAACACAGATAGCGATCGCTACAAGCAAGAAAGAGTTAATCTAAATCTTAAACCAAGTACCATAACCACTTTAAAAAAAGGATTGAGAGCAGTAGTAGCGGGAGGAACAGGCGGTAGACTCAATATTCCTGAAATACCAACCCCAGCAGGAAAAAGCGGAACTGCCGAGGCCCCTCCTGGTGAACCCCATACTTGGTTTGGGGCTTTTGCTCCTTATGAAAATTCTCAAATTGTCGTGGTTGCTTTTGCCGAACATTCTGGTGGTGGTGGTAGCTCTGTTGCTGCCCCGATGGTAAGAGATGTCATGAAAGCTTATTTTAAAAAGTGAATTTAGAGTAGTGGCAAGACAGTGCCTTGCCCGTACAGCAGTTATGATTTTTTTCTTAACCGCAAAATTAAACCCAAGCAAACTAAAAAATAACCTGTAGTGACTAGAGCATTGGTATAGAGCAGTCTTAAAGTAACTAATTCTGAGCCTTGGCTAGAGCCGATAGATAACAAACCATAAGCACATAACCAAATCAAAGTTAATTTAATAGATAAACGACTGGCTTTTTGGTGTTGACGAGGGCTGTTTTTACGAGACAAAGTCCACAGAGAAGGGATAATCCCTACAATGGGGAGATAATAGATTCCTAGTTCTAATTGTCGCTCTTTCTGTTGAGAATTCAATTTGTTGTTATTCACAGCTAAGTTAATGACGAATGACTAATAACTAATAACTAATAACTAATAACTGATGACTCAAATTGCAGCTATTGTTTTAGCTGGAGGCAAAAGCTCGCGGATGGGACAAGATAAAGCCCTAATTAAGTTAGGAGATCGACCTTGGCTTTATCAAATTTGCACTCTGGCGCAAAAATGTGCAACTCAAGTTTACGTGGTAACGCCTTGGGTTAAAAAATATCAAGATATGTTACCGAATAATTGCCAAATAATCCCCGAAAAAATTAGACATCAAGGTCCTTTGGTCGGTTTTGCTGTAGGTTTACAATATGTAAAGCAAGAATGGGTATTATTACTAGCATGTGACTTACCCTTGCTAACAGCAGCAGTAGTTCAACAATGGTGTACGTATTTACCCAAGGTATCTTCAAAGGCAATTGCCCTTTTGCCAAGCTCTAGTAAAGGTTGGGAACCTTTATGTGGCTTTTATCGCCTTAGTTGTTTGCCGTTACTAACAACTTATCTTGAAGGGGGTGGTAAATCTTTTCAATCTTGGTTATCTAATCATCAAGTCCAAGAACTACCGATCGGCGATCGCCAAATACTTTTTAATTGTAATACACCAGAAGATTTAAAAAAAATCCAAAATTTTAGTTAACAAAGTGACACAATTTATTCCTCAAATTACTCAAGATGGTTCGCATACTTTTTTTTCTCCAGAATTTAATGAAGCTTTTCATTCTTATTACGGAGCCAAACAAGAAGCAGAAAAGAAATTTTTTGAGCCTTCTTTACTTAAAGATAAAGTTTGTTTACCAAAGCAAAAATCTTCTAATTGTCTTAATTTACTAGATATTTGTTACGGATTAGGTTACAATAGTGCATCTGCGTTAGAAGGTATTTGGTCAGTTAATCCTCAATGTAAAGTAAACTTAATTGCTCTAGAAATAGATGCTAATGTTCCCCTCCAAGCGATAAAACACAATTTATTAGCTCAATGGTCGAGGCCTATTCCTCAATTGCTTACTCAATTAGCAACTAATAAAAATATTCAAACGGATTATTTACAAGCATCTCTATTAATTGATGATGCCAGAAAAACTATTCAGCAGATTCATGAGTTTTCCCCCCAGCACAATATCTGGCAAGCTGATGCTATTTTTCTCGATCCTTTTTCTCCACCAAAATGTCCCCAACTTTGGACAGTAGAATTCTTAAAATTAGTAGCTAAATGTCTGAAACCTAACGGTAGAATTGTTACTTATTCCAGTTCGGCAGCAGCAAGAACAGCTTTATCTTTAGCTGGGTTGCAAGTTGGTTCTACTACAAGTGTAGGTAGGAAATCTCCAGGAACAGTAGCTAGTTTTTCTGCTATAAATTTGCCTACTATATCTCTTCAAGAACAAGAACATCTTCAAACTCGCGCTGCTATTCCCTATCGAGATCCTACATTGCAAGCCACTGCCGAGAGTATTCGACAGCAACGAGAATTGGAACAGCAAGGTAGTAAATTAGAACCTACTAGTAAATGGAAAAAACGGTGGTTATCTCCATTAAATTGTATGATATCTAATGTTAACTAATAAATGAAACAGATCTATACTAATTAAAGTTAAGTTAATAAAAGTTCAAAGCAGACCAAATTACTGTGTGGTAGACCTCTACCTAAATTAGGCAGATCCGTAAATATATCTAAATAATTTTGCTCGATTACTCACTGATGTCAAAAATATTAGCTATATGTCCGTAAAAAAGCTGATTTCAAACACAGAAAAAATGCTCATAATAATATAAATAAGATTATCAAATCCAACTATATAAATTTTGTTAGTTGATTGATTGCTACATGTAGAGTGTGGATTTAGGAACCACATCATCTTCTCCTACACAACTGAAAGACCATGCTTTTAAGTATTAAATATACTCAAAGTCTTTAGTAATTTTAAAAATGATGAATCAAGTATTTGGGTTATCTCTATCGACTGAACTAAATTCTCCAGTGATAAATAAACAAAATCAAGCTCCTGCTAAGATACTAATTGTTGATGATCGCCCTTATAGCCGTATGCCAGCCAGAGATTTGCTCTTGTTGGATGGCTATGAGGTATTAGAAGCAGATGGAAGCTCTTCTGTTTTTGAGTCCATTATCAATAATAAGCCAGATTTAGTTTTATTGGACGTAGTACTTTCAGAGATAGATGGCTTTGAAATATGTAAACTACTTAAGCAAGACCACAGAACCAGTCAGATTCCCATTATCCTAGCTGCGGTAGCTGATACTAGAGAATATCGTCGGAAAGTTAGAGAAGTCGACGGAGATGATTTTTTAACCAAACCTTTCGATCATTTTCAGTTATCAACTAGAGTTAAATCCTTAATCGATCAAAAGCGTCTCAAAGAAGGAGTAGAACAAGTTCTAGTTGATATCGCTAAGGTGATGGAAAGTCGTTCTTCTGATAGTGGTAGTTCTTCTACCAAAGTGGCTAGCTTGGCTCGTTATTTTGGCGAATATTTACAAATGTCACCAAAAGCGATCGAAAATTTGGTATTTGCTGCTAATGTTCATGACATTGGTGAAGTGGCTATACCTGATGCTATTTTACTTAAAAAAGGAGAACTCACTAGTCAAGAAAGAGAATTGATTCATCAGCATGTTCTCATTGGTGAAAAACTCTGCCAACCTTTGGGTAATCGTCAAGGTGTATTACCTATTATTCGTCATCATCATGAACGTTGGGATGGGAGTGGTTATCCTGATGGTTTAGCAGGCAATGAAATTCCTCAACTAGCACAAATTTTCCAGATTCTAGATATTTATACGGCTTTGACTAGTGAAAGACCCCACAAAAAAGCCTATACTCCTACTCAAGCTCTAGAAATTATTGCAGAAGAAACTAACAAAGGTTGGCGAAATCCTCAAGTAGTTGAGCAATTTACAGCATTTATCCGTGCTGCCGAAGACAAAAAACAACTTCAAGAAAGTATTCAGATTTTAAATAAAAACTAATTAAATATTCACAATAATTAAACAACAAAACAAAAATATTTTTTGCTCTGACTCCCAGAGACAAGCTATACTCCAAATCGGATTTGTTAATACTAATAGTCGAATACCATGGTAGCGGTAGCAATTTTAGCAGCAGGGCGCGGAACTCGTATGAAATCCGATTTGCCCAAAGTTTTACACTCTTTGGGAGGGCGATCGCTCGTTGAACGAGTACTCGATAGCTGTCATTTACTTAACCCAGAGAGGCAGATAGTTATTATTGGCTATCAAGGGAACAAGATCGAACAAGCATTGGACTCAAGAAGTAAAGTAGAGTTTGTCGAGCAAAAAGAACAACTAGGAACTGGTCATGCTGTTCAACAATTACTTCCTTGCCTAGAGGGGTTTTCTGGGGATCTACTTGTTGTCAATGGAGATGCCCCCCTATTGCGTCCAGAAACGCTACAACAACTAGTACAAACTCATCAACAAAATCAAAATGCAGCTACTTTGCTAACTGCCCATTTACCTAATCCTCAAGGATATGGGCGAGTTTTTTGTGCTGGAGATAATCTGGTTAATCAAATTATAGAAGACCGCGATTGTAGTCCTGCTCAAAAACAAAATCATCGTGTTAATGCTGGTATTTACTGTTTTAATTGGCAAAAGTTAGCCGAAGTCTTACCTAAACTTTCTACTAACAACGATCAAAAAGAGTATTATTTGACCGAAGTAGTGGATTATCTCACTCCCGTTATGGCAGTTGATGTAGAAGATTACCTAGAAATTAGCGGGATTAACGATCGCCAACAACTAGCTAACGCCTACGACATTTTACAAGCTCGAATTAAAAATAATTGGATGAAAGCAGGGGTAACCATGATTAACCCTGATAGTATCACTATAGATGAAACAGTAAAGTTACAACCTGATGTGATCATTGAACCACAAACCCATCTACGTGGAAATACGGAGATTGGTGGAGGAAGTCGGATTGGTCCTGGTAGCCTAATTGAAAATAGCCAAATTGGCGAAAATGTTACTGTCCAATATTCGGTAGTAAGTGATGCTGAAGTTCTTTCTGATAGTAGAATTGGTCCTTATGCCCATCTTCGTGGTCAAGCTGTGGTAGGAGAAAATTGTCGGGTTGGTAATTTTGTCGAGTTGAAGAAGACTACTATTGGCAACAAAACTAATGTAGCGCATCTATCATATTTAGGTGATGCAACTTTAGGTGGTTGTGTAAATGTTGGTGCGGGAACAATTACTGCTAATTACGACGGTGTCCGAAAACATCAAACCACAATTGGCGATCGTACTAAAACAGGAGCAAATAGTGTCATGGTTGCCCCTATCACTTTGGGTGAAGATGTTACTGTAGCTGCTGGTTCAGTAGTTACAAGAGATGTCCCTGACGATTGCTTAGTCATTTCTCGTTCCCGTCAAAGAGAGATTGAAGGTTGGCGCATGAGAAGCGAGTAAAAGTAGTTCAGGAGGGACGTTCCCTGGAACGTCCGTACAGGAGTTTAGAAGAGATCCATTACCTATTACCTACCCCAGGCTCTATTGGTCGAACTAGACAAGGTTATAGGTATGAAGCCAAATTATTTGTCTATTAATCAAGTATTGTTATCATCATCTTGCCTCCCCTGCTCCCTCTGCTTCCCTTGCCTCCCAAAAGTATACAATTAATTTTGCCCAGGTACTTATTTTTCTACTGCTCCTAAAACTTTTAGGGTTTCTTTTTGATTCTCAGTTAAACCAGTTATACCGATAATATTCATTCCTTCATAGGGTCGTTCAGCCCTTAAAGTTGTTAAACAATCACCTGTGTTGATATCCCACAGCTTAATCGTTTCATCAACACTACTACTGGCAATAGTTTTTCCATCGGGACTTATTGCCACTGCGCCGACTTGATTAGTATGCCCCTGTAAAATTTTGAGACATTTACCTGTGTTGACATCCCACAGCTTAATTGTCTCATCAGCACTACTAGTAGCAATGGCTTTTCCATCGAGACTCCAAGCTACTGACCCAACCTGACTGATATTTCCCTGCAAGACTTTGAGGCACTTACTCTGTTGGATATCCCAGAGTCTCACGGTTTGGTCATAAGAACTACTAGCAAGAATTTTGCCATTGGGACTCCAAGCTACAGACCTGACCCAATTTTCATGCCCTTCTAAGGAGAGAACACATTCACCTGTTTTTGGATTCCACAGCTTGACGGTTTGATCATAAGAACCACTAGCAAGAGTTTGCCCATCGGGACTCCAGGCTACAGAGTGAACTGAATCATTATGCCCTTCTAAAGAGAGCAAGCAGTGACCTGTACTTATATCCCAGAGTTTGACAGTTCGATCGTTACTGCCACTAGCAATTATTTGTCCGTTGGGACTGATTGCCACTGACCAAACTAAACCAGTATGTCCAGTAAAAGTCTTGAGACACTTGCCCTGTTTTATATCCCAGAGTTTCAAAGTTTGGTCATCACTACCACTGGCAATTATTTGTCCGTTGGGACTTATTACCACTGACCAAACCCAACCTGTATGTCCAGTAAAAGTCTTGAGACACTTCTCTTTATAGACATCCCAGAGCTTGACAGTTTGATCTTGGCTACTACTGGCAAGAGTTTGCCCATCAGGACTCCAAGCTACTGAAAATACACCGTTGGTATAGCCTTGCAAAGTTCTGAGACATTGACCTGTGCTGAAATTCCAGAGTCTCACGCTTTGGTCATAAGAACCGCTAGCAAGCACTTTACCATCAGGGCTCCAAGCTATTGACCAGACCCATTTAGTATGTCCGTGTAATGTTTTGAGACATTTCCCTTTATTGATATCCCAAAGCTTGACGGTTTGGTCATGAGAGCTACTGGCGAGGTTTTGCCCATTCGGACTCCAGGCTACTGAAGATACCCAATAGGTATGTCCTGTTAAAGTTTTAAGACATCGACCTGTATAAGAATGCCAAATTTTGATGGTTTGGTCGTCACTGCCACTGGCGAGGTTTTGCCCATCGGGACTCCAGGCTACCGATCTAACCCAATTAGTATGTCCTGTTAAAATTTTGAGACATTTCCCGTTACGAAGATCCCAAAGCCTGATGGTTTGGTCATCTCCTCCACTAGCGAGAGTTTTGCCATCGGGACTCCATGCTACTGACATAACCCAATTAGTATGTCCTGTTAAAATTTTGAGACATTTTCCGTTACTAAGATCCCAAAGCCTTATTGTTTGATCATCTCCTCCACTAGCAAGAATTTTGCCGTCAGGACTCCATGCTAGTGATAAAACCCAATTGGTATGTCCTGTGAAAGTTTTTACGCATTGACCTGTAAGAGGATTCCAAAGCCTGATAGTTCGATCATAGGAGCTACTAGCAAGAGTTTGACCATCAGGACTCCAAACTAGTGATAAAACCCAACTAGTATGTCCCTGAAATGTTAAAAGCGATCGCGATGGAGCAACTTGCCAGAGATGAACCTTACCTTTAGTATCCCCCGCAGCTAAGAATTTACCATTAGGGCTGAAAGCTACAGCTAAAATACTCCCAAAAATATGAGTAAAAACTGACTTGGCTAGATTAGCATGAGCAAAATTAACTTTTTGTAAATTTACTCCTTGAAGATAAGCTTGCCAAATCCTCAGATCAGAAAAATCATAGCCAGTTAAATCAATTCGGAGATGATGAGCAAGATTAATCAGATTGCCAGCCCCGTAGCCAGATAAAGATGCTTGTGATTCTCGCAGTAATTGGAGGATTTTCTGGATTTGCTGTTCGATCGCCCTTAAAGAACCAAAAGTAGTATGTAGTTGAGCAGCGATTGGTTCTAAAATTAGCCTGATTTGACTTTCTCTAACATAGTCTTTGACGGTAGTTTTAAGCAGTGCATGACTATGAAATAAGGGTAGGGGTGCAGGAGTGCAGGAGTACTGGGGAGAACTTGCTTGTGTAATTTCGTGAGTTACCTTCTCAATCAAACTTTCAGTAACGTATTCCATCACTACTGACTGTTGGGTGTAAGTACCTGATTGCTTTTCAATCAGACTTCGCCAAATCAAGGATTCTAGAGCTTCTAGTAAATTCCCACGAGAAACAGCAGGAACAATATCCTCTAATAACTCGGCAATTGTCGTCCATTCCCGATTAATTGCTAACCAATACATAATAGTCTTTTCTAGAGCAGAAAGACGTACAAATTGTTGGTCAAGTAGTTTTTGAAGGCTATTAAAAACAGTTGTATCTTGAGCAAGAAATTCCCCAATCTGACCATCAAATAAGTCTTGAATGGAAGTAGCGACAATTTTTAAAGCCAAAGGATTACTGCCATAGCGATCGCCTAAAATTTGCTTTTCCTTTTCTGAACCAGATAGCCTCTTGGCTTGAATTAATTTTTGGGCAGCTTCAGGAGAGCCTTTTAATTGTAGAGAGCGCACCGATAGCTCTATTCCTTCTGTGGCAGCTACTTCAGCAGGTTTTTCCCGACTGGTGAGAATTAAACAACTAGAGTGAGCAGTTTCTCCGATTAACCTGAATAGTTGACCATAATTTTCATAACCAGTGCGGTATTGTCCAGCGCGATCGCCCGATCGTAAAATAGTCTCTACATTGTCTAAAATTATCAGATTGCGAGAAGAACGTAAGTACTGAAGCAGTACCCTAATTTCTCCTTGGGTTTCTTGTCCTGCTGATAAAAAAATAACAAGCTCACTTAACAGAGTTTCTAGAGGAGGCGCATTCCGTAAACTGCGCCAAATAACATATTCAAATTGCTCTTGAAGTTGTTGGGCTATTTTGACTGCTAAGGCTGTTTTACCAATCCCCCCCATACCTAACACTGCAATCAAGCGACAACGATCGATCTTTATCCAGGTTTCTAGAGTAGCTAGCTCTTCGGTACGTCCATAAAATACAGAGACATCGATCGCTTCTCCCCAGTCTTGTTGAATCGGAATTATTTTTTCCTTTTGGCTTTGTGTTGCTGAAGTAGATTTAAGGTAATCACTGGGAGCAATGGTCAGATTAAAAGCACTAAAATAGTCTTCGAGCGATCGTTTGTCTACAGGATTTTTACGCCGACTTACTTTAGTCAAAGTATGGGAACTAAGTCCTGTTATTTCATTTAATTCTTCTAAAGTATAGGGCTGTCCATTATTAGCTTCTCTTGCTGATTGTTCTTGAGCTTCTTGGAGACGCTGCCAACCAACAGGAGAGAGAATGACTCCTCGTTTACGCTTCGATTTTTGCTGTAAGTTAGCCATGGTAAGCGTCGAAAGTTAGGACGAAAAAAAATCTGTTCGCTCGACTAGTTCTTAGCTTTTAGCTCTTAATTTTTAGCTAATTTGGTTCTAATACTTCACCGTCTATACATTGCAAGCACTTGGTTGGGGTTCACATCCTTATCCAATTGCTAGCTAATAGCTAAAGGCTAACAGCTAATAGCTTTAAATTATTTTCCTTTTTCTTTAATCTTAAGTCTAATTGAGGCTTAAGTTGCCTTTTGATTAGCTCCTCAGATTTTGTAAGTCTTCAAATGCTCTTGGTGAACGGCATTGGTAGTTTTAAGTACTATTGAGCTTAAGTTGTCTGCTTAACTTCTCATCTTGCCTGGTACTTCTTAAAAAATATTGTCAGACTACAAATATACAGCCAAAAAACACAAAATAAGGAGATAAATTATTATGGCTAACTGTGCAAATCTTCCCTGTTCTAGCAGAATTGACACAGGCGTATCTGGGCCTGCTTTTAAAATTATCAATAACAGTGTCTATGGAAGCGCAATATCAGGTGAAGGAAGCAATGTCGGTGTTGTAGCAAATGGTGAGAGCAACGGCTTGTTTAGCCTCAGTCCTGATAATATAGGCATTATCGGCATGTCATTTAATGGTACGGGCATTATCGGTCAAACAAATAGCACTGCATCATTAGCCAAGGCTATTCATGGTCAGATTCTCAGCACTTCACCAGGAGCGGCATCCGCGGCCGTTCGTGGCGAAAACAGGGGAACAGGGGGCTACGGAATTGGAGTCTGGGGTTCCCAAAACGGTAGTGGCTGGGGAGTTTATGGCAGTGTCGCCAGTAGCAGTGGCTATGCTGGGTATTTCAATGGCAGAGTTTACGTCAGCGGTTTTCTGAGTAAAGGAGGTGGAGGCTTCAGGATCGATCATCCTTCAGACCCAGCTAACAAATACCTTAACCACTCCTTTGTCGAGTCTTCTGAAATGAAGAACCTTTACGATGGGGTTGTTACTCTTGATAAGAATGGTGAAGCTTTGATTGAGCTTCCTGAATGGTTTGAAGCTCTTAACCAAGATTTTCGCTATCAACTCACCTGTATCGGTGAATACGCTCCAGTTTACGTTGCCCAAAAAATCGAGAAGAGTCGTTTAAGAAACAGTTTCAAGATTGCTGGTGGTATAGCGGGCATGGAGGTATCTTGGCAAGTGACAGGCGTTCGTCACGATCGCTGGGCGCAAGCAAATTCAATGACAGTAGAGGAAGAAAAGTCTGACAATCAGCGAGGATACTACCTACACCCAGAAGTATACGGTCAATCAGAAGAAATGAGCATTGAATGGGCAGATAATCCCGAAGTGATGCGCCAGATGAAGGAAGAACGGGAAAACCCTCCTAGTATCGATATACCAGAGCTTTAGTAGCTAGTACTCTATCAAGAGAGATCGCCGATCTCAAGTTTTTGACCCAATTGAGACTCATCGACCTGAGTTCGGAATTGGAGAAACTCTAGGAGCGATCGCATATCTTGTAAATTAGGTTGATAATAGAAAACCCAACATTTTCTTCTTTTTTTACCAACAAAAATACATTTCAGGAGAAAAATTATGTCACAAAAAAAAGCTATTGATAATTGGAAACGCACTGAATATTTATTAATTAAAAATCGTAAAAAACAGCATCAGAGCCAGAGAGATCGAGAACTGCTCTCTCGCTGTTATCACCTTCGCTAATACTCTCATTGACCATTTATCGAGAAGTAATTACAGGAAAAGAAAATGCAACCAGAATTTTGGCGAGAATCTTGGGAATTAGGCGGTACTAAAACTAGTTTTCATCGTCCTGATATTCATCCTTTTGTGCGAGCTTATACTCCAGACTATTTTTTAAGAGGACAGAGAGTACTAGTTCCTCTTTGCGGTAAAGATAATGCTTTAATGTGGTTTCGCGATCGCGCTGCTCATGTAGTAGGTATAGAACTAGTATCTAAGGCGATCGAGCAATTTTTTCAAGAGCATAATCTAGCTTATCGAAAAACTGCTGATGGGCGATATGAAGCAGAAGGAATAACCATTTTTAATCGCAATATTTTTGAGATGACACCTGCTGAAATAGGTAGAGTCGATCTAGTTTACGATCGCGCTGCTTTAGTAGCTTTACCCGAAGATTTACGTCAGCTTTATCGACAAAAGATCGATGAATTTATGCATATTGCTTCTAAATGTTTGTTGATTACTTTAGAATTTCAACCCTATTTAGGGGCGACACCACCATTTAGTATTACTCCCGAAGAAGTCCAAAGCTATTATAGCGATCGCTACATTATCGACCATGTCGAAAAACAAGAACAACCCGAACATCGTATGGTACAGAAATTTAATTTAGATTTTCTCAAAGAACATGGTTTTTTCTTAACCAAAACTGCTGAGAAAAAGACTAAAAATTTTTTCTATTCCTGGCAATTTAGAACACCTCTAAAAGAGCGATCAATAATATCAGAATTGGAGAAATGTTAAAAGCGATCGCTTTTTTAAATAAATTCAATTTCTGTATGCTTTACCTACGAATAGTTTCAGAATCGGATTGCACCTGGTTGCACTAATTTGAGTCCCGACCTGAATTCAACTAAGTTTTTGTAGTCCTGAATTTAACTGAATTATTGATGGAAATAATCAAACATCATTAGAAATGAAAGACAAAAGATCAAATTTTGTTCAAGGAAATAAGGATTAAATAACACCTTATTCCTAAGTTTCAAAATTGATTTGTGTCAACTAAAATCCAAATATTTTAAAGGAGAAATCATGCCAAGTATTCCACGTCCCGTACCAGATATTCCTTGCCCCGGCCCTGGAAAATACATTGAAGTTGAACCTGGTGTCAGAATTCACTATGAAGATAGAGGCGAAGGCGATCCAATTGTGTTTATTCCAGGATGGACATTCACTACAGAAGTATATCGTAACCAGATGGATTATTTTTCCCAAACCCATCGAGCTATTGCCATAGATCCACGTAGTCAAGGGCGATCGACGGTTACAGTTAACGGTAATAATTATGAGACCCACGGTGAAGATCTAATAAAGATCATTGAAACACTAAATCTTCGGAACGTTGTGCTAGTAGGGTGGTCTGCCGGATGCGCTAGTATGTGGGAGTATTTCAAGCAGCAAAGTACTAATAGATTAAAGGGAATGATCTTTATCGATCTACCTGTAAAACTGCTGTCTTGCAATCCAGAAGATTGGGTGGAAGGCTCCCTCGATCAGATTTCAAGCATCTACACTACCTACATGAAATCATCCCAAGGTCAGCAAGACTTTATAGAAGTCTACACCAAGGACGTAATGCTAGAACGCGAGCCAACTCCTGAGGAATTACGCTGGATTGTCGAACAATCATTGAAAACACCATATCAGATTGCCAGCATCCTATTTGCCTTCATT
>JASJDI010000137.1 GCA_030065155.1 Xenococcaceae cyanobacterium MO_188.B29
CACAACATCCACCGCTTCTTTGTCTCACGATTAGCATAATCAGTATCGATTTTAATTAATTCCTTCAATCCCCTACTAGCTTCGCTAAAGCTTAACCCTACAGACAATAAATATTCCATGATCGCCTTTCGCAGTATCAAAAACGTTCTGCCGATAATCAAAAGGGTGAATCTAATTTAGGAGAATATGTAGACCGATTAATCGCCAAGGCAATTGTAGAATTAGCCAAACAATATCAAGCTAGTGCGATCGCTGTTCCCAAAATTGAAGACATGAGAGAAATAGTCCAAAGTGAAGTTAAAGCTAGAGCAGAAGCCAAAATTCCTGGCTACGAAGAAGGACAAAAAAATATGCCAAGCAGTATCGAATTAACGTCCATAACTGGAGTTATGGTAGGCTGATTGAAAATATTACTACTCAAGTCAGTAAATTAGGTATTGCGATCTCCCAAGTCAAACAACCCGTTCGCAGTAGTCCAACTGAAAAAGCTCAACATCTTCAATTGCTATTAGAAAGACTAGAGGTCACAATCTACTTTGATGGATGAGATGGATTGAAAGAAAAATATTTCCCCTAGGAGGAAAAGCCGTACCATGTCACAATCTACTTTGATGGATGAGATGGATTGAAAGTATTCCATCCATTCTTAATTATTAAAACAATCGCGCCGTAGCTCATATTTTATAAATCTCTGTGCTGCGAAAAATGTGGGTTAGTTTGATTATTATCAAAAATAATCTTGCTTTCTAACCCTAGTAACTGCTCGCCCTGATGCTGTTTCTAATTTGATTAGAAAGAATAAGGTGCGCTCCCAGCAATAGGGGTATAGGTTTACTATAGTAGTGGTTACTGAATCATCTTCGAGCAAGAAGAATTTTTTTTATAAACTGATGTTACGCAAAAGCTATCATATGAAAATGAACAAGAAGCTTTTGGAACTGTATAGCGATTACATTATCAGTTCATTTGGACAAATAACAGCAACAGGATTATCGAGAGCATTATCAGGAACAATCACTCACGAGCGGGTGACACGCTTCCTGTCAGAAGAGGAATTGGATTCAAAAAAACTGTGGAAGCTAGTTAAACCAGTAGTCAGAGAACAAGAGAGAGAAGACGGAGTAATCATAGTAGACGATACTATTGAGAAAAAGCCTCATACGACTGAAAGTGAATTAGTTTGTTGGCATCACGATCACCAAACAAACCGTTCAGTTAAAGGAATTAATCTCATCAACTATATCTACAATGTAGGGGAAATCAGCCTCCCCATTGGATTTGATGTGGTCAAGAAACCAATTGAGTTTTGTGAACTAAAAACCCGTAAGCAGAAACGTCAAGCCACAATCAGCAAAAATGAGTTGACCAGAGATTACTTACAAGTTTGTCAACAGAATCAAATCAAATATAAATATGTCTTAGCAGATAGCTGGTTTTCCTCCAAAGAAAACATGATTTGGATACATCAGCATTTAAAAAAGCACTTTATAATGGCACTGAAAAGTAATCGGACAGTAGCCTTAAGTAAAGAAGAAAAACAACAGGGTAAGTTTGTCAGGATTGATTCACTCTCTTGGTCAGAACAATCACCAGTTAAGGCATGGCTTAAAGGACTTGAGTTTCCTATTTTGCTTCATCGCCAAGTCTTTACAAACAAAGATGGTAGTACTGGTATTTTGTATTTGGCTTGTAGTGATTTAACTTGTAACGCCTCTGATATCGAAACAATCTATCAAAAACGATGGAAAGTGGAAGTATTTCATAAAACCCTCAAGTCCAACACTGGCTTGGCAAAATCTCCTACTAAATCTACTCGTACTCAAACTAACCAGATTTTTATGTCTATCTATGCTGCTTTTCAATTAGAATGCTTGTCCTTGAAGCATCAGATGAATCATTTTGCCTTGCGGAGCCGTATTTATATACAAGCTTTGCAACACGCTATGTTTGAATTGCACTCTCTCAAAAATGCGTAACATCAGTTATAAATTTGAAAGCAAATCCCGTCGCTCCGCAAACATGATATTTAATAATTTATCTAGTTGTAGGACTTTGAAGTTATTTGACGACATAAAAAGTGTTATCGATGACAATCAATTTGTTAAAGTGACATTAATTTGTTACCGATGACAAATAATTAGTTAATGTACACAAAAACCCTCTCTGAGAGAAGGGTTTAATTAAATCGGAGCGGCGGGATTTGAACCCACGACCCCCACTACCCCAAAGTGGTGCGCTACCAAGCTGCGCTACGCCCCGTTTTCACAGATAAATATCATAACATTATCTTGCGCCTTTTGAATAAATATTTTGAAAATGACTATATATCTACTTCTACGGAATTATAAATGCTTTTCAACTAAAGCAGGAATTTGTTGTGGTTTTACCCTGCTATAGCGAGCTTTATCTGGTAGTATAACTACGTTAGGTCCTTTCTTGCATTGCTTGAGGCATCCTGTAGTTTTAACTTGAATTTGGCGATCGCCAGAGAGATCTTCCAATACCTGACAAACTTCTTTTCCGCCTTTTTTCCAGCAGTTTGATTTTTTACAGACTAAAATCTTAGCTTTAGCCTTTGCTTTATTATCTTGAGAAGATAAGGGCAGAACTTCAGGGACAACGATTGTTCTATCGCTATTATTGTGATTAGCAACTAGTTCTACATAATCCGCTCTATACTTAACTTTACCTGTTTTCCTTTTCTGCTTTTTTGTCCCTCTTACGATTAAATCAGCTTCGAGACTTACTATTTGAGCAATATCTTCTCTTATATTCTTAGCTACTTTAATCCAGTACTGTCGATCTTGTGTAGCTAGCTTGATATATTTTACTTGATTATCTTTCTTAATAAGAAGATCTACTAACGTACCTGTAACATTAAACTCAGTTATGAAAGATTTACTCTTAGTCATTTTTTTCTTAACTACTGTTTGATTTTCCAACACTGATTCAGCCATTGTACTAGTTCTCCACGAGGCGAAGTGACTTGTTTAGCGACACTCCACAACTGAATTGCTGTACGAATATCATCTACTTTCACTTGTAAGGGTTTATTAGTTACACACTGACAAGATATATCTAAAGCTTGCAAACGATGATGGATTTGCCATCTGTCTGACCACTGGGATGTAACTATTTCGTGCTTCCTAGATTGCTGATTATTACTCTGCATTCTTAATTAATATTTGATATTTTCTCTAAGTTAAACTTATTGAGAATATGGTTCATTAACTCAAGTATAACCCCTAAACGATAATAGATGTCAATAAAAAAAGAAAAAAAACTTTATTGTTTCTAATTTCCAACTACTAGACTGTATTTGGTGGATAATAAAAACTTAAATTCCTTTTCTTTTCACTAAAATATGGCTCTACTTATTGCTGGAGAACGTTCAGGAGTAGGTAAAACTACCGTTACACTTTCCCTGCTATCTTATTTATCGCAACAAAACTACCAAGTCCAATCTTTTAAAGTGGGGCCAGATTATATTGACCCAATGTTTCATCAAGCAGTTACCCATCGTCCTTGTCGTAACTTAGATCCAGTAATTACTTCAGAAGCTTATGTCCAATCTTGTTTTGCTCGTCATAGTCAGAAAGTAGATTTTGTCTTAGTTGAAGGAGTAATGGGATTATTTGATGGGGTTACTAGACTACAAAAAGATAGCCAAAAAAACGCAACTCCTAACGTTCTTGTTAACGACTATGGTAGCACCGCTCATATAGCTAGATTATTAAAGATACCCTTATTACTGGTTTTAGATTGTTCTCGCTTGTCTAGTTCTGTTGCTGCGATCGTTCATGGTTATAGTAGTCTTGATTCTAGAATTACTATTGCAGGGATAGTACTCAATCGAGTTGGGAGCGATCGCCATTTAGAATTATTACAGGATGCCTTAGCAATTTTTAATATTCCTATTTTGGGGGTTTTACGTCGCCACAAAAATATTACTATTCCCGATCGACACTTAGGTTTAGTTCCTACTGACGAAATTGCTCAGTTAAAGCAAATTTTTACTCATCTTGCTCATATTGGTCAAACCTGTTTTGGTTGGTCACAAATATTGCCTCTCTTAAAACCGCCAACTAAACAAACTAAGTGTAGAGGTCTTTTACCTATTGCTAATTCTTCATTACCAATTAGAATTGCGATCGCCAGAGATCGGGCTTTTAACTTTTATTATCAAGATAACCTAGATATCCTAGCTGAATTAGGTGCAGAGTTAATTTTTTGGAGTCCTCTACAAGATGAGACTTTACCAAAAAATATTCATGGCTTATATTTTGGTGGTGGTTTTCCCGAAGTTTTTGCTCAACAACTAGCAGCAAATCAACCTCTCCTTAATTCAATTTATCGAGCAATTCAAGCTGGTATCCCCACTTATGCTGAATGTGGTGGGTTAATGTATCTCTGTCAAAAGCTGGTAGATTTTTCTCAGGAAACTTGGTCAATGGTTGGAGTAATTCCGACTACTGTAGAAATGACTACAAGTTTAACTTTGGGGTATCGTCAGGCTAAGGCATTACAAAATACTCCTTTAATTAAGAAAAATGAGACAGTATGGGGACATGAATTTCATCATTCTCAACTCGTAGCTACCTCTGCTAAACCCCTATGGCAACTGCAAGGATATAAATCTACTCATAAAACCACAACTGAAGGTTGGCAGCTTGCTCAACTTCATGCCTCCTATCTTCATCTTCATTTTGGCGAATATTTAGAACTTCCTCAACAATTTCTTTATTGTTGTCTAATTAAAAACAATCAGTTATGATGAATCAAGAAACATTTTCAAACCGTTCAGGGAGAAAGGAGGTGATGCCCATGATAGACAGTAGTAGTATAACCATGGGTCTCCTCGTTGAAAACGGCCGGCTGTGTGCCGGGGCTGTTCTCTAGCAATCGCTAGATGTCTCTTCGGAGGCAACATTAGCAATGCTGCTTGAGTTCCTTCCGGCAGTCAGGTTTCAACTCGGAGATCCGCTAGACCGCTCTCATAGATGATAACTAAACTAGCATTATTAGCTAGCTTTTATCTTCTTTGAGAGCGGATAGTTTTTGAGGGGGCGATTAAACTCAATAGTTAATTGTTAGTTAATAATTCTGTCTGACTGCATTGTAGGGTAATATCTTGGTTAAGTAGATTCAGGTTAACGTAAACATCCTTTTATAGTGAATTACTATCAAGTACTCCAAGTTAATTCTTTAGCTACCCAGCAAGAAATCAAGCAGGCCTATCGCCGTTTAGCGAAGCGTTTTCATCCCGATAGTCTTAGCCAGACTGCCGATCATAATAAAATCATTGAAATTAATGGTGCTTATGAAATTTTGAGTAATCCTCAAGCTCGCCGTCAGTACGATCGACAACTAGAATCTTCCTCTTCAGACCATTGGTATTCCGATCGGCAAGCTAGAAATGCTCAAGCGCAACAACAATATCGACGTTATCGACAAGCGGAGAAAATAGAGGAGCTTCAATATTATCAATGGCTTAAAGAAGTCTATATACCTGTAAATAAACTAACAGAAGAAATTATCAACTCTTTAGATGGAGAAATAGAATCTTTGGCTGATGACCCGTTTGATGACGAATTAATGGAAAATTTCCAAGCTTATTTAGAAACCTGCAATCGCTACTATCAATTAGCTCAACAAAAATTTACTTCTCAACCAAACCCAACTAAGTTAGCAGGTGTTGCTGCTCATATTTACTACTGCTTAAATCAAATTAGTGATGGAATTAAAGAGCTAGAGTGGTTTACTCTCAATTATGACGATCGCCATCTTCATATGGGACAAGAAATATTTCGTATTGCCCAAGACTTACGTTATCAGGCAGAAGAAAAAATTAAATCAGTAGTGTAGTCTTGTAACAGCCCCTTCGCCCTCTGACTAAATTTAAGCATCTCGCTATTTTAGATCGATGGTATTACCTCTAGGACATGGTTGAGTCTATACGGGTTATTGATTGATGCTTTCGCGCTTTATCTGCTTCTTTTTAAACCGAACTTATATAAGCAAAAGTCCCGATAAATTTGATTATGTTCTTTATTTTCAGAGATGTTATCGTATTTGCAAGTACTGATTTCAATACCTAGAAAGTGGGATATAATCTTTAATTGCTCTTCCCTATCTAAATCATTCTATTTTTGATTGTTCTTAGTGCAATACATTATTAAGAATTGAACTGATAGCTAATAGCTCGTTTTTTCGCTCTTGGTATAATAATGAGTATAATAAGAAGACCCACTAGAACTGCTATTAACCTGGTTCGCTACTATACCCAATACAGGAACATTGGACATTCTCAAATTATCAATATTCTGTTTGAGTAAAGAACGGTCTGTTTTACCCATTCTAACTACTAAAACTACCCCATTAGTACGAGTTGCTAAGATTCTACCATCAGCAAAACCCAAGATTGGAGGAGTGTCATAGATAATTAAGTCATATTTATGACTATTTTTGATTTTTTCCATAAACTCTTGCATTTTCTGGGAAGAAAGCAAACGAGTTGGATCTGGTGGAATATCTCCTGCACTAATTACAGAAAGGTTTTCCCATTGAGGAATTTTTTTGATGGCTGCTTTTATGTCTAAATTCGTAGCTAAAATATTGCTCAATCCTTCTGTATTTGGTAATCCCATCCACCGATGTACTTGGGGACGGCGCAAGTCAGCATCGACTAATAAGACTTTTTGTCCCATGGCAGCAGCAGCTTGAGCTAGATGAGAAGATATAGTTGATTTGCCTTCCGAGGGTATAGAAGAGCTAACCACGATCGAATTAAGAATGCTATCAGAACCAAGTAATCTAATATTGGTATTAAGAGAGCGAAATGATTCTAAAAAGGGAGAAGAACTGTACCAGTTGTTTCTCCGAACATGATGATGAGAATTTGCGCTAGAAGATTGTACATTAAGAGCAATATTGCCTATTTGTAGTTGCGGTAAGCTAGTTTTGACTTCGGGTTCTACCTCTAATGGTTCAAGGTCTTTTTGGATAGGTACTCTCCCCAATAGAGGTAAATCGATCATTTCTGTGATTTCATCTGGGGAATGGAAGACAGGATCGAGTTTTTCTGCTATTAGGGCAGCAGCTAACCCTAAAAGAGTACCACCAATTAAGCCTAGAGCTATATCACGGGGTGGGTTAGGAAAAATTTGGTCTTCTCCCACAGTAGGTTGGGCAATAAGTTGCCAGGGAATAGACTGTTGCGCTATCTCTATTTTTAGTTCTTCTTGTGCTTTTAAGAAACGGCTTAAGCTTTCGTTGGCGATCGATAGCTCTCTAAGCAACTCGGAATACTGGCGGGCAATTCCTGGAATTTGCTGAGTTAACTGCTTAAGACTGGTAATATCTCCTTCTAAAGAGCTACGGCGAAGCTCAAGCGTTTCAATGCTGTTAGCTGTTTCAATATATTGCTGACTAAGCTCTAAACGCAAAGAACTAGGGGAATCTAAAGGGGAGGCATCAGCGATCGCAGCAGCAAGATTACGCCCCAGAATTCCAGCTGCTTCTTTTTCTAGCAAGGGCAATAGCTTGTCTCTCTTTTCTTGCAGTGAGATTATCTTGGGGCTAGTAGGTAAGAAACGGACAGATTCTTTGGCTAAACTAACATTTATTTCTTGTAGTTGATTAAGTAAATCTTGATAACGAGGTGATTCACTTAAATAGCTAGTTACTAGTGCTTGTTGCGGTTCTAATCCTAGTTGCCTTTGTAGATTGTTATAAAGAGACTGAGCTTCTTTAATCTGTACTTGGGTTTCAAAGTACTTTTGTTCTTGTAAATTTAATTGTTCAGCAACCAACACCGCATATTCTTGAGGATCGAGGAGATTATGTTGTTGGCGAAATCTTTCTAGTTCTGCCTGAATCTCATCTACTTTCTTAGTAAGTTCTGGCAATCGATCGTCAACAAATTCAATACCTTGCTCGATGGCTCTTCTCTTTTCCTCTAAAGAATAGTCTAAATAGGCTTGAGCTAAATTTTCTAAGATAAACTGAACTTTGTCTGGATCTTTATCTTGATAAGAAATATCTAGTATTTTGGTAGTATCTAACTGTTCAATTTCTAGAGGGGAATTTTTAGCCCTAATTAAATCTCTGTATTCAATTTCTGGATAGCGAGCCGTCAACTTGGTGATGAGAGGATTAAGAACACTGGGACTGCGTAGTACTGCGATTTGTGAGTCATAATCAACACCACCTAAATTTTCTCCCAAAAAAGCTAATTGATTTTGTTTTTGCTGTTTATTAATTGGCTCGATTAAGACCTGAAAATTCCCTTCATATATGGGTTTTTGATTTAGTGTCCAGAGAGTTGCTAGGGTAGTTACGCCTAAAGCTAGGGCAATAATAAGGCGAAAACGATGTTTAGCTACATTAAGCAAATGTTTTAGATCGAGGCTTTCTTCATCTTCCTCAAGATTAGCTTGCTCTAAGACAGGAATGGAATAATAATGGGCATTGCCATGCTTACCATTGCCATTACTCTGCTCAATATAGCGATTAGGGCTTGTATCTTGCATTTATCTGATAATCCTCACAACCCAAAGTTTTATATTTATGCTTAATTTACCAAACGATCGCTATTCTAATCATTAAAATAGCGATCGCTGATACATTATGAAATTAGCTAAAATTCCCAGAACTATCTATAGCCCGAAAAAGTTTAATACTCTTAGCGGTCCTAAGAATGGGCTAGCTAATGTTCCTAGAGCATCTCCTACAGTAGTAACACCAGAACGTCTAACTACTATGACATCATTTTGACGAAGAACAGGATTATTTTCTTCATTGACATCATTAGCAAAATCAATCTTAATTTTTCTTTTAGATACTGTACCGTTAGGATTGATGCGAACTAGTTCTACAGAACCTTTTTGCGCTCTTTGATTATCAAATCCTCCTGCTGCTAAAATACCTTGATTCAAAGGAGTACTGGAAGGCACTTCAATTGTACCAGGATTAGCTACTTCTCCCACTACATTAATCCTAATGGTTGGAGCGGTAAGATTTGTATTGCCTACGCGTTCTATTTCTTCTGGGGTTAATTTCTCAGCTTGAGGAATATTGATAGTATCATCTTTTTGTAAAATCAAATCATTATTGGTATCACCAGATTGTACTAATGCCCATAAATCTACATTAATTACTTTTTCTTTACCATCCCAAGATTTTCGGCGTACTTCCACGTTCCGTACATTTGCTGAGGGTTTAACTCCTCCTGCTAGTCCTAGTGCTTGAGTCAGGCGAGGAGGCAAAGAATCGTTTTTACCTTGATTTGCAACATTACCATTATTTCTACCAATTTGCTCTGGTTGAACGGGGTAAGAGCCTGGACGATAAACTTCTCCAACTAAGGCTACGTTAATTGGTTTGTCAGTTTGTAGACCAAAACTCGCTTCCGAGAGTCTAGCAATTTCGGCAGGATTAATCTCTTCTACCGTAGGTATAAATATGGTATCTCCATCTCGCAAAGAGATATCTTGGTCTAGTCTATTTTGGTTTAATAATCCCCACAAATTAGCATTAAATACTAATTGTCTACCTTGAATCGTTCTAGTGACTTGAACATTACGTACATCAGCTAACGTAGTAATTCCTCCTGCTTGTTCAATCAAATCTGTAACGGAGGGAAATTTAACTCTATCTGCAGTAAGAGCAACTTCATAAGAACCTGGATTGTCTACTTCGCCAGCAATACCAATTTTGAGAGGACGAGGAGCAACTAGACCAACGGTGACTACTGGGCGTTTGAGATAGGCGGTATACTTACTAGCAACTAAATCTGATGTTTCGTCCAGAGTCAAGCCAGTTACTGGTAGCTTACCAATTAGGGGTAAACTGATACTACCATCAACTAAAACAGGATATTCCCCACTATATTCTTCTACTTGGAAAATATCTAATCTAATCCGATCTCCTGCCCCTAAAGTATAATCAGTTTCATTGTTGGTAGAGCTAAACTCACTGGGACTAGCAGGAATTGGATTAGAGGAATTTCCTTGATTTAAGAAAGGATTGGGATTATTTTGTTGTTCTGGCTGAGAATAGGTGTTTGGTCGAGATTTTTTCAGTACATCAAATCTACTAGGGTCTAAAAGACCATCTTCTCTTTGAGCTACTGCTGGTAAAGATAAAGAAGATATTAATAATAGAAAAGATGTAGCGATCGCTGATATTTTAAAACTTGGTAAGACAAGTAAGTGATGATAAAAAAGGGATTTGTTCTTCATAAAAAAATCACATTTAGTAAAATACGTTATATGGTGAGTAGATTATCATTATTATTAATCCTATAAGTTTAAATGTCGAAAAAGAAAAAGCAAAAGTTCCCCTATTTATTAGGTTCTAAGTGGACTTCTAGTCAAAAAAATTGGGGATGGAGACATTTTCAAGTAACCAATCGTAAAAATCAGGGTAAGTGGGTCTTTGCCGAAATGGTTGCTTCTTGTGACCCTCAAACTCGCTTTTGGCTTAATGCAGATCAACTAAAAGACCCTTCTCTCTGGCAATCTGGATGGAAAACTTTAGCAGAAATTAACCAAACAGAAGAAAATAAAGATTCGGAGTTAATCATTATTGAGTAAAACTATTTCCCTTACTAAATAAATTTACGTAATTGATTTTAGACAAATAATAATGCAGTCAAAATCATAGCACCATCTTCGAGATTTGCCACTAATATAAAGTCTGTATAAACTAGGAGATGGTTTTTAGCTCGTCTCTTAATAATCCCCATTATTTAATTTTCTTTTGTTCTTTGCTAATGTTGCTTGCTCCTTGGCGATCGCCCTTATCTCGCGCTCTTCATCGTAATCGTTCTCAACCTTATTCTCGTTATTTACAACTAGCTACAGTAGACTTTCAAGGATTACCAGCTAACCGTACTGTGGTTTTTCGTGGTTTTCTAGAAAATAGTAATCAGTTGCAAATTATTACTGATGCTCGCAGTAATAAAATTGCTCATATTCAAGCTAAACCTTGGGCAGAAATTTGTTGGTATTTTAGTAAGAGTCGCGAACAATTTCGTCTTTTTGGTAAGCTTATTTTGGTTACGGCAGCAGATGTAAAGCCAACTTTACAATTAGCTCGCCAAAGAGCTTGGCAAAATCTATCTGATTCTGCTCGTTTACAGTTTTCTTGGCCTAACCCTGGTGAAAAAAGAACAGAAAACCTAGAAGCTTTTTCTTCTTCAGATATCTCAGCTAAAGAACCAGTAAATAATTTTTGTTTATTGTTATTAACACCAGAAAAAGTAGACCATCTAGAATTGAAAGGAGAACCACAAAATCGGTGCTTATATCTTTTGCAACAAGATCGAACCTGGTCAACTCAGCCAATTAATCCTTAATAAGTAGTCAGGCAAAATTAACTGGATAGTTGAGATAGGGTTTAGGTGTTAGGTGTTAGAGAAAAATGGAATATACAAATAATTTTGCTTAGGTACTTAAAAAAGAACTGATGACTAACAACGAATTACTAAGAAACTAACTCTAAATATTTATTTTCTAACAAGAAAGCACCTTGATTAAAGAGAATACCCCAATAACCTGCGGGACGACGATCGATCACCGTGCCTTCTTCCCCAATCATAAGTGAATCCGCAGAGCGCAACATAGGCATAGGATCGGCAGTTTTAAGATAAGGAGGTAAGGCGATTATCCTAACGCGATCGCCTACTTTCAATTCTGACATGGGTATCTATTTCTGATAAATGGTATGAGTTGATTAAGGTCATATTTTCAAGCTATATTATAAATCCTCAAGCATGAGCCTTAAATATTAAAACCAAAGTATAGCTCCAATATTAACCGTGTAATTAAGTAATTTCTAGATCGAGTTTTTATTAGTTAACATTGAATTAATTTAAGTTTATAAAAACCTTAAAAATAAGGGTAAACCATGTATTAATTTAAAAAAATTGTGGAAAACTTGCTTATTTCTGGGGAAAAGTGATTACTTCTGTGGAAAACTTGGGAGAGTAACCATAAAAGTTGTTCCTCGATCGAGGACACTCTCAACTGTAATTTTTCCTTGGTGATTTTCGACGATCGCTTTAGCAATTGCTAAGCCTAAACCTGACCCTGTAGTTGTAGCCATCTCTTGATTATGAGTACGAGCAGGATCGAGACGGTAAAAGCGATCGAAGATATAGGGGACAGCAGATTGAGGAATACCAGTACCTGTATCTTTAACTTTTATTTGTAGGTAAGAATGACTATCTTTTCCTCCTCTTTGAGTCTGTTTGATCTGCTTTAATTCTACTTCGACATAAGTATTTTGCTGAGGGGTTTGATTGGCTGATTCTAAGCGCAGATCGGGACTTTTAGTATATTCGATCGCATTAGCAATTAAATTAGTAAATAATCGGGCTAATTGATCCCAATCTCCTTGAACACTGAAAATATCTTCTGGGGTAATATTACTAGCATTGCCCTCATCTAAATTGTTTTGCTCTAATTCTGCTGTCAAAATATGTAAAGCAAGAAAAATCCCTTTTTGTTCTGCTATCAGTCTTTGTTCTTCTATTACCTCAATTAGTAAGGCATCTAAAGGTACAGGCTGAAAATCCACTTGGATCATACCGCTATCAGAACGAGCTAAAAACAACAGATCGTTCACTAAGCTGCCTAATCTTTTTGTTAATCTTTCAATAGTCCGTAGTTGTCTTTGTTGTAATTGGGGTTCAGCTTCTGGATAGGCTAATGCCATTTGCACATTGGTTTGAATTGTGGCTATGGGGTTACGTAACTCATGAGAGGCATCAGCAGTAAATTGTTTTAAACTTTGGTATGAATCTCGTATTGGTTGCATAGCAATGCCTGAAAGTAACCAGCCAATTGTGCCAACAGATAAAATCATTAAACTAATACCAATGATTAAATCTCTGGTTAGCTGTTGAATGGGTTTAGTTACTTCAAACCAAGGATGGCTTACTCTTAGATAACCTAAAAATCGATCGCCCAACTGTACTTTTTCCGTTATCTGTCGTAAAGTATGATGTCCTTCTAAAGATATAGTTTCTCCTTTACGATGAGGATGTAAAGGCAGTTGTAAAGGTTCGGCAAAAGTAGACCAGAGTAATTCTCCGTCAGGGTTGAACCATTCTAAGTCGATATGGTCGTCTTCTACGGCGTTAGCATTGTTCCTAAAGCTTGCTTCTAAATTAAGCCTATACTTACCTTCTTGAACAGGTATAGCTTGAATAACTAAAGAACGGTCTACTACTTCTACTACGTGTTTAAGAGTATCATCAATGCGATCGATTAAAGTACTCCTAACATAAAAATAGACCCCTGTCGCCAAGAAAAGTAATAAAACTGCTGTTACAGCCGTATACCAAAGAGCTAAACGACAACGAGTAGATTGAAATAGTATGTTCATCTTTGCCCAACTTCTACAAAATAAAAACCTCAGTAAATACTGAGGCTAATTATTTTAAACATTATTATTAAATTATTTCTTTTTGCTCTTAATTTTAAAATAGGCGGAAAATTAGTGGATAGTAGAATGGCTCTTCTGGATTTCTCAGACAATGGATTACTGCCAAAATAGATAAACTCCAATGATAAACAAACCAGATGGGGAATAAAATAAGACCTATAACACCAAAGCTGAGAACAGATATCAAGGCAATAGCTGCACCATAAAGCCACAAATTCAGGTGAAAATTAATTGCTTCTGTGGTGTTTTGTCTAACAAATTCATCTTCAGTATCAAGAAAAATGAGGATGGGAATCCCGATAGAGAGGATAAATACACTGATAAAGATAGAGGCATGAGCGCAGGCAGCAATCCAATTTCGATTGATTACCCTCTCTAAAATAGAATGGGACGACGTTGTTTTCGAGAATACAGGTATTTGACTCATCTTCGTTTTTAACTCATCGATCGATTGTGTTATTTGATCTATATAATTATATCGAAAGTGTAAAGTTGAGTAAATTTTACATGAATTAGACAAAAATATGTAGTTAATAAGTTTTTCCTATTATAGGAATTACCTAAGGGCAAAATCTTCAGTAATTACCGAGGCTTACTAACAAATGTAAAGTAATATAAATAACTAAGTCGGTTTTAAAATAACTTAATTCAATATCAAAAATCTTTACCATGAGATTGCTTATGGTACTATCTGGATGGTTTAAGTAGTCAGACTTTATCTATATAAATACAAAACGACAACAAGATAGTGTGTTGGTGTAATTTTTATTGGAGCTAATTAAAGCTCTAGTGGTGGAGGAGTAAATTCAAGTGGCAAATAATTTTTCACAGACAAACAAAGGAAAACCACAATCACTTCGTATGGGAGTAATTGGGGTTGGTAATATGGGACAGCATCATACTCGCATTCTTAGTTTGCTCAAAGATGTTGAGCTAGTAGGAATATCCGATGTTAATATCGAACGAGGACTTGATATTGCTAGTAAGTATCGAGTTCGTTTTTTTGAAAACTATCAGGAACTTCTACCTCATGTAGATGCTGTTTGTATCGCTGTACCAACCAAATTACATCACCCCGTAGGAATTGATTGTTTACAAGCAGGAGTCCATATCTTAATTGAAAAACCCATTGCTGCTAGCATTAGCGAAGCAGAATCCTTAGTCAACGCTGCTGCTGAAACTAACTGTATTTTACAGGTAGGTCATATAGAAAGATTTAATCCAGCTTTTCAAGAATTAGACAAAGTACTCAAAACAGAAAAGCTTATAGCTGTAGAAGCACGCCGAATGAGTCCTTATTCTCAGAGAGCCAATGATGTTTCTGTAGTTTTAGATCTAATGATTCACGATCTCGATCTGTTACTTGAATTAACTGCTGCACCAGTAGTTAAATTAACAGCCAGTGGTAGCAGTGCAGGTAAGTCCAGTCATTTAGATTATGTCACAGCTACTTTAGGGTTTGCTAATGGTATAGTAGCGACACTAACAGCAAGTAAAGTTACTCACCGTAAAATTCGTTGTTTAGCTGCTCATTGTTTAGATTCTTTAATAGAAACAGATTTTCTCAATAATGAAATTTTAATTCATCGGCAAACTACTGCTAACTATACAACAGACCATGGTCAAGTGCTTTATCGACAAGATGGTTTAATTGAAAAAGTCCACACTAGCAATATAGAACCATTACACGCAGAATTAGAGCATTTTGTGAGTTGTGTCAGAGGTGGAGAAAAACCATCAGTAGGAGGAGAACAAGCTCTCAAAGCTTTACGCCTAGCTAGTCTTATCGAACAAATGGTTCTTGATGGTCAAGTTTGGCATCATTCCACACAAAAATATCAAACTATTAATTCTCCTACTATGAACATTTCTTATTAATAAATATTTTTAATAGATCGCTCTGATTCCAGTTAAAAAATAAGCTCCTGCTATTTAGCAGGAGCTTATTTAGTTTAACTAAAACTAATTAACTTAAAATCTTAAACAAGTAATTAGTCAAGATCGGGCATAGCCAATACTGGCTCAGTTTCGCGATCGATACCTTTTTCAAATCCACCAGCAGCAGCCCGCGCACGACCAGCATGCCATAAGTGACCTACTAAGAAGAAGAAAGCCATTAGGAATTGGAAAGCAGCCAACCACTGACGGATGTTAACGAAGTTAAAAGAGTTGGACTCAGTGATAATACCACCAACAGAGTTGATAGAAGCATTAGGAGCATGAGTCATATACTCAGCAGCGCGACGAAGCTGCCAAGGTTGAATGTCGTTTCTAACTTTATCTAGGTCAATACCGTTAGGACCACGCATAGGCTCTAACCAAGGACCACGGAAATCCCAGAAACGCATGGTTTCACCACCGAGAATAATTTCACCAGTAGGAGAACGCATCAAATATTTACCCAGACCAGTAGGACCTTGAGCAGAACCAATGTTCGCACCCATTTGTTGGTCACGGGCTAGGAAGGTAAAGGCTTGAGCTTGAGAAGCTTCAGCGTTGGTAGGACCGTAGAATTCACTGGGGTAAGCTGTATTGTTAAACCAGATGTAACAAGAAGCGATGAAAGACATCAAGGATACAGCACCAATACTGTAAGAAAGATAAGCTTCACCAGACCAGATGAAAGCACGACGAGCCCAACCAAAAGGCTTAGTCAAAATGTGCCAGATACCACCAGAAATACAGATTAAGCCAATCCAGATATGACCGCCAATAATATCTTCCATATTATTAACGCCTATAATCCAACCTTCGCCACCAAAAGGCGCGCTAATTAGATAACCAAAGATTACGGCAGGATTAAGTGTGGGGTTAGTAATTAAACGAACATCTCCACCACCAGGAGCCCAGGTGTCATAAACTCCGCCAAAGAACATGGCTTTGAACACCAATAAGAAAGCTCCACATCCTAGCAGAATCAAGTGATAACCAATAATGTTAGTCATCTGATTCTTGTCTTTCCAGTCATAACCGAAGAAGCTAGAATACTCTTCTAAAGTTTCTGGACCACGGATGGCGTGATAAATACCACCCAAACCAAGAACTGCAGAAGAAATAAGGTGTAAAACACCAACTACAAAATAGGGGTAAGTATCAATAACTTCACCACCAGGGCCAACTCCCCAACCTAATGTAGCTAGGTGGGGAATTAAAATCATACCCTGTTCGTACATGGGTTTTTCTGGAACATAGTGAGCAACTTCAAAAATAGTCATTGCACCAGTCCAGAAGACTATTAAGCCAGCATGAGCGACGTGTGCGCCCAGCAATTTACCGGAAAGATTAATTAAACGCGCGTTTCCAGACCACCAGGCAAAACCGGTGGAATCCTGGTCACGACCGCTACCAAAAGCGGTATTAGAGAGCGTTACCACGTGGTAGTACCTCCTCTGGGAATTCAAAGTTTTCGTGGGGTTGGTCTTGAGTCGCCATCCAGGCTCTAAGACCTTCGTTTAAGAGAATATTTTTGGTGTAGAATGTTTCAAATTCTGGGTCTTCTGCTGCTCTTAACTCTTGAGAGACAA
>JASJDI010000138.1 GCA_030065155.1 Xenococcaceae cyanobacterium MO_188.B29
TTTAACAAAGAGGCGAGTGCTTACTATAATCTGAACGAAAAAATCAGCATTTCCCCCTTGTCTTCCTTGTCCTCCTTGTCTCCCTTATCTTGATTTTAGGCTTAAATGTAAAAAGTCTACCCTTGTAAGGCTCCCCCTACTCCCCCGCATACTATTCATCCATTGCTTTATCTTTTACTCCTCTGACAATACGGGAAAGTTCGCTTTTTTCGTCTACACTAATCTTAGTAGGAGAACCGCTAATAATTCTTTCGTAGTTACGGAAAGAATCTTTAATCTCTGGTCCATCTTGGGATATTGTATATTCTCGAATAGCTTTGTCATGCCATGAACCACGCATTTTAAAGACATTAATGGCTCTAGACATTTCACCGCGAATTTCTACGTATTGGAGCATAATAATAGTATCTGTAATTGTAGAAATATGGGATTCAGTAATCGAATGCGCTCCCATAAACTGGTCTGTTGTATTAGTAAAAAAGCCAGTGATTTCTTCTTGTTTGGCATAGCCAGTTACGCCAATAACAAACTGGCGAAAAGCATTATTACTGACTCCTCTAGCTAAAGCAGAAAGAGAATCAATAGCGATACGAGAAGGTTTAAATTCTTTGATTTCTGATTTAATCATTTGCAGATGATCTTCTAAACCTGCGGATTCGGGATAGGAACAAAGCAATTTCAGTAATCCTTTACGTTCCATTTCCTCAAAATCTATACCCCAAGAAAAAGCATTACGAGACAGTTGCGCTCTAGACTCTTCATAGGCAAATAAAATTGCTCTTTCCCCTTGACGACAACCTTCTTGAAGAAATTTACTCACTAGCAAGGTTTTGCCTGTACCAGTAGCTCCTGTTGCCAAAATAATGGAATCTTTGAAGAACCCACCACCGCACATTTTGTCCAGGGTTTTAATGCCAGAAGAACTACGGGTATTAGAAGAACGCTGGGTGAGCTGCATTGCCCCCAAAGGAAAGATGTTAATACCATCATTAGTAATGGTAAAAGGGAATTCTCCTTTCATGTGAGTTGTCCCGCGCAACTTAAGGATTTCAACTGTACGACGACGACGTTCCCCTTCTAAGACATTCCGGACAATAACCACGTTATCTGAGACAAATTCTTCTACCCCAAAACGAGCGATCGGTCCATATTCTTCTACCCTTTCTGTAGTTAAAATAGAGGTGACTTCTAGTTGTTTTAGGCGAGCAACTAGCCGAAATATTTCTCTTCTAACTACTGAGGCAGCATCGTACTGTTGAAATACAGCAGTTACAGAATCGATCGATACTAATCTAGCTTTATATTTTCTAATTGCATATTGAATCCTTTCGATCAATGCCGATAAGTCAAAATTACCAACAACCTCTTGTCCTTCAGGATCGGGGGAAGCATCGAGAATAAATAGTTTTCCCTGATCGATTAAATTTTGAAGATCCCAACCAAAGCTACAAGCATTTTGGATAATATCTCTGGGAGATTCCTCAAAGGTGACGAATAAACCTGGGTATTCAAAATATTTGATACCGTGGTAGAGAAACTGAATTGCCAGTAGAGTTTTCCCTGTTCCTGATGTTCCACTAACTAGGGTTGTTCTACCAATAGGTAATCCACCATGGGTGATTTCATCAAATCCTTCTATTATTGTCCGAATTTTACGAACTCCCTGAGTTAATAATTCATCTCTATTCAAGTTGTTAGGATTTGGTTGGTTCATCTTTTATGTAAAAAAAAAATTAAATTTTATTAGATTTAAAACAGTGAGAAAGTAAAACAAAAAAATATAGTTAATTATGAAACTGCTTCTAGTGTAGTTAGAATTCTGATTCTCGTTCTCTAATTTCTTCATAGAGCAGATCTAACCCAATTAAAACTTTTTCTCGATCGGAAAGATCTCCAATAATTTTACGTACAGGGGGTGGTAAAACTTTAGACAAAGTTGGTGTGGCTAAAATTTTATCTTCTTCTGCTAATTGAGGGTTTTTTAAGACATCAATTACCTTCAAAGCATATACTCCCTGGAAATCTTTTTCTAAGATATTTTTGAGAGTTTTTAAGGCTCTAACTGAGTTAGGAGTATTGCCAGCAACATATAACTTTAGTACGTAAGTTTTTTTGAATTTACTCATAAGATTAGCTTTTATTGAAATAAAATAATAATATTCTGTAGAAGCATATCATTTAATCAACTCTAAAAAGTAAATCAAAAGGGATATCTTCTCTTGGTATAGAACGGCGATACATTTCACAAAGATGAGCAATGATATCAATCAAAGCTAAACGGTAATCAAGCAAAACTTCTTCACTTCTTCCTTCTAACTTTAACTGTTGCGAAAATTCATCCATTAACTCCATGTGAATTTCTAAAATTTGAGAAACTGAAAAATCGGCAAAGAAAGCTTTATTCACAAATTGATCTATGGTTGGATTGATTTCTTGATCTTGAGCAAAATAATGAATAATAATTTGGCGATAATCGAGATTTAATTGCTCTAAAAAAGCTTGTTTTTGTTCTGGAGATAAATTACGATAGAACTCTTTGGGATTGCGCTTATAATAAACCCCTAAGTATCCTAACCTTTCTTTTAATTTTTCTGCTAACCGACGTTGCTGAAGAAGAAGAAAATTGGTTTGTTTATCTTCTTGATTAGTTTTAAATTGAGTGAGCCTATCATTAAGAGTACAAGCAGGGGCAAGATGCAAAAATTTAGTAATTGCTACGTTGATGTAAGAAGGTAGTTGTTCTATTTGCGATCGCTTTAAGCTAACTTCTGCACTGTGAAAGTGAAAAGATGGTAGTTGATTGATTTCCGTTGCAGGTAAATTTTCTGGAGAAAGATTTGAAGAGGGAGTGCTGGAAGAATCATCTTCTCGAACAATTACTATCGGTAGTAAAGTTCCCTGCTCGGCTAGGTGCATTAGCGAGGAAATAAAAGAATTTTGTTGAAAAAATACTAAGCAATCTATCTTTTCCTTATTTGGATCGATAAATTGCATCAATTCACCCGTATCATCAATGTATTTTAGGCAATAGCGTGCTTCACTCAGTAATTGTGATAAAGACTGAATGAGATTTTGGTCAACAGGAAATATACAGATAAATAGTCTACTAGACAAAATATTACCGCAGATAAATATTAATTTTGTTTATCTGACACAAACAGAAAAATAAAAATAACTTTTCATCTTTACATAATTAATCTGTCAGACTTAATAAAAAACTTAACATTTATTCACCCACTATGAGAATTGTAATTAATTGTAAGTAGTAGATTCCCCTCAATAGTTATTTATAGTAATAATTAGTTTGTAGCGTCTTCCCTAAAAAAGCAATCTTCTTAATCTATTTGAAGTAGCTAGCTTAGCCTAACAGGTAAACCTGAAGATTGTAGATATCATTAAGCAACTTCTGTAGAAACTTTCTAGTAATTCATGTCTAATTCTCGTCACATTATAGAAGATTTTATTTGCTCTATTTCTGCTTGTTCGCAAGAAGCAGAGCTAAATGACATACTAAGGGTAATACAATCAAGCCAGTATCCTACAATTGCAGTTGTAGATAGAGAAGAACACCCAATTGGAGTAATCGATGGTCGTCGCTTACTGGCATTTACAGTCAAACAATGTTTGAAGGTTGACCACAATAATACAAAATTTATTAATTGGAAACAAGTTAAAACTGGTGACAATCTTGCTAATAGTTTTGAATTTACTACTTGGATTGAGCCTATAGTTAGTTTTAGAGTAGATCTTAGTTTAGAAGAATTATTATTCTATTTTCAAGAAGGGTTAATCACTCACCGCGATAGACAGAACTATATTGTTACTGATGTAGCAGGGAAACTCCTCGGATTACTCGATACTTTTCGTCTTAGTCAATGGTTACTCGCTCATCAAGTTAAGCTTGACATCTTCTCACTTCAGCAGTCTGTTAAAACTACACCTTCATTAGACCTACCTATCTTTAAATTGCTAGAGCAAGTTTCTCTACCTTTAAGGTTACAGACTGAATCAGGAAGTATTTTATATCAAAATCAGTATTGGCAACAACACATTGGCAACCATCAAATATCTAATCTATTAGAAATCAACAATTTTGTTCATTCTATTTATCCAACCACATACCCTTCTTTAAAATCTATCGATCGGTATAAAGAAACTACTCCTTCTTGCCTAAAAGGTAACTATTATTTATTTTCCTCTTTTGCCAACTTATCACCACAAAAAATAACTTTTGAATCTCAAAAAATACTTGACACAGTAACTAGCAAGCAAGTAAATAGAGCGGTTCATCTAGAAGAAAAAAAGCAACTCAAATCACCAGTTCTGAGTTCAAAGCCTACCTATCCATCAACAGTTCCAATTGAATGGAAGTATCTTAAATTACCCCTGGAGTTAACAGACCATCAATTATCTTCCCATAACTTAACTTCTCCTGTATCTCTACTAATAGGAGTACAAGTTTCAGCGACAGAAAAACTCGATCGCCAACCATCTCAACGGAGTGTTGAATTAGTCAAATTAAATCAGTTAAAAGATGAGCTATTAACTAGTATTAGCCACGAATTAAAATCCCCTTTGACCGCAATTGTTGGGTTATCAAGTCTTTTAAAAGAAGAAAAATTAGGAAAACTTAATCAACGTCAAATCCGCTACAGTGAGTTGATTTACCGTAGTGGAAGGCAACTAATGAAAACAGTTGGTGATATGCTTGAGTTAAGTTATTTAGCAACGGGAAAACTCAAGTTACATTTTGAGTCAATTAAAATTAGAACTTTATGTACAGAAGTATATCAAAGAATATTAAATAGATTAGAAGAATCTCATCAATTTGAAGAAAAATCTTTAGTTCAACCTAGATTTAAGCTCTCTATTGCTAAGGATTTAGAGATGGTTGTAGCAGATGAAGTCCGCTTGCGACAAGTTGTAACTTATCTTTTAGACAATGCTGTCAAGTTTCTTCAGTGGAAAGAAACCACATTATCTACTCTCGAAAAAAAGATAACAATTACAATTAATCGTTGGAGTCAATGGATTGCTATTACTATCGAAGATAATGGCCTTGGTATTCCAGAAGAGGTTCAAAATATTCTTTTAGAAAAATGTTTTCAGTCAGAAAATCATTTAGATAATCGCTATGATGAAATAGGATTAGGATTAATTTTATCTCATCAGTTAGCTAAAGCTCATGGGGGAGATATTTCTTTTGTTTCTTTCTGGGGTAGAGGTAGCAAATTCACTTTACTATTACCATCTTCCTACTCTAAAATATCTTCAGATATCCAATCTAATTCCTACTCTATTGCTTCTGTCAGACAAAATTTAGAATTAAGCTATTATAATCATCAACATAAGCAGCAATCTCAAGATTCTACAATCATATCTAAAAACAATTTATTAGTTTTAGTAATTGATTCAGTAGTAGCTCAAATTAATGAGCTAGATTTACAACTTAAAGAATTAGGTTATTACCCTGTCATTGCTCGTACCGCCACAGAAGCTTTGCAAAAAGCACATCAACTACAACCTAGTAAAATTTTCCTCAATCCTTCCTTATCTCAAATTTATGATACTGATATATTAACTTTACTAAAATCCGATTCTCTTACTACTAAAATTCCTGTATTTTTGCTAGTTGCCAAAGGAGAAGAACAACAAAACTATGGTCAAGCAGATGGATTGGTGACTCTACCAATTAAACAAAAATCTTTAAAGAAATTAATACCTTTGGTAAAAAAAGATTTTACTTGGACAAAAAAACGCCTAACTATATTACATCTATATCCAGAATCAGAAACTACTAGTAATTTAAAAATAACTCAGAATTCTGACTTAAATTTTGCCTTGAATGAACATTTATCGGGGTTAAATCATCGAGTTTTAGAAGCAGATAGTTTGGAGCAAGGAGAAATTTTAGCTCGTATTTGGCAGATAGATGCTATTGTTCTAGATGGTCGTATTTTACAAGAACCTTTACTTTATTTGCGATCGCTAAAACAATCATCAAGTTTATCTTCCTTACCCCTAGTAACTTTAGATACAAAAACTACAGAAGCAGCTAATCAAATTGAAGGTCTGGCTGTCTTTCCCTGTTTATTACCAGAAAACAAGAGCAATTTAGCTAATTTAGTCCAGGTTATTCAAATTGCAGCAGGAATCAATAATAATAATAATAATGAGCATTAGATACAGCTGATTTACTACACTAACTGGTTCTCTTGACGCAAATAAGCTTCAATAAAAGTATCTAACTCTCCATCCATTACGTCATTAATTGCAGTCGTTTCTACTTCTGTACGTAAATCTTTAACCATTTGATAGGGATGAAAAACATAGTTACGAATCTGATTACCCCAAGCAGCTTCTACCATATCCCCCCGAATTTCGGCAATTGCTTGTGCTTTTTGTTCTTGAGCAATAACTAACAACTTAGCTTTGAGTAAAGCAAGAGCTTTTTCTTTATTTTGGAGTTGAGATCTTTCTTGGGTACAACGAACAGCAATTCCTGTGGGTATATGGACAATACGCACTGCTGTTTCTACTTTGTTGACATTTTGCCCTCCCTTACCACCAGAGCGAGAAGTAGTTATTTCTAGCTCTTTTTCGGGAATTTCTAGCTTAATTTCTTCATTTCCCAATACGGGCATTACTTCTATCCCAGCAAAACTGGTTTGCCTTTTGCCATTAGCATTAAAAGGAGAAATTCTGACTAATCGGTGAGTACCCTTTTCTGCTTTGAGATAACCAAAAGCGTAACGTCCTTCTATTTCTAAAGTAGCTGATTTGATTCCTGCTTCTTCTCCTGGGGATGTTTCAGTCAAACTAATTTTATATCCTTGTTGCTCTGCCCAACGAGTGTACATCCGCAGTAACATTTCCGCCCAGTCTTGAGCATCTGTACCTCCAGCACCCGCATTTATAGTTAGGACTGCACCTTTATTATCATAAGGACCAGATAAAAGTTGTTGTAATTCCCAACGGTCTAATTCTTGTTGGAGACTAGTTAGATTAGTTTCTGCTTCTGTAGTTAAAGCTTCATCCTCTTCTAATTCTAATAATTCAGCGATCGCTTTGGTATCTTCTAAGCTTGTTTCCCATTGCCGATACTGTCCCAAATTAGACTTAAGCTCGTTTAGCTCTTGAAGTGTATTTTGAGCTATTTCCTGATTATCCCAAAAATCTGGTTGAGCAGCCAGCTGTTCTAAATCCTGAATTTTAGCTAAGAGAGCAGGTAGGTCAAAGATACTCCTGGGTTTTACCCAGGCGTAAAGATACTGTTTCTATTTCTTTTTTCAGTTCGGATATTTCCATTTTGGTTTTTGTTCGTTGTATTTTATGTCGAATGGTAATCTTGACGGATCTAATTAGACACAACCAAATATCATATAAGTATAATCGATGTCAAGATAAGGAGGGGGCTAATGACTTCAAGCATTCTCTTTCGCGATCGCTCTGATGCAGGTGAACAACTAGCCAAAATAGTTAGCATCAAGGTAAGTGAGCGTGAAAACAAGAAACTAAATACCCCCTTAGTTGTTTATGCTTTACCTCGCGGAGGAATTCCTATCGCTTTGCCCATAGCGGAGCATCTAGGTTGTCCTTTAGATATAATTGTAGCTAAAAAAATTGCGACTCCTGATAATCCAGAGCTAGCTATTGGCGCAGTCACCAGTAATGGTAGCTTAATGTGGACTAAACCACACCTATTACGCAAAATTAGTTGGCGTGGTTTGAAACAGGCGATGGAAAATGCTAATCAAAAAGCGCAAGAGATCAAGACACAATTATCCCCTTATTGTTCGAGAATAAATCCTCAAGGAGCGATCGCCATTGTCGTAGATGACGGGATTGCTACAGGTATGACCATGAAAGTAGCAGTCCAAGCAATAAAAGATAGGCAAGCTAAAGAAGTATGGATTTGTGCGCCTGTTGCTCCCTTAGATTTAGTTCCTCAACTAGAATTATGGGGCGATCGAGTTTTGCTTTTGGCTACTCCCGATCCTTTTTTAAGTGTAGGTCGTTTTTATCAGAAATTTGCTCAAGTTTCTCTAGAAGAAGCTATATCTATGTTACAAAAGCATAATCAATCCCTAAAAGTGAATACTAATTCTCTAAATTACTAAATAAATCTAGAGGAAAATGACCATAAGTTCCGACGATTTTGTCATCTTCGCTTTGGCAAGATACAAGAACACCTCTATACTTACCAATATAATCATCTAGATAATAAGACATTTTCTTGGTATTAAATTTGATATAAACTGGTTCTTGGTTATTGGGTAGAGAATCTTGTTCTAAAGTATTTTTATAGCCTAAAGCTTCTAAATAACTTGTTAAAGCGGTAAAACCTTGTTGGGCATTATCAGCACAAATCCCCAAATTTTCTGATTCTGATAAGCTGGTAATTAACAATAAAGCTTGACGAAGTTGTTCCCTTTCTACTTGAGGTTCAGTGTTAGTTACTTGGGCGCAGCTATATAACTTTAAGATTTTTAATGCTCGATCTATTTGAGAATCCGTTAATTGTGATGCAGACATAAGTTTAATGATTCATTACTTAATTATTAATTGACTTCAATTTCACGTTTTACTGTCAAGACATTATTACCATCCCGCAATAATTGATATTCTCCTTGCCAAACCCCAGAAATAATTGTCCGTTTTCCTACATAACTAACCCAAGTCCGATAAGATTGTTCTAATTGCTGTTCTTGTTGCACCACTACTTCTCCATTCGGAGCGATTAGTTGCCATTGTTCTACATCTCCTTTAAGCACCCCATAAGCATGAACCCAAAATACTAACGCAGGAATATTGAGAGAAAATTGATTATCCGTATATCTACCTTGCCATAATTCCGTTTGATTGGGGGGTTGAGGTGAAAATCCAGACCTAATTAACCCTGTAGGTACATAGTCAAGAGATTGGCTCCAGAGCGGATCTCGTTCTATATTACATCCTGTGGTTGAGTCTTGACCCACAAAAGGGTCGATCGTTTTTCCTTGATAGCGTACAGCAAGATGAATATGGGGAAAAGAGGCAAAACCTGATGACCCTACCTTACCTAATAAGGTTCCTTGTTCGACTGGCGTACCAGGTTGAACAGTAACACTCCCATTCCGTAAGTGACAATACTGAGTCTCCCAACCATTACCATGGTCGATGATCATGCCGTTACCACATTCTCTTCCTTCTAAAGCTTGTCGATCGCTTTGTTCGTTAAATAGTTTATCTTCGATACCATCCCTGACTCTTAATACAGTACCTTTTGCTGCTGCTAATACCGATACCCCCTCTTTCATTGTCTGCAGGTCGCTAATAGCAAAATCTGTTCCTTTATGACCGTCATAAGTTTGTCGTCCACACCCAAAATCTAACTCTTCAGGACTAGGATCTCGATCTACATAGTGCATAATAAAACAGTCTCGATCGAGATTACAATCGATAGGGATAATCAAGCTAGGAGTATAGTTAGGGGTGGAATCATTGTTGTTGAGTTGAGAATGAGAGGGAATATCAAGACAACCAAACATAATTGTCAACCCAAGACTAAACAAAATAAAAACCAGGTTTCTTTTCGAGCGAAGAATCATGGTGATAGACAAATTAGTTAAAATATATTACGAATAATGTAGAATTTCGAGTTGCGCGATCGTCTTTGCCTGGAGCAGGTAGAGTTTTGCGTTTCCTCCTCAATTACGATAAAAAAATATAAGACACAATAATATGAATTTAACTTATCTAGATAGTAATTCTTGGCTAATTGAAATAGAGGATCAAAGAATACTCCTAGACCCCTGGATTGTGGGCAAATTAGTTTTTGGCAATCTTCCCTGGCTATTTCTAGGTAAAAAAAACAAGCCTACCCCCATACCAGAAAATATTGACCTTATTCTTCTTTCGCAAGGATTGGAAGATCATGCTCATACTCCTACTCTCAAAGAGTTAGATCATAATATTCCTGTGGTAGCTTCTCCTAACGCCACTAAGGTTGTTCAAGAACTTGGCTATACCAATGTCACCTGTCTAGATCATGGAGAAAGTTTTACTTTAGCCGATAGAGTTGAAATTAAAGCTGTGCCTGGTTCTCCTATTGGGCCTACTTTAGTAGAGAATGGCTATATCCTTCGAGGTTTAACTACTCAAAAAACTCTTTACTATGAACCTCATGGCTATCATTCTCCGTCTTTACAAGAAGTTGCCCCTATTGATGTTGTGGTTACTCCTATTATTAGCCTCAAGCTTCCTCTTGTCGGTGCGATAATTAAAGGACAAAAATCGGCTTTAGAAGTCTGTCAATGGTTAAAACCGCAATTTATTCTATCTACCGCTGCGGGTGGTGATGTTAGCTTTGAGGGGTTGCTAATATCTTTGTTAAAAGAAGAAGGTAGTGTACAAAATTTTAAATCTTTACTGGAAAAAAATAAGCTCACTACTAAAGCAATTGCACCTCAATCTGGTGAAACTTATCAATTAGAAATAAAATCTTAAGCTCAAAATTTACCAGAAAATCTGTTGAACTAGCATAAATTTTGCTATAAAAGAGATAATCCCACCTAAAAGGAGGGATCATATACCAAGTTAAGTTGAAAGATGACTTTTGACACAGTTATCTAGCTCTGTGTCATGAGCTTATTGAGCAGACTCTAGAGTAGAGTTTTCAGCAGCTTCAGACTCAGTGGGTGTTTGCAGATCATCATCTACGGGTAAGACTATTTCAGAACCCTGAGGTTCAACAGGAGCTTCGCTAGACTCTATCTCTGGAGTATCTAGCTCTACTGCTTCGAGCTCAGAATTTTCCATTTCAGCAGATTCTGTTTCCAGAGTAGGGTCTTCACTAGTTTCAAGCTCAGGAGTTTCTGACTCAACAGACTCTAGCCCAGTCATTGTCTCTTCACTGGTTTCTAGCTCAGAATTTTCCATTTCAATATTGTCAGTCGGAACTTCGTCTACACTTTCTATTCCTTCTGGGGATTCTAATTCAATGCCACTATTGACAGAAGGCTCTTCCATAGAAGGGGTAGAACTATTGACAGAAGAACAAGCACCTAAAAGAGAAGCTAAAACTAAAGTTGTACCGAGAGTTTTGATTTTTAATTTCATAGTATATTACTCACTAATTTCCTTTACTTGATTACTTAAGATAAAAAGAAAAAGTAAAAAAAATGGTAGTCAGATAATTTTTTTCTTTTAAACTAGCTAGCAACTTACCTGAATATATAAACCAAAAAAAGTTATCCAGAATTTTACTTTTAAAAATAAAGATTTTTTTTAATTAGAAAGTTTTTTTTCTTAGTTTATATCGTCAGAAGATAGCTATAAGTTGTTTTCAGCCTCAGTGATTACCAGGGGTATGAAGAGAATATTGTTACTTTATATCTAGTTAATTTCTTGGTAGAGGGTTATTAGTGACTAATCAACTAAATAATTCTAAACAGATCCTAGGTTGAATTACTTATCGGTAAATTTACTGATTAAGGATAGATAATAGGTAATAAGTAATAGGTAATAATGTTCATAGGATATTCCAATTATTTACTAGATATTTAGCGAAAAATATTTAGTAAGTGACTCTTTATAAATATTTAACATTTCTCCATATTCAAGCCTACTGACCATAGCAATGATGGATAGTGAATGATAAATTGAATGACAGCTTAGCTTATTTTTAGCCAATAATTTTGTAAGTCTTTAGCGACTTTTTGTGATAAGAAAAGACAGCCGATGAGATTAGGGAAAGCCATAGACAATAGCATCATATCGCTAAAATCAACCACTGCACCCAAATTAACTACTGAACCAATGAAGATACAAGTTAGAAACATTCCTTTATAAATTAGAATGTTGTGTTCACCAAATAAAAAAGCCCAACATCTTTCGCCGTAATAACTCCAAGTAATCATGGTTGAGAAACCAAATAAGAAAATAACTATAGCTAAAACGTAGGGAAACCAACTTATTACTTGGGCAAAAGCAGCAGCAGTCAGTTCTGAACCACTTATATCCGCTGGTATATTATCCCCATACATACCAGTTACGATAATTACTAAAGCAGTAAGGTTACAAATAACAATCGTATCGATAAATGGTTCTAGGATAGCTACCAGTCCTTCTCTGATTGGTTCTTTAGTTTTAGCTGCTGAATGGGCGATCGCTGCTGAACCTAATCCAGCACCATTGGAGAAAGCACTACGGCGGACAGACTGGACTAATAATCCGACTAACCCACCTTCTACAGCTACAGGAGAAAAGGCTTTTTGGAAAATAGTACTAATAGCATGAGGAATTTCGGTAATATTGAGTCCAATTACCCACAAACAGGCAACTAGATAAATAGTAATCATTACAGGTACTAATTTACTAGTTACCACACCAATACGACTAATCCCACCGACAATAACTAATCCAACTAATAAAGCGACGATGATACCAAATACCCAGTTATAGCTTTCTATCCCGGGAAATAAAACAGTTAAAGCTGCAAAAGACTGATTAGCTTGAAACATATTCCCACCGCCAAAAGATGAACCCATACAAAAAATAGCGAAGAGAATACCCAGTACTTTTCCTAACTTACTCCAACCCAGTTTATCTAAACCCTCAGTTAGATAGTACATAGGGCCTCCAGCCACTGTACCATCGGGGTTAATTTGGCGATATTGTTGTCCGAGGGTACATTCAATAAACTTACTCGACATTCCCAGAAAAGCAGCCATACTCATCCAAAAAACAGCTCCTGCGCCTCCTATTTGAATGGCGATCGCTACCCCCGCAATATTACCTAATCCTACTGTTCCTGATAATGCTGTAGCTAAAGCTTGAAAGGGCGATACTTCTCCGACTCCTTCTGTTTCATTTGCGTATTTGCCTCTGGCAATATCGATCGCGTGTTTAAAGCCACGAATACTGATAAAACCAAAGCGGAGAGTAAAAAATAACCCTCCGCCTATAATCCAAAGAATAATTACAGGTATCCCGCCAATAGAAAAGAATAATACTTGTTCTATTGCTGAGACTATTTGATTAAAAATAAGATCAATTGTGTTTAATAGTGACAATGTTCTCACACTCAATATTTTTAGTTCGGACTGTTTTGTAAATTAGCTTTAAGTTTTATTGTACTTTGTTAAGCCAATAGAGTTCAAATAATGAATTGTTAGCAGACTAATCACCACAATAAAACTCCAGAAAAAGATATCTGTTGTAATTACAAATTTTAATTTTCAAATATCCATCGTTAGTTATATATTTTTCTCTGCTTTGTTTGTAGCCATACTGTTGGTTCGCTTCAAAATATATTTTCAAAACTATTTCTTTTGATGGATTAGATATTAGTAAAAATCTTATTAAACTAATTAGTAACAAACAATACAAAAAATATTTTTGGAAAGAAAACTTATGAGTATAGAAGATAGAGCAAAAGCTACTGTCAAAAACATTGAAGGTAAAGCGCAACAAGCTTTAGGTAAAGTTACTGGCGACAAAGAAGATCGAGCAAAAGGTAAAGCTAAGCAAGCTGAAGCATCTGCTCAGCACGCGGTAGAAGATGGAAAAGATGCGGTGAAAGATGCTATTAACTAGCTAGTAGTAGAGTAGTTTCAATAGAGAAGAAAATCAATTGATTTCTTCTCCATTTAGTCTTCACCTATTTAGAAAAAATTAACTGTAATTAAATAGTATGAGGTATAAAAATGAAAATTAATATTAGTAAAGTTCGTGGTTTCTTGGCAACTATCCTCTTAATTTTGATGGTAGTAACTACTACAGCTTGTGCGTCTTCTAGTAGTACAGCAACTTTACCTAATCCAACACTAGATCGAACCGAAGCTTATACTCAGTTGGAAAGAGGTGATAGTTTAGCAGGACAAAAATTTGGCGATTGGGTAGTGAATACTAGTCAAGGATTAGTTAGCGATGCTTATGTACGGGACAATAATAAATTGGGTATAGTGATTTCCTCTCAAGTTAAACCTACAGAAGTTAAAACACTGGCAAAAGCATTAACTATGGGTTTTCATAAGAATTTCCCCAACCAAGATCTAACTGTCTTGGTATATGCACCAGATAAACAAAGAATCTTAACTGCCAAATACGATGTGCAGTCTAATCAAATTGAGTATCAAGCGTAAACGATTTAAAACTATTAGTTAGGAGTACAAAAATTATGTCTAGTAGCGATCGATATAAAAGACAGATAATGAATGATTTAGCAGATGGAAATGTTGAATCTCTTGATGACATGCCTGTGAACACAGAAGATTACGATAACTTCGATGATTTTGCTCAACGTAGTAGCAAAAAAGAAAGACATGGTTTATTCCGTCGGGCTTTTCATCATGATAATATTTCTCCACAACAAATGGAACCAGAGCTACAAAAAGCGATCGCGCAAATTAAACCCAATGAACGCGATGATGTAGCTAGAGAGTTTTTTAAGCACTTGAAAAAAAGAGGACTAAGCGACAGAGATTTAGAAAAACAGTTAGGCTTGTCTACCCACCATGCTAGTCGTATGAATGCAGATGATGTAAGCAAACTAGCTAGCTTTGCCTATCATTCTCATCCCGATATTTTCCAAGAAGTAATGGCAGATCAACCAGCTTTAATTAAATTTCTCAGCAATCCTCTAGTAGGTGCTGCTTTGGGTGCATTCGCTTCTAAATGGTTAAATAAGCGTTAATAGGTAGTAAATGATAAGATAGGTTCTGCATTTTATTTTACCTATCTAAATTTGTGACTATATTTGTTCGTGCCATAAAATCGAATGAATTAGACTGGGCTAATCAACAATATCATTCTATTGACTTTGTACCTACAGATTCATGCGATCGACAATTCATTGCCGAAATCGAAAGTCAAAGAGTAGGACTAGGAAGATTAGTTCACATCACCGATCAAATCTGGGAATTAGGTGGTATTTATGTTCTACCAGAATGGCGTGGACGATCCGTAGCTAGGGAAATCGTCAAATATCTATTGCAACAAGCTGGTAATGTTCATTTATACTGTCTTCCCTTCACAAATCTTGGTAGATTTTATCAAGAAATGGGATTTGTAAACTGTTTTAACAGTAGTAGGATTCCTGAGAAAATCAAGCAAAAGTATCAATGGTGTCAAAAGACTTATTCTCAAGGAGTACTTCTGCTAGAAATTCCCCAAAGTTTCAATAATATAGCTCTAAAATAAGTAGGGCGATCGACGAAGCTGGCACGCAAAGTGCGATCAGGCCTAGCCTGGCAGCTTCGCTGATCATCAACCATAAAAGACAACAATGACGAGTTAGCCTTAACGCTAGCTCAATTTTTTCTCGAGTAAGAGGATTAATTGACTCTCCCAACAGGGGTTTTTCTTTTACCACTCCCTGATAAGTATTAATACCTCCCAACTGTACTCCCAAAATCGCAGCATAAACACATTCACTCCAACCAGAATTAGGACTAGGATCTTTAAGAGCATCTCGACGACACAGAGACAAAACATGTCTTGGTTTTCCTGAAAATAAAGCTAAAGTTAACACTGTCAAACGACAGGGAAGCCAGGTTAGACGATCTTCTAATTGTGCGCTAAACCAACCCAAATCTGTATAAGGTTCACGACGATAGCCGATCATCGAATCAAGAGTGCTAGCAGCTTTATAACCCAGTGCTAGAGGGACACTACCTATTCCTGGTAAAAAAGCTCCCAAAATAGCATAAAATAAGGGTGCTGTTACTCCATCGATCGCATTTTCCGCTACTGTTTCTAAAACCGCTCTAAGTATTTCTGCCTCCGCAAGATTTTCTGTATCACGACCAACATATAAACTTAAGCGAGAGCGAGCCGTTTTCAGATCTCCTGAATTTATCGATTGAAGGACATTTACTGCTGCTAGACGCAAACTTTTACCCGCAAAACAACTAGCTAAAATAATTACTTCTAAACCTGTTGCCAACCAAGTATTAATTTGATGCGCTATGTGAATAACTAGCCAACCCCATAGTCCACTGCCAATAATTAATCCTAAACCTAGAACAATTCCTCCTAAACGTCGCTGCCATTTTTGCTTCCATAAATTAATTAGCCAATTAGTATAATTTTTAACTATCCAACCCATTACTTGTACTGGGTGAAGCCAATGCCAAGGATCGCCAATTAAATAATCCCAAAAAGCAGCTAGGAGTAAAATTATTGCTGGGTTTTCTGATATTCTCACTATTAATTCAATTATCAAAAGAAATTAACACATAAACGAGAACAATCAAATAAAAGTATTCAGTAGTTAAAACATACTGACTTTCAAGTTAATTTTTTAAACAATAAAATTATTCTCTTCTCCTTGGGCTGCTTGCCAACTGCGAGCATCATAGTACAAATCTGCCAGAGTAATACTATATAATGCTTCTTTTAATTTTTCATGCAACTTTTGCCATAAACTAAATGTTACCCAATCTTCTGCCATATTTGTATCAGGACTGTAACGAGATAAAGGTTCAATAGTTTCTCCTACTGCTGCTAAAATTTGACCTAAAGAAATTTGATTAGGTTTAAATGCTAATTGATAACCTCCTTGCGCTCCTCTTATTGATTTAACTAAACCAGCACGTCTCATTTCAATTAGCAACTTTTCTAAATAAGGAGCAGGTAAATCTTGACGTTGAGCTATTGCTTTTACTGAGGTTGGTCCATATCCTGATTGTAAACTAAGGTCTAACAATGCTTTGACACTATAGTGTCCGCGAGTTGTTAACTTCATTTTCTCCCTTTCATCGCCATAAAATTTAGTAAATATCTCAATATTTTTTGCTCAGATTTAGCGTTAATAGCTTATTATTATCCTGAATTAATCCAAATTAAAATTTAATTAAATATACTTGTTAAGTGTAATATAGTTTTATATATAGATACTCAAGTAAGATATTATTGTCTTTGAAGCAATAAAGACAAAATAACTAGTCTATAACCTTAACAAATTAATCAGTTTCAGTTTAAGTTGATGGCAAAAACAAACCAACCTGAACCTTTAATAGGTCAAGAGTTACTTAGCAAAGTAAAAGAGCTAGGTAATCTAAGTAAAGAAGAAAAAGCAAGAGAGTGTGGTTATTACACCGTGACAAAAAATGGTGTAGAACGAGTTAATATGATGAAGTTCCTTAATGCACTTATTGATGCAGAAGGAAT
>JASJDI010000139.1 GCA_030065155.1 Xenococcaceae cyanobacterium MO_188.B29
AAATTAAAACAAATACAAAAATAATTGCGGTATTAACTAGAAATTTACTGAGGATTAATAGTTCGCTATCAAATCGACCTCGATTTTTAACCGCAGCATCTAATAAATAAGTATTATAAACTTGTTGAAAGATTTGATAGCCCAGTCGGCTTAATAAAATAACTACGGCAATTCCTATCGGTACTTCTATTGATTTTAGCCAAACTGATTGAGCTATACTCAACAGAATTAAATCGCTAATAATTAAAAGAGAAGCTAAACTGATTTGACTGTAATAGGGAGGAATAATTGTTTGATAGACTTCTTGAATCTGAGGAGAAGAAAAAGTAGTAAGTCCCCAACCAACTAGACGAGGAAGTAAAAAAAAAACTAATAAGAAAAAGATACTGGTCAATACCAGTATTGTCCACAAAGTTCCCGTATTAATAGTAATCGTTTCTGGCATCGAGTTAAACAGACTTGCTACGCAAATAATAATATATTTAAGCTCCTGGTTGAAAATAATCTCACAGGCGATCTTGTTCCGAGCCGTGCTGAAAGCACGACCGGGGAACACTTGTCACCGCAGAGGTGAGACCCCCTAAAGGGTTCAGTAGTTCCTTCAAGTCGGGGAACCCGCCCAACGGACTGCTTCACCGCGTCGGCGTAAGACGCAAGGGAATGCTCACCTTAGCACCGTACTCTCTTGGTGCGCGTTTCCCAGTCAGCCCCTCAATCCTCCGCGGGGGTGGATAGGGGAGACTTTTCTGGTTTGATATTGTGCTGCCAAACTAGGCTAAATTAGATTAAACTACCGTGAGTTTATGAATCAGAAAGATAGTAACGCTTATCTAGCCACCATCTAACTTCTGCTTCAGAGTCAAGGTAAATATGGCGATCGCCAATTGGATCGTAAATCCGAAAATAAGTATTGCCAGAGCGATCTTTTTTTTTCCATATTTTGGGTTCGGAATTAGTATCAAATCTTAATAGGCGATCGCTCAAATTATGTAGGCTTTGAGCTATTTTTTTACCCAATGTAGCAATAGCTTTTCTGACAGTACTTTGGTTATTTTCAGGGTCTTGTTGCCAATAATTAACTCGAACCTTTGAGTCAAACCAGTTAATAGTTTTCATAATAATCATCTCCTCTCTCTAAAAAAGACCCCTATAGAGCGATCGAGATACCAGTTTTTTCTTGTATCTAGTTATAGATTAAGCAAATCATTTGAGGAGTTTGTAAATAATTGTCATCTCAATTGTATCTATATTTTCTGGTTGTAACTAAATTACAAAACCATATCTCCAGCATTTACTGCTCTTTGGTTGTAGGGTAGTTTTGCTAGTAACATTGCCATCGCACAGGTATTAGTTATACCAGCAAAAACTAAACCCGCGCCAACAAAGCCACTGATAATCAAAAACCAAGGAGATACCAAAACTCCCAAGCAAGTTCCCAAAAACACCAACGAACCAGCCACAATTTGTACTTGGCGGAACATACTAATCGGTGCATTCCGATTAACTTGGGTAGCATATCCTGCTGCTTTCCAAGTGGGTAAACCACCTTGGAGATGAAATACCTCCCTAAACCCTCTATCAAACATTTTCTGAGCTGCTTGGGCAGAGCGTTTGCCAGATTGACATTGCAAGACAATTTTTTGATTAGTGTTCTGAGGAATCATTGACGAGTCAAATTGAGATAAAGACATTAGTTTGGCACCAGGTATATGTTCGCCTGCAAATTCACTTGGTTCTCTAACGTCTATTAATAAGGCTTCTTTCTTGTCTAGCCATTTTTTAAGGGTAACAGCATTGATTTCTTGAAGTTGCTGATTATTTGTAGTAGTCATAATTTATCTCCTAATAAGATTGTCCATAAACTTAATAAAATTGACTCGCTGTCATCTAGCTGGCGAAATAACATCCTGTCGCCTTCAATCGAGCGGATTTTCTAGCCTCACTTTAAGATTAACCAAATAAGTTGAAGAATATGTGACGTATTGCATTAATTTACAAATTATAGAGAAGTTGAACAAGTTTTTTTTGTTCTCTTTTTGTACAATTAGGGCGCAGGTACTCCGTAGAACGACGGAGCTTGCTGCGACTTTGTCAAAAAACTTGCGGTGTCCAGGTTCCGTGGAATCCATAAGGAACAATATTATTAACACTCCCACTTCAGACTAAAATTATTATGCTATCTTGTAAGTGAATTTGTACCTACACTAGAGAAATAGCAATGGATAGCAAATTATTAACTGTTTTAGGCTGTTCGAGTTCGATCGCCTTAAGTCTAATTTCTACTACTCCTGCTCAAGCTAAAGAATATGTTTTTACTGCACCTATAGCTGATAGCGAAATAGTAGAAATCCCTGCTAGTGATACGGAATACCCTTTTTTCGACTGTAGTTGTAGCAACTATGACCCAGCAATGATCGAAAAACTCGATCGCGAAGCAGAAAAAGCGATCGAGCTTTATGGCTGTGATTGTGCTGGTTGTATGCGATTAGTCCGTAATTTAGAGCAAACTGCTCCCATCAATTAAATCCCATAGACGTTTTGCCCAATCAACTTGCCCTTTTACCTTTTCTCTTCACTTCATTAAAATCTCTTTAACTCACACTACAAGTCTCATTCTCTATCTATCTTTTTCCAACCCAAAATCTTTTTGCCAACACGGAAGAGGACAGAATGAGATAGCCCTAACTCCTTAATTGCCTCGGTTAACACCTGATTTTGTTCAGATGTTAGAGGAAACAAATGAGGGCAGTTGATCAAATCGATACATACTACAGTAGAACGACCCCAAGGTTCTCGAAATACTTTACTATCTTGGGGAAGACAACTTGCTAGAGAGCGGAATCTAGATAGGGAGACTTTCTCAAAGTTAGTACTTGTGCAATTAAGAGGGGATTCCATCCTCTACTCCTTTTGAGCTCTAAAAGCTCCTTAATGTTTCACGCTTTTTCAGCCTAACATCTCCAATTTAGCTTGTGAAATATTTCTAATTAATTTAAGAAAGGCTTTCTATTTCAAAGTAGCTGCGTTGTTTTTTTCTTTAATTTTGGGAATTTTAAGTTTAAGTATATTAAGTTAATGTTAAGTGTATTAACTTTAATTTGTTAAAAATTTTAATTATTATCTAGGAATAATCGTGACCGATAAGCAAGAGTATCAACACCCATTGCCATCAGAACGAAAGCAGTCTTTATATGAAGAACAAATAGATCCTCAAAATAGTGAGGCTATTTATATTACAGAGGTAGATGGTGAGTTTGTTGCTATTACCAAGTTAAATGAAACAGAAGAACATACTATAGAATTAGCTGATGTAACAAGTTCTCAACCAATCAAGTCTGAACCAGAATTAGTTCAAGTTTATCAACCACTAGACGAGCGTCCGTCCTCAGGCAACAAAAATTTAGCAATTGGCATTGGATTGGGAATAATACTGACTGTGGGGGGAATGCGCTTATTTGCTCCTCCTCCACCAGACAATATTTCTCAGGCAGATACTAGTCAAATTGTTGCTCCTAAGCAGAGTGTTACGGTAACTAATGTAGAAACTGATACGATCGAACGCGCTCTTAAAACTAGAGGAACAGTAGCAGCTTATGAATTAATTCCTGTTAAGTCTTCAGCTATAGGTTTATCGATTAAGGAGATTTTGGTCGAGCGCGGGAATTACGTTACCAAAGGACAGATATTAGCCAGATTGGATAGTGATATACTTCAAGCAGAATTGACTCATGCTCAAGCAGCAGAACAAAAAGCAAAAGCTTACTTGGCTGAGTTAAAAGCAGGTAGTCTCCCTGAAGAAATTGCTCAAGCACAGCAAAAAGTTATCAGTGCTAAAGCCAAAGTTGCTCAAGCAGAATCAGATCTAGATTTAATTAACAAAAGGGTAGCTAGAAATAAAACTCTAGAAACGGAAGGCGCGATCGCCCGCGATCGTTTGGATGAAATTCTCAACCAAGAACAAGTATATCAGTCTAATCTAGAACAAGCCCAGGCTGATTTACAAGCAGAACAACAAGCCTTAGCTCAATTACAAGCAGGTACTCGTCCAGAAATCATTGCTCAGGCAGAAGCCTCCCTGGCACAGGAAAGAGCAAATTTACAGTCTCTTAAGGCTCAATTAGCAGATACCGTTGTTGTTGCTCCAGCTAAGGGAAAAATTGCTGAAAGAAATGCCAGCATAGGAGACTTAACCTCTGCTTCTACTAATTTGTTTACCATTATCGAAAATAAACGCTTGGAGTTGAGGGTAAAACTACCAGAAACCCTTTTAGCACAAGTTGCTCCTGGGCAAAAAGTCAAAGTTACTTCTGATGTTGATAGTAATATAAAATTCTTGGGTAAAGTAAGAGAAATAGAACCAGTTTTAGCCAAAGATGTCCCCCAAGCAACCGTAAAAATAGACTTACCTGAAGGGACGAATTTGAAACCAGGGATGTTTTTAGACGCTGCTATTACTACTTCTAATACTGAAGGACAAACTGTTCCTATTGATGCTCTTTTACCTCAACCTGATGGTAGCGCGATCGCCTATGTTGTCCAAAAAGATAATACTGTAAAAGCTCAATCTGTCACTATGGGGGAAATTCTCCCAGATCAACAAGTAGAAGTACTCAGTGGCTTAAAGTCTGGCGATCTTATTGTCGTTAAAGGTGGAGCTTATCTAAAAGATGGAGATAGTGTTAACATTGTTGATTAGGATTCCAATATAAATCAGCAAGCTAAAATTTAGGGAAGGTTTAGCAGTAGGGGTAAGGCATTTCCTTGCCCCTAAAATATAAAGAACAACCGCAATTTTTAGGCTAGACAACACATATAAATTCAATTTTAGGTAGGTAAACTAGTGGCTAGAGTTCACTTACGCCGAGTAACGCGAGATAATTTCCGAGAATGCCTAAATCTTCGAGTTAGAGAGTTTCAACAGAGTTTAATAGCCAGCACTACACAGTCTCTCGCCGAAGCCTATGTTAACCCCAATCTTTTTCCTTTAGCTGTCTACGATGCCGAGGCTTGTGGTTATGAACAACCAGAAGTGCCAGTGATTGGATTCACTATGTATGAAGTTGTTGCGGGAGTCGGATTTATTATGCGTTTGATGATTGATGAAAAATATCAGAGACAAGGCTATGGAAGAGCTACGATAATTGAAGTGATTCGCCGTCTCAAATTGTATCCTGATGTTGAAATTATTGCCACTAGTCATCTAAAAGAGAATAAGATAGCTGCAAGATTGTATCAGAGTTTGGGGTTTCAGCCATGGAATATTTCCTATGCCATATCTCACCCAACAGAAGTTTATCTCAAACTTCAAGACTAGTAAGCTCCTTAATTATCTTTACTTCAACTGCTATATCTGAATAAAACCTGAATAAAACCTGAATAAAACCTGAATAAATACCTGAATAATACCTGAATTTTTCCCCTGGTAGTGACTCGAAATTCTCCACATAATACTAAAAGATGGCATCTCCGATAATTATTCTAAAAGCCTTATAAAACCTTGGTTTAATCTAGGTTTCTGGAGATGTTTGATGACCTACAGATAAAGAGAAAAAAATGATACCCACATCAAACTCCTTCTCTATTTTATTCCCGATTTTCTTTTTAACTACAGATAAATAAATAGCTGAAATTCAAGGATTTGTCCTAGAAAAAAAAGCTAGTAATGTAGTAAGCAACTTAGTAATACAGAGGTAAACTTACATGTTAGATTGCATTGTGATTGGAGCAGGACCTGGAGGTCTAGTTTGTACTAAAGAATTACTCGAGCAAGGTCTACGTGAGATTGTGTGTTTGGAACAAGCTAGAGATGTAGGAGGCGTTTTTGCTAATACTTATGACAGTTTATTATTAACTTCCTCTGCCACCATGAGTATGTTTTCAGATTTCTGGATCGGTGATGGCAACCAACATACTTTCTGGACTAAGGAGGAAGCAGTTGATTACTGGAAAAGGTACGCACAACATTTTGGTGTCCTCGAGCGCATCCGTTTTAACTCCAAAGTAGTAAATATAGTTCCACAAGGCAGTGAAGGCTGGCAGGTGCAGCTAGCATCTGGAGAGACTTTGCTTTCAAAACGGATAGCACTAGCAATTGGTAACAACACTATCCCTAAATATCCAGCTTGGAAAGACTTATTGACTGACGTTGAGTACTCCCATTCCAAAGAGTACCGGAATGCTGATAGTATGGCAGGCAAAAACGTGTTAGTAATTGGAGGAGGTGAATCTGGCTCAGACATAGCTCTAGAAGCATCTCGCGTAGCCAGCAATTGTTGGGTGAGTCTTCGTGAAACCACAGGCTGGGTAGCACCACGCAAAAGAGGTATATACGCTGCCGACATTTCAACCCATCGGGGTGTGTGGGGTCTGCCTCGCGATTATGGAGCAGTTTTAAGTGAAGCGATCGATCGAGCCGAGTTGAGCCAGAACGATCCCGTTCATAATGTGGCAGTAGAACTCAACAAAAAGATTAAGGCTCAAAAGCGAGTCTGGGGAATTTACGGAACTAAAACTTTCTCCTTACCTAAGGCGATCGCCCATCACGGCTGTCAAGTTGTTGGTGAAATCGTGAAAGTAGAAGATGGTGGAAGAACAGTAATTACAGCAGACGGACAAACTATATCAGATATAGATCATATTGTCTTTTCGACTGGCTACAAAAACTATGTGCCTTTCCTTCCAGAAGAGATTAAAGAAACTGACCCCCGCAGTCTTTACAAACATATGTTCCATCCTAAATATCGGGACAAAATAGTTTGGATTGGCTGGGCGCGTCCTAGCTTTGGAAGCCAGTTCCCCATTATGGAAATGCAGGCGCGGTTGTTTGCAGCGATCTCGACAGGAGAAAAAACCCTCCCTGTGCCTACAGAGATGGAAAGAGTGACTTGTGTAGATCGACTTGCCTACTTAGAACAGTTCGAGCATAATGCCCATCGAGTGCGTAGCTTGGTAGATTATCATCGCTATATGGATGACATGGCTGGTTTGATTGGTTGCGAACCACCATTGTGGAAGTACTTTTTCTTACACCCCCGCATTTGGCTACGCATGGTATACGGTGCCACTCAAGCTACCCAGTTTCGACTACGAGGTCCTGGCCATAAGAAATCCTTGGCTCAAAAGCTGCTAATGAAACTACCTGTGAGTAAACCTACTCATATCGTCAAAGCTGGTCTCAGAGGACGGGTGATTTATGCCTTCAAGTCTCTAATTCCCAAATTTGGCTTTGTTGGTTTTAAAGGTTCCCGAAATTCGTCTTCTTCTGTGGCAGTTTCTAGGGTCTCATCTGTCTGATTTTACCCACCTTATCGCTTGATAATCCTCTTATTTAGAATACTTGTCCCCAATTTAGCGGAAGAAAGTAGTTATGGTTTTACAACAATCGGCTCCCGTACAGTTAAACAAGATCAACAAGATAAACAAGATTGCTCCTCCGGGACCTCCTAATTTCCCTCTTGTCGGTATGTTGCCCTTCCTGGGTAAGCACTTACATCGAGAATTGCATAAACTTGCCAAAAAGTACGGTAATGTTTATCAGCTTAATGTGGGTGGCAGAAACTTAATTGTACTCAATGGTCTTGAGGTAATTAAAGAAGCTTTAGTTAAAAAGCAACATAGCTTTAATTCTAGGGCAGATTTTGATATCTATCAGCAACAACCTCAATGTACGATGTTAGAGCTCAAAAGTGGTGAGTTCTGGGAAAAACATCATGAAATTGTTATTCAAGTTATGCATACTTTTTTTGCAGGCAAGTCAGACCTGCATGAAAGTTGGGTGCTTGAAGAAGCAACAGATTTGGCAAATATCTTCATCAACTCTGGTAGTCAAGCTTTCGATCCTAATTTCTACCTGCCTTTAGCCACTTTAAGTTTTATGCAAAGGCTTATGTTTAGCCAAAGAGGTAGTCTTGATGATTCTGAAGAGAATACTGATTTTGTTGCCACTGCCCATATTCTATCGAAGATTCCTCCAGGTACCCTAGATGTTACTAAGTTAGTGATTATTCCACCTATTTGGCGACCAATCTTGATGCTCTCTCGCTGGAAATCGTTACTAAGTTTTCCCAAGGCGGTGACAGCAATGGGCGATTATGTTGCCAAAAACGTGGAACAGCACCGAGAGTCTTTCGATCCAGAAAATCTGCGAGATATTACTGATGGACTTTTAAAAGCTAGCAACGAGCAAACCGAGTCAGATCAAAAGAATTTTCGGTTAACCGAAAATGATCTTGTTATGGGTACATTGTCTCAGTTTACGGGAGCAGGTACAGAGTTTCCGAGGATGATCTTACAATGGGCTTTACTATATATGATTATCTACCCAGATATTCAAGCTGAGGTTCAAAAAGAGTTAGATGAGGTTGTTGGCGATCAACAACCAGGGTTGAATCATCGTGGTAAATTGCCATTTACGGAAGCTTGCATCAACGAAATTTTGCGCCATGCTTCTCCTACTAATCTGCCCGCCGTCACCTACGGTACCATAAGTGACACCACCTTGGAAGATTACTTTATTCCCCAAAAAACTCCTGTACTTGTCAATTACTATAGTTTGACTCGTGATGAGTGCTATTGGCAAGAACCAGAGCAATTTAATCCCTATCGGTTTTTGAATGAAAACGGCACACTGAGAAAAAATCTTCTGGATAAGTTTTATCCGTTTGGAATCGGTCCCCGTAGGTGTCTAGGAGAGTATTTAGGGCGTCTTCAAATTTTTCTCTTCTTCACGAATCTCATGCATCGATGCAAATTTGAACAAGTTCCTGGAGAGAAATTGAATCTTGAACCTCAAGCAGGATTCTTCGCTGGTCCACAAGATTACAAAGTTATAGTCAAACCTCGCTTCTAAGCCTTAGAGTTTTCACTGCCAGCAGGATAGATATCAGTCGGTAGCGATTAAGGATTTTACGAGTCCAAATTCATAAATATAAACGGAGCTATGATTTTACAACAAACAGCCTCTGCAAGTTTAAACGAGATTACTCAGCCGAAACCGCCTATGGTTTCTCTTACCGATATGTCCCCCTTTCTGAGTAAACACTTACATATAGCATTGAACCAACTAGCCAAGAAATATGGCAATATTTTCCAAATGCGTGTCGGTCCTAGAAATTTCGTTGTACTCAATGGAGTTGAGACCCTCAAAGAAGCCTTAGTAAAGCAGCAGGATAGCTTTAACCATAAGGCCGATTTTCATGCCTTTCAGCTAAAACCTCAAGCTGAATTTCTGGAACTCAAAAGTGGTGAATGCTGGAAAAAACACCATGACATTGTCATTCAAGTTATGCATACTTTTTTGGCTGGCAAGTCAGACATTCATGAAAGTTGGGTAACAGAAGAAGCAGAGAAGTTGGCTAATGTTTTCTTACGCTATGATGGTCAGCCTTTAGAACCCGATTTACCTATGTCTATAGCAACCTTAAGTTTTATACAAAGGCTAGTATTTGATAAAATAGGTAGTGAAAATGATGAGGAGCTTGTTACTACTGCTAGTTCTCTAAGAACTATCCCCAACGGTCTGCTAAATGCTATCATATTTGATGTTCTCCCCAAAGTTATGCAGCCTATATTTGGATTTCTTCACCAAAACTCATTGAAAAATTTTGTGGGCTCTTTGGGTATAGTAGATAAGTATGTAATCAACAACATAGAACAGCATCGAAAGACTTTCGATCCAGAGAATCTAAGGAATATCACAGATGGATTATTGCAAGCTAGCAGAGAAGTAACTGATTTTGAGCGTCATAACTTTCAGTTGAGTGAAAGTGATATTGTTAAAGGAACTTTGTTTCAGTTCGTAGCAGCAGGTACACAACTTCCTTCTTATGTATTAAGCTGGGCTCTGCTTTACATGATTGCTTACCCAGATATACAGGCTAAAATTCAGGAAGAACTTGATGAGGTAGTTGGTCGAGAACAACAAATATCCTTCCGAGAGCGTAGTAAATTGCCATTTACGGAAGCTTGTATCAACGAAATCTTCCGCCATTCCTCTTCTACTACTATTCCTCCTATTAACTACGCTACCACGACAGACACCACCTTAGAAGGCTACTTTATTCCCCAAAACACTCCTTTGATTATCAATTACTATGGTCTGACTCGTGATAACCGTTATTGGCAAGAACCTGAGCAATTTAACCCGTATCGTTTTTTGGATGACAAGGGCAAACTTAGAAAAGACCTTCTTGATAAGTTTTATCCGTTTGGAGTCGGCTCCCGTAGGTGTATAGGAGAGTATTTAGGGCGTTTGGAAATTTTTACATTTTTTACTAACCTCATGCATCGATGCAAATTTGAACAGGTAGCTGGAGAAAAATTGAGTTTTGAAGCTGAACTTCCTGGTCCCTTTGTATTTCCACATAAATACAGAGTCGTAGTAAAATCCCGCTTCTAGTCTCTAGAAAACCGATTCATTACCTAGAGACAGACTATTTGATTTAGATAATTAACTTAGCAATTAAAGAGGTGAACCTTCATGTTAGATTGCATTGTGATTGGATCTGGACCGGGAGGTCTAGTTTGTACAAAAGAATTACTCGAACAAGGTGTGAGCGAAGTTGTTTGTTTAGAACAAGCCTCTAATGTAGGGGGTGTTTTCGCCAATACTTACGATAATTTAGTATTGACTTCCTCTACTACTACAAGTATGTTTTCAGATTTCTGGATCGGCGATGGGAATCAATACAAATTCTGGACTAAGGAGGAAGCCGTTCAGTATTGGAAGAGGTACGCACAACATTTTGGTGTCCTCGATCGCATTCGTTTCAACTCTAAAGTAACCGCTGTAGTGCCACAAGACGATGAAAGCTGGCAGGTTCAGCTAGCATCTGGAGAGACTTTCTTCTCGAAACGGGTCGCACTGGCAATTGGGAACAATGCTATCCCTAATTATCCAGCTTGGAAGGACTTATTAACTGACGTTGAATACTCCCATTCTAAAGACTATCGTAACGCTGACAAATTTGTAGACAAGAATGTGTTAGCAGTCGGGGGGGGCGAGTCTGGCTCGGACATAGCACTAGAAGCATCCCGCGTAGCGAACAAGTGCTGGGTAAGCCTTCGTAACTCGACAGGATGGGTAGCACCCCGCAGGAGAGCAGACAAAATTCTTCCTGATACTCTTATCAATCGGCTAGTGTGGGGTCTTCCTCGCAATTCCGGAGCAGCCCAGAGCAAATTTGAGTTTTTTCTTGAGGCTAACTTTTTAAAAGATCCAGTTACTCTTGCAGCGATCGAACTCAACAAGAAGATTAAGGCTAAAAAAGTCGTCATGGGAACCTACGGAACTAAAACCTACTCTTTGCCCAGAGCGATTGTACACCATGACTGTAAAGTTGTTGGTGAAATAGTGAAGGTGGAAGATGGAGGCAGGACATTACATACGTCAGATGGAGAAACTCTATCAAATATCGATGCCGTCGTCTTTTCTACGGGCTATAAAAACCATGTGTCCTTCCTGCCAGAGGAACTCAAGACAACTGACCCCCGCAGTCTCTACAAACATATGTTTCATCCAAAGTATCGGGACAAAATAGTTTGGATTGGTTGGGCACGCCCTAACTTTGGCAGCCAATTTCCCATTATGGAAATGCAGGCGCGTTTGTTTGCACTGATCTGCACTGGGAAACGAACTCTTCCTGCTCCCGCAGAAATGGAAAAAGTGATCCGTGTAAATCGAGATGCTTGGTTCAAACAGTTCGAACATAATGCTCATCGAATACGCAGTTTGGTGGATTATTTTTACTACATGAATGATATGGCTGGTTTGATTGGGTGCAGACCTCCATTATGGGAGTACTTTTTCTCGCATCCCCGCATCTGGCTGCACTTGGTATTTGGTGGTACTCAAGCCACTCAGTTTCGACTGCGGGGGCCTGGGAATAAGGAATCGTTGGCAAAAGAGCTACTGATGAAATTACCTCTAGGTATACCTACTTCTTTCCTCAAAAAATCTCTAGAAAAGAATTTAATTTATAAATTCAAAGGTCTGACTAGCTGACACATTTTCCAGTCAAACAAGCAAATCTATAACAGTTGGTAAGGTGTAAAAAATGGCAAACTTAAATTCACTACTCATTGCATTCATAACGGGTTGTTTCGGGATGGCGAGCGGGATTTTTTTCCTTCTCTACTGTCTAGAAGAACCGATCTATAGTCCCGTTTTCAAAAAAAAGGCAGATGGCATCGATTTGGATAGGCAAATGCGCCGTGTGTTAATTACACTACAGCAGCTGCTCACATTTCGGGTACCAGTTGTCATGGTAACTTTAATAACCTGCGGTATACTTGGCTCTGTATTTCGCGTAGCGTTCTACGGATTTGCGCCTTTACCGATCTTGGTTATTCTCAGCAGCGTACTTATTTTCGTCACTAGTGCAAGTTTAGTACCGCCAGCAATCAAAATATTTAAAAATGCCAACCCCAAAGCATCATTTGGTGAAATTCAGGCAGCACTTGCACCCATTGTGAAACTCCATCGCAACGTCGGTATTTTCGTTGCACTTACCCTAATTCTTCAGCTTGCAAGCACAGCTTTCTAAGAATTACACATATTTTACCCAAAAAAGAGCAAACCATCAGAGGTGATTTAGATGTCTATCGATTATACAAAAGCGTCCGTGCGTTCCCCCAACAAAAAGACCATTAGAGGTAATTTACAAAAATCTATTCATTACACGGAAACGACAAATACAAGTCCTTTTCAGAGGATTTTAATGAAAGCAAATGGCACAGTCACAGCTATGTTAGAAGCTTACTTATCTGAACCAATTCAAATAGTCAAACTTTCAGAAAAGCTAGTCAATACGGAGATTAAATTACCCAAGATTGAATTGAATCGAGAAGAGCAAGTTATCTCTAGAAAAGTCCTCCTTCAAGGAAAGATGAGCCATTGTAATTTTATTTATGCCGATTCGTTTATCCTAATTAATAACCTAGAGGAACGATTTAGATATCAACTGCTGAATACCAATATACCAATTGGTAAGCTTTGGTCAGAGCAAAAAGTTGAAACTTTTAAAGAAATTATCGACTCTGGCATAGAGCCAGCCAATGAATTAGCGAATTATTTCTGTATTGAACCCGAGGAAAATTTACTTTTCCGTACCTATTCTGTATCCTCTCAAGGAAAAATAACCATGATTATTACTGAAAAGTTTCCTGAGCATTATTTTGTGCCACAAGTTCCCTTAGCGTCTTAAGATTGAATAACTTGTGAGTTCATTATCCCCTATCAGCGATCGCCAAGATAGGATTGGCAATGCTTTGAGTAGCTACGTTAAAGCAAGGGATTTAGGTTACGTCGAATTTAGGTAATCGCGATCGCATTTTAATCCGCCACTAAGGTACTCACTATCAAGAAATTTCCGATCGCCAATATACATTTGCCAGCTTTGTTGCTTGGGCTAATCTAGATAGCTAAAGGGTTTCATTATTCTCAGAGCTAGATAACAGACCTTCGATGATGACCGTTATTACTCATTGTTTTAAAACCCAAAGCTGGGATATTTCATCCCTTAATTGAGCAAAGCTGAGTTGATGATAATTCTTCTCAACGGTCTTTGCTAATCAAAAACTTCAACTAATGTGAGAATATGTATGCTCAAGCAAAAAAAATCTCGGCGAATAGAAAAAGTCAACCTAAACAGCCAGAGCCAATTTATCCCCAAATTTTTCTACCTTGCTGCTAAAACGGTGTTTTCTCAACATTTTATTCGCGTCAGCATATTAGTTGCTCTGACTGTCTGGACTATCTGGTTAATTCTTACGGGTCCTATCCAAGCTCTTTCTAATCTGATTCTCAACTGGAAGGCTGCCCTAACTATGATTTTTGGTTCAATGGTAGCAGGTGGTACAAGTATGGGTGGGGGAGCAGTTGCTTTTCCAGTTTTTACCAAAGTGCTGCACGTTCCTCCCTCAGAGGCGAAGGTATTTTCTCTAGCTATTCAAAGTATTGGCATGAGTGCAGCTTCATTGACTATTGTGGCAATGAAAACCAAAGTAGAGTGGCGGTTCATCCGTTGGGCTAGTCTTGGAGGTATTCCAGGCATCATTTTAGGTTCAGTCTTTTTAGCCCCAGTTCTGCCCTCAAATGTAATCAAATTTTCTTTCACAATGATGGTTTGCAGTTTTGCGCTTGTTTTGTTTGCTTTAAATCGTACAAGAAGGAGGCGAAATTTAGCTATCCCTTCTTGGGGAAAAAGAGAACAAGTTTTTTCTCTAGTAGCAGGACTTTGGGGAGGTGTTGTCAGTGGGTTAGTCGGCAGTGGTATGGATATTGTTGGTTTTTCCGTCATGATATTGCTGTTCGGCTTGTGCGAAAAGGTAAGTACTCCGACTTCAGTTATTTTAATGGCTATCAATGCCGTAGTTGGTTTTATCCTTCATCAATACTTTATTGGTGACTTTGTTGAGCCTGTAACTAATTATTGGCTAGCAGCAGTACCAGTAGTCGTAGTTGGTGCGCCAACAGGTGCTATTTTGTGTAATTTTATGAAACGAAAAACCATTGTCAGAATGATGATTAGTCTCATCTTAATCGAGTCAGTTAGTTCTTTTCTACTTATTCCTCTAACTGCTAAACTCCTCTGTTCTTCTCTCTTTGTATTTGCTATCTTCTCATCAATTTATTACTGGATGTACAAAAGCCAAATTTATGTAGCTCGCAATTTTGTCCGTTCGAGGTCCTGACATTTTCGCTCGAAATAACTGTTTTCTCTTAATTTTCTCAAAATCAAGGAGGTTTAAACCAATGATTGTAGTAATGAAAACTGATACTCCTAACTTAGAAGTTCAAAGAATTATCGAGGAATTACAAAGTGAGAGTATTACACCAGAAAAAATTGTCGGTAAACACAAAGTCATAATTGGTTTGGTAGGAGATACCGCTACTCTCAATCCCGAACATCTTCAACAACTAAGTCCTTTTATTGAGAAGGTGATGCGAGTTGATAAGCCTTTTAAGAGAGCTAGTTTAGAATTTCGTCATGGAGAACCTACAGAAGTCTCGGTTACCACTCCCAATGGAGTCGTGGTTTTCGGTCAAAATCATCCCCTTGTGACCATTGCTGGTCCCTGTTCGGTTGAAAACGAAGCCATGATTGTCGAAACGGCTCAGTTAGTCAAGGCTGCTGGGGCTCAATTCTTACGCGGTGGAGCTTACAAACCCCGCACATCTCCTTACTCTTTCCAAGGACATGGAGAGACTGCCTTGGAGCTTCTGGCAGCAGCTCGTGAAGCAACTGGTTTGGGAATTATCACTGAAGTCATGGATACAGCAGATCTCGAAAAAGTAGCATCTGTCGCCGATATTATTCAAATTGGAGCCCGTAATATGCAGAATTTTTCACTACTGAAAAAAGTGGGAAATCAAGACAAGCCTGTATTTCTTAAACGAGGTATGGCTTCTACTATTGAAGATTGGTTGATGGCAGCCGAGTACATTATGGCAGCAGGTAATCCTAATGTAATTTTATGCGAGCGAGGAATTCGTACCTTCGATCGGAAGTATACACGCAATACTCTCGATCTTGCTGCCATTCCCGTCCTGCGAACTCTCACTCACTTGCCCATCGCGATCGACCCCAGTCATGGTACAGGAAAATCAGAGTATGTACCTACGATGGCTAAAGCAGCGATCGCTGCTGGGGCAGATTCTCTGATGATTGAGGTTCACCCCAATCCTGCTAAGGCTCTCTCAGATGGTCCTCAGTCTCTAAATCCAAGGCAATATAAGGTTTTAATGCAGGAAATAGCAGTCATTGAGAAAGTTTTTGAGACTGACGACCAAAAACTTTCTCTACCAACAGGGACATCTGTCTCAACTGCTCAGGCTTTACCAAAAGCACAGCTAACTATGTAGAAAAGTCCAATCCAAATCTATCGCCTGCAATTTCTGTGGGCTAGTCTAACATTCTTTCTTTAACAGAACTACAAATGAGTAAAGCATACGAATTAAAACAGAAATCAAACTTTTCCACAACTGCCAGTAATTCTAAGACTGAGCCAGAATTAGAACCATTTAATTCTGCCGATTCAGTTATTCAATCGGATGTAAACATTAAAATTGAAAAATTAGAGGGACGACAACGGCGTGTCTTTGCCCAAATTCAGATTCCCTATTCACTAGAACAAGTTTGGCAAGTTCTCACAGACTATGAAGCTTTTGTCGAGTTCATGCCCAGTTTAATACAAAGCAAACGGTTAGAACATCCGACGGTCGGCATTCGTATAGAACAAGTTCGCACCAAGAATTTTATGGGAAGGAACTTTTCAGCCCGTTCAGTTTTTGACATTGAAGAAAAGTTTCCTCACGAAATTCATTACCAGTTAATCGAGGGAGACATGCAAGCTTTCTCTGGCTACTGGCGGTTAGAACCTTGGAGTTTATCTGAGTCAAAAGCCGGAACCGATCTCGTTTATGACTTTTTTGTTGTGCCAAAGCGCATCTTTCCTATGGCGTTAGTCGAACACATTTTGAGCCACAATATACCAGCAAATATGCTATTGATTCGTCAGCGAGTAGAAGAGATTGTTGGTCAACAATAACTGATTCATCATACCGGAAACTCGATTACCAAATCATTCTTTAATTAATGCCCCATAGGCAGTTAGAGAGAATTTTCAAGGATTTTCTACATTATGAAGCACATTATCCACGACTGGGATGCGGAACGCACTCTAACCATCCTCAAGAACTGCCACCAGGCGATGACAGAGAATGGCAAGCCCTTGCTTTTAGAGACGGTGATTCTACCCGACAACCAGCCATCTCCTAGTAAGTGGCTCGATCTAGCATTATTTTTGATGACCGGTGGTCGTGAGCTCACAGAAACAAAATATTGAGAGCTTTTAGCTGCTGCGGGCTTTAAACTGACAAAGGTTATCTATACCCAGTCTTCCATAGATGTTATCGAAGCCGTAAAAGCCTAAGATTTGTAACGCAAGAAACGATTAAAACTTATGTATACCAAAACCGACAATATCTACATCCGTTCTTTGACAAGCCTTAGCCTGAAGGATTTGCCCCTTGTGGGCGGAAAAAACGCTTCTTTAGGGGAAATGATGCAGGCTCTTGAGTTTGAAGGTATTCAAATCCCTCAAGGCTTCGCCATCACAGTAGATGCATATCAAGATTATCTCAA
>JASJDI010000140.1 GCA_030065155.1 Xenococcaceae cyanobacterium MO_188.B29
TGGGGATCGGTAGAAAGCCTAATATCTAAAATCAATTAATCAAGTTTAGATATCAATAAAATTTAATTTTTTTTTCAGATAGTCTAAATTTTCTGGAATAAAAATCCAAAAATAATCTGAAGAATAGCCAAAAGAATGTAGGGATCAAAAAAAAGGTAGTTAGAGTATTAGGTAGCGGTATTTATACCCAAAAACCTCTTGACTAGAGAACACTCTTTTAGACTAAGACTTTGATCCAGTTTTATGACAGAATCAGTATTGCAATCCCAGATTGCGGACAGAAAAGAAGAACCAATCTCTCAAGTTTGGATTCGTCGTTTAGTGTGGAAAATCGCGATCGCTACTTTACTGCTTATGGCGGTAGGTAGTGCTACTAGAGTAATGAATGCAGGTTTGGCTTGTCCAGATTGGCCCTTGTGTTACGGACAGCTAGTACCCACACAACAAATGAATCTGCAGGTATTTTTGGAATGGTTTCATCGTTTGGATGCAGCCTTAATTGGTTTTAGCGCGATCGCTCTAGCTAGTTTATCTTGGTGGTATCGCGATCGTCTTCCTGCTTGGCTACCTTGGGCTAGTACCTTTGCCCTGGGCTTAATTGTTTTTCAAGGTGTGCTAGGAGGACTAACTGTAACTCAATTACTGAGATTTGATATTGTTACTGCCCATTTAGGTGCAGCCCTATTATTTTTTAGTACTTTGATCGTAATTGGTTCAGCCCTTATTCCTTATGAGGGTACTGGCGCAGCTAGTAAGCTTGCTTGGTTGGGTTTGTTGGCTGCTTTACTTGTCTACGGACAGAGTTTACTGGGAGGATTAGTTGCTTCTCGCTGGGCATTACATCAGTGTTTTGGCGCGTCACAGCTTTGTACAGTAATGAATAGCCATATATTGGGTGTTTTCCCCCCAACTATGACACTTATTGCCTTAATTTGGTTAGCTAGGCGCACTCCTGCTTTACACGATACCCTCAGAAAACTAATTAATTCTGCTGCTATTTTAGTTGGTCTACAAGTATTGCTGGGAATTGCCACCTTTAAACTACATTTGCAGGTGGAAGTCTTAACGGTTACTCATCAAGCAGTGGGAGCAAGTTTATTAGGTGTGTTGGTTGCCTTCACTGTTCTAGCTATGCGAGATAAAAGTAAGTTATCAGTTATCTGAGTAGTTTTTAGTCATTGGTTATTGGTTATTAGTAATAGAAAAAAAAGACAAATAACCTTCAACAATTGATAATGAACAATGGAAAATGGACAATTAACAATCCAAAATTATTATGACTCGTGCTTTCCTTAGCTACGAAAGCAGAGTAAATCCGCGTCGTCGATTATCCAGATAAAAGTAGCGATTTCAGACCTGATTAATCAATTGCCAACTATCAATTATCAATTATCCATTGACAAATAGGAAGCAATTCAAAACTAAAGCTTAAAAATAGGCATATAAACCAGAAAAATAGGTTTTAATGTTAGTAAAAGCCAGAATATAGCTCATAAAAAGGGTTGAAAATTCACAAAGTTAGAATTACTTTACCCATACATAAATAGAGCTTGATTTAAGCATTTATCTTGTCAGAGAAGCTCTTCTTTAGTGTGTACTTCTGCAACTCTTGAGCTACTTCTTCATAAACTTAATTTGGGAATGAATATGATTGGGACAAGCCTTGCCCGCCACCACGAAAACTTTTTAGAAGTAATTAAAAGTTACTATCAATTAACCAAACCTCGCATTATTCCTCTGTTACTAATTACCACGGCAGCATCAATGTGGATAGCCTCCGAAGGTAGAGTAGATCCATTTTTGCTACTAATAACTTTAGTGGGAGGAACTCTGGCTGCTGCTTCAGCCCAGGTAATGAACTGTATTTATGACCGTGACATAGACTATAGTATGTTGCGGACTCAGAAAAGACCTATTCCTGCTGGTAAAGTACAGCCTCATCATGCCCTAATTTTTGCTGTTATCCTGGGTGTACTTTCTTTTACTCTGTTGACTTTTTGTGTCAATCTGGTAGCTGCTTGTTTAGCTATGTCTGGCATAGCATTTTACATGCTGGTTTATACTCATTGGCTCAAACGTCATACTACCCAGAATATCGTTATTGGTGGTGCAGCAGGAGCGATCCCTCCTTTAGTAGGTTGGGCAGCAGTGACAGGAGATTTGAGTTGGACACCTTGGTTGTTATTTACCATTATTTTTTTGTGGACTCCTCCCCATTTTTGGTCTCTAGCCCTCATGATTAAAGATGACTATGCTGAAGTGGAAGTCCCCATGTTACCTGTAGTAGCAGGAGAAGAATCTACAGTTAAACAAATTTGGCTGTATACTTGGCTAACAGTACCCTGTACCTTATTTTTGATTTATCCTTTCGGAAATCTAGGGTTAGTTTACGGTGCGATCGCTTTTTATCTTAATTTCCTATTTCTAGGTAAAACTTGGCAATTAAAGCAAAATCCCACCGATAAACAGTTGGCTCGCTCTTTGTTTAAATATTCTATTCTCTATATGATGTTGTTGTGTACAGCAATGGTAGTGGATACTTTACCGATAACTCACAACATAATTGCTGCGCTCCCCATTAATCTATATTAGTAGTTCATTAAGGCTTTGGGGCTGGGAAGTGTAGGGAGTCGCTGAGAAGATTTTTTAAGCGGAAAAATTAGGAAAATCATGCCGAAAACTGTTCCCTATTCCCTTCCCTAGCTAGACAAATTGTTCAGCAAACCCTAGATAAGTACCTGGGCAAAATTAATTGTATACTTTTGGAAGGCAAGGGAGGCAGGGGAAGCAGCGGTGGAAGCCCCTTCGGGTTCAACAGTTCTTGCTCCGTCCTATACGCTGAGGAGACCTCAGCGCGGGCGGTGCGCTTTGCTCAAGTCGGGGAACCCGCCCAACGCAACTGTTTCACCGCGTCGGCGCAAGCGGTGCGTACGCGGAGCGACTACCGTCAGGTCTCCCGCGGAATTTTCAATCCGCAAGGGAACGCGCACCGAGCAAGGGAACGTCCACCAAGACAGAGGGAGCAGGGGAGGAAAGATGATGATAACAATACTTGATTAATAGACAAATAATTTTGCTTACCTACTTATAATACGCAATCCGATTATCAAAGTATACTTGTCTTAATTTGGCTAAAACTTTTCTGACTTCTAACTTCTTCATTCTTAACAAAATAAATTAAGAAATTTGTTTCTTTGCTAGAATTTCAGACTCACCAAAATACCTTCTAGTGAGTTATTAACGAAAATTTGTCTAAACATGTGACTAGCTCTCTCAACATGAGTTGAGTTATTTTCTGAACATTCGTTTAAATCAAAACGTTGTAGAATTTCATCTAAAGCAATCAGTTTTATTTCTGGTAAATATTTTAGGGGCATGATTTGAGGATAGCTACTAATTATTCCTTTCAAAAGAGTAAGCATTGAACTATTAGGATAATATACTTCTAATTCTTCTGTTACTAGATTAGCTGGCATGAAAGCCAAGTGCAGTAAGATTCTTAATTCAAAGAAATTTATACCCATACTACACATATCAAAATCTATGACAAAAAGTTTATTACCCTGTTTAATAAAGTTTTCTAAATGAGCATCTCCATGAACTAAAACAAATTCTTCTGCGATCGCTTTTGATTTGTAGTTAGATATAAATTCTTCTGACAAATCCTGAATATGTGTAGGAATAAATCCTTTCTGAATGGCTCTAGATAATTTATTTTTGACTATATCAATCAACTGTTGAGTATTATATTTTTTATTAGGTATAGTTTTAGTTTGGTGAATTACCCTCAATATCTCTCCAATTTTTTTACCAGTAGAGTACTCTATACTTTTATCACTCGAATAAGCTAATACTTTAGATAAGTTTTCTCCTTCTATGTATTCCATCAACATAGCACTAGCCTGCAATAATTCATCTTTGGGATACACTCCTAGTACTTTAGGAGTAAAACCACTTGAATTAAGTCTAGGTTGAAACTGAATACCAACTTCAAAATGAATTCCTTGATTCCCAATAGTATATTTATATTTTGGCTTATAAATTTTTAATACTATTTCTTTATTTATTAGATAACATAGGCTAGATTGTCCTCCTGATAGTAGAGTTACAGATTTTAAGTCTCTATTTGGAAAATTATATTTCCACCACTTTTCAATACTTATTTTTAAGTCTGAAATATCAATGAAAGACATATTTCATGAATTCTCACTACTAGATAAAAAACTTTTTAGGATTTTACCAATTAAAATCTGAATTATCACCTAAATAAATTATTGTTCTTTAGTTGTGATTAGGATTTTCTATCTTTTATCAACATCTTTATTTATCCTTTTTTTTGTTGGCGGTTCGCAACCTCCTGTATCTCGTCAACTAAACCCGAAAAGCTTAAACGGCAATATCAGTCTTACACTACAACATGGACTGTGGAAACTTTGGGAAGAAGAACCAATTTATCAAAATATTACTTTAGATTTAAGCTGTAATGATGCTCAGTGCGATGGGGAAGTTTGGGCATACTCGCCTCGGTTTAATAAAGAAGTAGATCATCAGGGAACAGTAGAAGTTATTCAAACAGAGAATGCTTGGCAAGTGCAAGCCAAGTTAAACATTCAGTCCCATCCTTGGAAACCAGAATTAGAACCTGCTGTTTATGAAATTGAACTTGTACCTTACAAAGATGGATTAATTGGTAGTTATCAGGGAAACTATCAAGAACGTCAGCTTTTAGGTAAAGTAACGGGACAACAAAGTAGTTTACAGTCTCGATCGATCCCCAATCATCAACCAGTTAGCCCCAGAGAACATCCTCGCCTAATTTTTCGTGCTAACCAAGTTCCCCTGCTTAAAGAAAAGGCAAAAACAGATTATGGTCAAGCCATTGTTAAACAGTTAGAACAAGCTTTGGCAGGAACGATTTATTACGATGGCTATGTTCCTAATGGTGGTTATTATGCTGCTGGTTATTGTTTTCTCTCTTTAATTAAAGACGATCGAAGCAGTGCGGAAAAGGCATGGCAAATTGTCGAAAAGTCGCTACAAAATCCAGGCAGAAGAATTTTTGAACAGTCGCCGATTGTTGCTGGTGTTGCCCTTGCTTACGATCTTTGTTATCACAGTTGGGATGAAGCCAGACAAAAAAAGCTAACTCGTTGGTTAGCAACTCAAACTGTGAATTTAGTTAATGGTGGTTCACCAAAAAAAGGATGGAATAGTAATGCTTGGAGTAATTGGAATGCTAGAGCAAGGGGTGCTGCGGGGTTAGCTGCTTTGGCTATCTTATATGAACCAGCAGAATTTTACCCTGAGAATAAGTTCCTGTCTGAGTCTGAAGATGTATGGCGAATGATGGGAATTGCTGAGAGGAATATCAGTCGCTATCTTGATTTAGCTCTTGGCGATCGCGCTTTAGGCACAGAAGGAGACCATTATACTACTGAACCTTGGATTTTAACTATTATACCTTTTTTGCAAGCTTATAAAAATGTGGTTGGTCAAGAATTAGCACCAGCCAAAACTAAGTGGTTTTTACCCCACTACATTATGCGCTTAGTAGAAAGGGAGGGAGAATTAGCTATGCCTGCTTATGGTAGACATCGTTTAAGCCCTACTGGTTCACTATTTGCTCTCGGTTTACCCCTAGTTCCCGACGAGTTTTTACCAGGAGTCATGAAGTTTTTTCAGCGTTATTTTGCTGAAGATGGCAACGGTAGTTTTGGTGTGTATTCTTCTTTTCCACATATCGCAGCCTATGCTTTATTGGGCTATCGTGATGATATTCTCCCAGTCAATCCCACAGAGATATTTGGCAAGACATTAATAGATCGACAGAAAGGTTTTTATGTTTTTCGCGATCGATGGCAAGATCCCCATGATTTTATTGCCAGTATCTATCTTAAAAAAGAACCATTGAGAGGCTCTTGGTCATTTCCCGATGAAGGAAGTTTTCGTATTTGGGGTTTAGGACATAGGTGGGCAAAAGCAGGGATAAGTAAGGCAAGGAAAGAGAATGAAAATATTTTAGCTAGAGAAACAGAGAATACTCAGGGGGCAAAACCTGTTTTTGTGAAAACTAAGCCCGATGGCTCAGGAGTAGTAAGCTTAGTACAAGATAATTGGCTACGTTCCTTTGCTGTTGACTATAGTGGCAAGTCAGGAAGTCCTGGCTTATTTGTAATTGTCGATCGTATTGCTATCCAATCACAAACTGATTATCTACCTAAAACTTGGATAATGCACACAGAAGGTAAAGTAAGTATTCAAGATTCTACCTTTACGATTGAATCGTCAGCAGGTAAAACTTTGCAAGGCACTTTTATTTCCCCACAAGGAGTACAGCTATCCTATCAAAGTACCGAACAAGGAGGAGTTATTCAGGCGACAGGAATTAATAATTTTTTTGTAGTTATGACAGTACAGCCCGATCGACCACCAAAAGTAATTATTGAAGGTAGTGGTACAACAGCAAAAGTTAAAGTAGGTAAACAGAATATTACCTTTGCAGAAAATCGAATTATTTTAAATTAGGCATAGATGATAATATCTAGCTTGACCAAAAGTTATGGAGAGGTTAAGAGCCTCTGTAAGAATGCTCTGCTTAGAGCTTAGAGCTAAGTTACAGAAACAGGGAACAAGGCTTGATACAATAGTTTTGTGATTGACATTACCCTAAACAGATAGTAAAGTGCGCTTTTGAGCAATAGTCTCAGTATTGATTAACAAAAAATTTATATAACATGTCTTTATTTGATTGGTTTGACAATATTAGAAAAGCAGAACCTCCCATGCAAAAACAGCAAGAACGAGAAATTGCTGATGGATTATGGAATAAGTGCCCTGCCTGTGGTGTTGTTGTTTATACTAAAGACTTAAAAGCTAATCAGCTTGTTTGTACTGAGTGTAATCATCACAATCGTGTTGATAGTGATGAACGTATTAATCAGCTTATTGATGCGGATACTTGGCAACCCTTAAGTGAGGAATTGAATCCTGTCGATCCTTTAGGATTTCGCGATCGAAAAGCCTACAGCGATCGATTACAAGAATATCAAAAGAAAACCCAACTAAGTGATGCTGCGAAAATTGGTACTGGTTTAATTGATGGCTTACCTATAGCTTTAGGCGTGATGGATTTCCGTTTTATGGGTGGTAGTATGGGTTCTGTTGTTGGGGAAAAACTTTGTCGTATTATTGAACACGCTACAGAAAAAAGATTTCCTGTTGTAATTGTATGTGCTTCTGGTGGAGCAAGAATGCAAGAAGGAATGTTCAGTTTAATGCAAATGGCAAAAATCTCTGGCGCACTAGAACGCCATCGGCAAGAAAAATTACTTTATATTCCTGTTTTAACTAATCCTACTATGGGAGGAGTTAGTGCAAGCTTTGCCATGCTGGGAGATATAATTTTAGCAGAACCTAAAGCAATTATTGGTTTTGCGGGTAGAAGGGTAATTGAGCAAACTATCCGCGAAAAGTTACCTGAAGGATTTCAAACTTCTGAATATCTCCTCAAACACGGTTTTGTTGATGCTATTGTTCCTCGTACTCAACTGAAAAAAACTTTAGCTCAGTTAATTAGTTTTCATCAACCTTTCTTTCCGATTTTGTCTCATGTAGATAATAATGGTGAGCATTCTTCCGTAATGCATTTGTAGAGTGGTTAGTAGTTAGTAATTAGTAGTTAGTGGTTAGTTAGGGTGAATATCATCCATATAGTGTTATTTATTTAGGCAAAATACTACATATGGTAATTTATAACTCTCACTTTTGCTTATCTTGTCACCATTGCCTAGTCCCTGTTCCCTATTGCCAATATTAACTATGTAATTTAAACCAAGATAAGCTTCCTATTTCCATAAAGTTCCTTCGCTAGGGACAATATTGTCTGGGGTTGAGGCACTGATACTATAGACAATAGGAATTAAGCCTACTGCGAACGAGCATAAAAAAACTAGTAACACCGTTTTGATTTTTTCTGGTTGAAAATAGGGATTTCTGACAATTTCTATCTTTTCGTAGGTTTTCATTTTAGTCTTGTCCACCAATTAAAAAAAATCTCTTTATCTGATTGTATTGCTTTTTTTTGTATCTAAAGTTACCAAAAATTCCAAAAGATTGTTTTAGTTAATTAATTTAATATTAATTTAATATATTTAAATCTATTTAGTCTTATGAGCGATCGCTCTACCCCGATCATAGAGTTACAACAGGTTAGTTTAGCTGCATCTATTGGTTCTGCTTATCTGCTCCAGGATGTATCTTTTAAGGTCGATCGCGGTGATAAACTAGCTATTATTGGGGCAACGGGTAGTGGAAAAACGACTCTGTTGCGTCTATTAAATCGTCTTAGTACTCCTACTACAGGCGAAATTTATCTAGAAGAAACATCTCTCAGTCAAATTCCCATTATTCAACTGCGTCAACAAATAGTTTTAGTCCCCCAAGAACCAAAATTATTGGGAATGTCAGCCCAGGAGACCTTAGCTTATCCTCTGACTTTACAGAAATTACCTCTAAAAGAAATCCGTCAAAGAGTAGAAACCTGGAGAAATGCTTTACAAATACCCCAAGAATGGTTGGAACGTAACGAATTACAACTTTCTCTAGGACAGAGACAATTAATCTCGATCGCACGGGCTTTAATCATGCAACCTAGGGTTTTATTATTAGATGAACCCACATCTGCTTTGGATGTTGGTATTGCTAACCATCTATTAAAGGTACTCAATCAGTTAACGGAAGATGGTCACGTTACCATTATTATGGTCAATCATCAATTAGAATTAATGCAAAATTTTGCGCAACGATTTCTCTATTTGGATACAGGAAGAGTTCAAGAAGACGCAGCAGCAAATCAATCTAATTGGCAAAGATTACAAACAAAATTATTACAAAAAAAAGCACAAGAAGCCGAAGAGTGGCTTTGACAGTTAACAGTTAACTGTTATCAGCAGAAAGGTTGATGTAGATAGTCTAAGTACAAAACTATACAAGCCTAGCTAAGAGCTAAGAGCTAATAGCTAAGAGCTTGTCTGAGCAAAGTGAGATTTAAGCTAAAACAAAATCAACTTCATCAGCACCAGCAGTTGTATCTTGTCCGGAAGTAATTTTATCTCCATTAACTTCTACCGCAAAAGCGGTATCTTCCATATTGATATTGTAATCAGTTGTATCTGCTGTATAACCCACACTAGCAATCATTTTGCGCCCTTCATCTGTATATTTGAAGGCTAGCATTTGGTTTTTATCTTGTTTATTATCTCTTGCCCAAATTACCATATATTGCTCGTCTTGATATTCAAAAACTTTGGGGGGACGAGTAGGCACATAACGTCCAGGATCGCCGAAGCTTTTATCAAGGAAATCTTGCACTGAATCAGGTTCCACAGTCACATAAGCCACTTCATCTGCTTCTGTTACTTCTGCATCACCTTCACTTTCATCAACGACTTCCTCTTTATCTCGATTACGGAAGTAGTCTACTGCTTTTTTTGTGCCAATTGCACCTACAGCAGCAATACCAGCACCAATCAGGATGTTACGTAGTTTACTCATTCTAGTTTCTTAAAGTACACGTTTTTCAATTTATTGGCACTTTCTCGAATCCGCTACGCTAAATTCGAGAGATTCTTGGTTCATTGACTCAACTTACCTTTACAGGCATTACTGCCAACGCGGAATGCGCGAGGGCTTGCGACTCGCCGTTCGACGGCGGGTCGTTCCCTCGTCAAGATAGAGGTCGAATCTCCCCAAGCGTTTAGGTCTAATATTTCATTAGACCAACTTCCGATATGCCCTATCGTAGCTTTTTTAAGGATGTTTAATGAAGCTGCATAATCGCGATCTAAGACTGGAATTCCACAATCGCATACATGGCTGCGAGTAGAAAGCGATTTTTTGACTCTTTTGCCACAACTAGGACAATCAGAAGTAGTATAGTGTGGCGGTACGGCAACAGTCAACCTGCCATATTTAAGCCCAAAATACTCAATCCATTTTCTTAGTTGTGACCACGCAGCGTCATTGATACTCTTGGCTAGTTTTTTATTTCGCACAAGATTTTTGACCTTTAAATCTTCATAAGCTACTAAGTCGTTTGACTGTATTAAACGGAGTGCTTTTTCTTTAGCCAACTCTTCTCGCTGCCTACTTACTTTTAAATGTCTCTTGGCGTATTTCTTTCTAGCTTTGATGTAGTTATGAGACTGCTTTTGACCTTTTCTAAATTTCCTGCTTTTTCTTCTGTTGAGTTTGTTTAGACGCTTCTCGGATTTGCGATAATATTTCGGACATTCAACTGTTTGTCCGTTACTATCACAGTAGAAATATTTCAAACCGACATCTATAGCTACACATTTTTTTGTAGGCTCTAACTGTGGCGTTATATCTCTAGGATCGAGTTTAAGCATTAACTGAACAAAATAACCATCTGCCCTTCTAACTATTCGCACTCGCTGAATTTGCCATTCTTGGAAATAGTACAGATCGCGACTACCAATAAGTTTCAACTCCCCAATATTTTTACCATCGGTGAAAGTGATTCTTTTGGTATCACGATTTAACTTCCATCCTGACTTTTTAAATTCAACCGAACGAGTTCGTTTAGAGTATTTAGGATACCCTTTCTTTCCAGGTACGTTATTTTTGCAGTTGGTATAAAATTTGAGAATTGCAGTCCAGGTTCGTTCGCAAGCTTGTTGACAAGCTGTGGAGTTAAGGTCTTTAACAAAGGAAAATTCTTTTCTTAAAGCAGTTACGTGCTTATAGATATCCTTCTGTCCAATCCCTTTACTATCTTCCCAAAACCTAAGACATTTATTTCGGACAAATTGAACTGTGCGAATAGCTTCGTCTATGGCTAAAAACTGAGATTTTTTCCCTCTAAGCTTGTATTCTAAAACAAACATCTTGCGTAATTAACCTGCTACGTAAAACATGATAGCATGAAAAGATGGCATGTAAATTTTATAGGACGCTGTAAGATGATACTTAACTGTGCTTAATTTTTACGTTGACAAAGTCGAATTACTCTAATGTCGGACAATCAGCCTCAAACTGTGGATCTTAAGGGTGAATATATTGAACATATTCATCTTTTATCTGGAAATCGCGTAGGCTGGAATAATCTTAATTTAGTCTATGAATTAGAACCTGCGGGAGAAATGCCTGCAAATAGGCTAGAACAGCATGCGATTTTTATTTGTTTGGGAGATTGTCGAACTAGTTACGAAATTAAGAGTAATTTTTGGCAACACGAATATTACACTACGGGAGATATTATTATTTTTCCTGCGGGAGAAATTTTTCCCAAAGTTCAGATCGATCGCGCTGTTCCTTTAATTGAACTTTTTCTGGCACCAGAAATTTTAAATAACAGCTGTTATGAAGCGGTCAAGTCGCGAAAAGTTCAGCTATCGCCACAATTAAAATTACGCGATCCTCTAATTGAACAGATGGGATTAGCATTAAAAACAGAACTAGAAATAGGTGGAGTTGATAGTCAGGCTTATGCAGATTCGATGGCAACAGCACTTTCTATGCACTTGTTACGACGCTATTGTTATCTTCAACCACAGATTAAGGAATATTATGGGGGGTTAGCTCCCTATAAGTTAAAAGCAGTTAGAGAATATATCCACGAGCATTTGGACCAAAACCTGACTTTAACTAAATTAGCAACCATAGCAAATTTAAGCACTCATTATTTTGCTAGTTTATTTAAACAATCTACAGGATTTGCGCCTCATCAATATATAACTAAATGCCGTCTGGAAAAAGCTAAAAAATTATTGCAGCAAACAAATTTACCGATTATTGACATTAGCCAAGAAGTTGGCTTTCAAAATCAGAGTCATTTTACCAGAGTCTTTCGGCAATATCTGAAGATTACACCAAAAGCTTACAGAGATTCATTTTAAAAAAGTTATTAGTTGTTAGTTGCTGGTTATTAGTTGTTAGTTTTTTTAGCAGAACGTCATTAATAGGGGAAACAAGATTTAATCGATCGCAAAAACAGAACATTTTTCAAAAGATTAGGTAAGACAAGGTAGGGAGATATATCTAAACTAACTAAAGACTGTTTGTTATTTGTCATTAGTTGTTGGTTATTGGTTATGCTTCAAACGATATATCTTCTTGGTTGTATATTAGGATTTGCTTTACCTTATTCTCAGTTAATTCCTTTTGCGATCGATCATGGCTTCGATCTAAAACTATTTTTTGAACAACTTTTTGTGAATCACATTTCTAGTTGTTTCGCCCTAGATGTAATTGTCTCATCGTTGGTCTTTTGGGTATTAGTTTGGGTAGAAGGTACACGTCTAAAGATAGATAATCTCTGGGTTTATGTTGTTGCTAATCTTACAGTTGGTCTCTCTTTCGGACTTCCTTTGTTTCTCTTAATGCGGGAGCGCAAGTTAACACAAAAAGCTATTTCTGTTTAAGTACTTAATTATTAGTATTGTTAAAAATGAAAATAAGTAAATATCCATTGCAAGGATGGAATATCGTTGGTTGGACTGTATTAATTATCGCTTTTATTTTTCTAGGAATTGTAATATTCCACGGAATCAATGAACAGAGTATGAGAATAGCGATTAGATTAACTGCACGTACTTCTTGTCTTTTATTTGTTTGTGCTTTTATTGCTAGTCCTCTGCGTTATTTTTGGTCAAATAATCTAACTAAATGGTTGCGAGGAAATAGACGTTATTTAGGTGTAGCGATGGCAGTTTCTCATGGCTTTCATGCCATTGCTATTATTGGGTTAGCAATACTTATCACCGATCCTAGTTTAAGCAATAACCATGGTGGTAATCTGGGCTATTTATTTATCATTGCGATGACGGCTACTTCTTTTCAATCTACTGCAGCTTTATTAGGACATCGGAATTGGAAGATTTTACATACGGTAGGAATGTATTATCTTTGGTTAGCGTTTATCTATAGTTTTAGTCATGGCTTAGAAAAGTCTTTGGTGATCTATTTACCTTTTGTTAGTTTACTCGCGATCGCTATCTTACTACGCTCGATCGTTCCTTTGAGTAAATTTTTTGCTTTTACATTTATCAGAAAAGATAAGCTAAGCAAGAAAGGATAAGATTACATTGGCATGAATCAAAATAATTTTAAGATCGCAAAGGCGACTCCTCAAGAAGATTACCTCATTGCCAAACATTTTTATCAAATGTGGCTGGATATAGGGTACGACAAAGATTTCCTTGCTACTGACTGGGAAGAAATAACTCGGAAATATATCCATCATGCTCGTCAAAATTTACAATATCAAGCTTTTATCGCAGAAATAGACGGTAAAATAATCGGTTCTGCTGGCTGTCAATTATTTGATGGTTTATATCCTCAGATTATTAAAGCAAAATCTCGTTTATACGGTTACATCTGGGGTGTTTATGTAGAAAAAGCTTATCGCGATCGAGGTATTGGCAAACAATTAACTATTCAGACAAAAGACTACCTCAAGTCTATTGGTTGTACCAGAGCAGTTTTGCACGCTTCTCCTCAAGGTAAACCAGTATACGATCGCATCGGTTTTATCTCTAGCAATCAAATGCACTTCGATCTTTAAATACACTGCCACCACTTTTATATTTATGAGTAATTAAGCTGATATCACCAATTATTTCAAGCAAGTAGAATCACCCAGGCATAAATTAAAGAAAAGGCTAAAATGGCGGAATCTTTGCTTAGTTGATATCTGCCATGATCGAACAGAAAATATTTATTAACCCAAAATTTTCTTTATTTTCTTTAAAAAGAATCGGAATTATCGCCACATTAGCTACTTTTAGCTTACCTCTTTCTACTCAAGCAGAAAACCTCAATCATCTCAATCAACTGTTGGCTACTAAAAAATGTTCCAAGTGCGATCTTAGTGGTGCAGGTTTAGTTATGGCAAATCTCTCTGGAGCAAATTTAGCAGGTACAGATTTTACTCAAGCTAATTTGAGTCAAGCTAATTTAACAGGTGCAGATTTACGAGGGGCTAATTTAGCAGGAGCATCACTTTATGGAGCAAATTTGGCAGGAGCTAACTTAGAAGGGGCTAATTTAGAAGGAACTGATTTGCGAAATACTCATCTAACTAGTGCAAATCTAGCGGATATCGATCTTAATAATGCTTATCTAGAAGGCGCGCAGGGAATTCTTGATTATGCAGGTAAACCAGAACAATTTCATCTTTGGGGACTCAGAGAAGCAGAAAGAGGAAATTATCAAGTAGCGATCGAGCATTATAATCGTGCTATCAGCATCGATCGAGAATTTGCCCCAGCTTATCTTGCTCTAGGATTAACCCAATTCCATCTCGATCGGCGAGCAAAAGCAAAAATTAATGGAGAATTGGCAGCTAAACTATTCCAAGAACAAGAAAATCAGGTAGGTTATCAAGCAACCCAAGAATTTTTACAAGGGATAGAAATGATTAGCCAAATAGAAGAAAGACAGGCAAAAAATAAACGAGGAGCAGGCAGTTTTGGTCAATTTGTAGGTAGTATTGGTTCTTTACTATTTCAGTTTTTGTTTTAAAACAACCATCGCTGGGCTATGATACCAAATCTAATACTAAAGCATACTTTTCTATTATAGAGTTTGACTCAGGATTAAACCCTCTACCTTCTGCCTTAAACTAATTTGTAGGTGTTCTATCTAAACAGGATTTGGTATGAAATTTGAATACACTTATACTCGTCTCAATGTATCCAACTATCAAGCCTCCAAAGAATTCTATCAAAATGTTTTAGGTTTTGAAGTTGTTTATGCGGATGATCGGAGTGAATACGCTGAATTGGCAACAGGACCAACTAAAATTACGATTTTTAATCGGCAAAATCTAAAGGATTTTGTTGGTTTTAATGAAGCAGTTACTTATGATACTCATTACGGAGGAATAGTGTTAAGTTTCCGTGTTGATAACTTAGATGAGGCTATTGCTTATCTAGAAGCTCAGGGAGTAACAATGGTGAATAAACCAATTGATTTTCCTTATTTGGGATTTATTTCTGCGTGTTTCCGCGATCCTGATGGTAACCTGATTGAACTGCAAAAGTTATTATAGCCCACCCAAATGAGCAAATTTAAGTGGGCTATTGCCACTAAATTAATTTGATGGAACGGAAGCCAAAGTAAAGCCCAAGAGCAATTCCAGTATAAAGACCAATAAACAAAACGAAAGCAATAACTCCACCCATGGTGTAAATCTCCTTAAAGAATCATATATAAATGTTTATTTTGTTATTGTACTCTTGAGTGAGATATTTTAGTTATTAGTTTCTCGCTTTCTAGGATTGTTTATGCACACTATTAGCGTTAATTTACCTGCAAATTCTTACAACATTCTAATTTCATCTGGTAGCCTTGCTCAACTAGGTAGCGAGATGAAAAAGCTTAATTTAGGTAAAAAAGTCTTGCTTGTGTCTAATCCAGAGATTTTTGCTTACTATGGACAAACTTGCCTAAAATCTCTAGAAAATGCTGGGTTTGAAACTTATACTCACTTAATACCCCCAGGAGAACCCCACAAAACACTTCAGTCGATCGAGCAAGTATATGATACTGCTTTAGAAAATCATTTGGAACGTTCTTCAACACTAGTTGCTTTGGGTGGTGGAGTAATTGGAGATATGACTGGGTTTGCTGCTGCTACCTGGTTAAGAGGGGTAAACTTTGTCCAAGTACCCACTTCTTTGTTAGCGATGGTAGATGCTTCTATTGGAGGGAAAACAGGAGTTAATCATCCTCAAGGTAAAAATCTGATTGGTGCTTTCTATCAACCTAAATTGGTTTTAATCGATCCTAGTGTTTTAAAAACTTTACCAGAAAGAGAATTTCGTGCAGGAATGGCAGAAGTAATTAAATACGGTATTATTTGGGATGCAGATTTATTTACTAAACTAGAAAACGCTGAAGATATTGATAGCTTTAGTACTATCGATCGAGAATTATTACAAACAATTTTAGTTCGTTCCACTCAAGCCAAAGCAGATGTAGTTAGTCAAGATGAAAAAGAAGCAGGATTAAGAGCAATTTTAAACTATGGTCATACTATTGGTCATGCAGTAGAAAGTTTAACCAACTATCAACAATTTGTTCATGGAGAAGCAGTAGCCATAGGGATGGTTGCAGCAGGAAAAATTGCTACTGTGATGGGATTATGGACAGAAGAAGAAGCGTATCGCCAAGAGCGATTGATTGCTAAAACAAAATTACCTACTAAAATCCCTGCGGAGTTGGATATAAACGCTATCCTCACAACCCTTCAAAGCGATAAGAAAGTCAAAGCAGGTAAAGTGAGATTTATTCTGCCCACCAGTATAGGTAAAGTTACTATTAGCGATCGAGTCACGGAGGAGATTATTAAAAATATTAGGCGTTAGTGAGTGCGTAATGCTTTTTCTGTGTTGGATTACTGATTACTGATTTCTGATTACTGATTTCTCAATTTTCAACAAAGTCAAACTCGCGCGTTCCTATAGCGAGGAAACCTCGCCAGAGTAGCTCGTCAAAACAATTTGGTGTTTCGCCTTTTGCATTCTCTATTCAGCAACGTCAAATATTATTGACTAAAAGCTCTGACAAACTTTTTTAGCTAGTAGGACAACAAAATTGCTCGATATTGATAATAGCTTCACCATGATCGGGAATCCAAGCAATCCACTCCCAGTTTGATATTTGGCAAAGCAGCAAGGCTTCGTCATGACAATAAGGATTGAATAATTCCAACAGTTGCACCCAAGTATCTGGCTGGGGTTGAGGGATAGCTGTTCTTACTTTAGTCTTCTTCAGGGGAATCGAACACCATTGCACTGAGGATTTTTGCTCACTTTGTTTAAGTGTATTCATTATTACCTTCCTGATTACTTAAAAGTGCGTTTAAGCATAAATAAAAAATACTTCTGTATATAAAGCTACAAAAATACTTGTTTTCAGGTCAAGTTAACGTTTCATAACTTAACTTAGCTCTATTTTTGAGAATTAGTATTTAAACCGCGTCCATATAGAGAACTGGAGTTTTTTAAAGAAGCAATTTTTATTTCCTACTCCCGACTCCCGACTCCCGACTCCCTAAAAAAGTTATCTAAAAAACTACTGGTTTCAAACTAGACGCGGTTTATAATGC
>JASJDI010000141.1 GCA_030065155.1 Xenococcaceae cyanobacterium MO_188.B29
GTCTCCTACCTTGTTTTCTTCTGCCATCTGGTAAGCCAGCAAATACACTAACGAGAGCGATTTCAGCCATATTCAATTTAATGTTTTTAATTTAGCACGATAATCTTACCATCTAGCATGAAATAGCCCTGATCCTCCCCCAAGTGAAGATGAGTATCCTTACCTCCTATTCTGCTACCAGGTGCATCTATCTTGGCAGCAGCAACCCCACCAGTTTCGGCTTTAATCTCGCCTGTAGTAATAGTATCTCCACTCTTAGCTTGCGCTATTTCTTGGGCTAATTTGCTTATCTCTTCGGCAAATAGCTTATCTTTATACATTTCAACTTGCAGAAAAGGTTCTAGCCGTTTTAAGTTCTCTTGAGTGGGATTTTGTTCTAGTTCGACTATCTCTGCTTCAATAGGCTGATTTTTCAACAAACGATTTTTGATCGCCTGCCATAATCTTATTACACCTTCAGTAGTAGCACCCCCAACAATTGCACCTAAAGCCATCTCTAACAGCTTTTCGGCAGCTAATAATTCTATACTCATTTTAAATAAGTCATTCAAATTATGTTTTAGAATTTACCTTAATAATAGCTAATTTACCATCGAGTAAAGACTAATTTTCTTGTTAAGAATGACTCGGAAATTGTAGAAAATAATTCCCATCATTATTTCAAATAAACAATCATTCTAAACGTCACCTTTATAAGTAGATGACCAACCAAACATTTTTCTTAACTTCTGAGAAGGATTAAACTTAAAAGCAACAGAATAACGATGCTGTTTAACGTAAAAAGTACCAAAGTTACGTAGATTTACACTTTTGCTTTGTTTCAAAGATTGGTAAATTTCTTCTAAAGTAGCATCAATAATTTCTTCTACTATTTGGGGTTTGCTATCTACTCTTTGAGCAACTCGTTTAACTAAGTCTTTTTTACTAATAGACATTGGCTTAAAAAACAAAATTTAACCGAAAATAATTGCTCCTCAAGTTAAGTTCTACAAAGAGAAGTTGGGCATTACTCTTAGGACAGGTTTGAATTAATTTTTTCAATTCACTTAATTCCGATAAACCTCATTCAATATACTCCCATCAGCACCCCATAGTTGAACGTGCAAAGGCATCTGTCCTGCTGCATGAGTAGAACAACTTAAACAAGGATCGAAAGCCCTAATTCCCGCTTCGACTCGATTGAGCATTCCTTCTGTAACTTCTGTTCCCTGGATATAATGTTTGGCAATTTGAGCCACAGTTTTATTCATTGCCAAGTTATTTTGTCCTGTAGCAATAATTAAATTCACTTTTTGAATTAAGCCATTTTCATCAACTTTATAATGGTGAAATAGAGTGCCTCTGGGGGCTTCACTAACACCAATGCCTTCTAATTGGTTAATTCCTGCATTGGCGCGAACACGCTGAGAGGTAATATCGGGGTCGTCGATTAGCTGTTCGATTCTTTCCAGGGCTGCCAAAATTTCTAGCAAACGGGCATAGTGATAGAAGAAAGAAGAAGTAGCTACACCCCCAGCACGTTGACGAAATTCCTGTAATTCCTTGTCTGCCTCTGGCGTACCAAAATGAGAACAAATATTAACTCGTGCTAAAGGGCCAACTCGATAGATACCATCAGGATAGCCTAAAGGTTTGTAGTAAGGAAATTTTAGATAAGACCATTTTTCCACTGCTTCCCCTAAATAGTCTTGGTAATCGTCTTCGCTGAGTCCATCAGCAAGAATATTACCTTCACTATCGCTAAAGCGAATCTGACCGCCGTAATGTTCCCATAGTCCATTTTTTCCCACTAAACCCATAAATAGAGAAGGAAAATGACCAAATTGCTCGATTTCAGTGGTCAAGCTTTCCATCAGGTTTTTAAACAAATCCAGAGCCATCTTCACTGTAGCGCGAGATTCTGGCAAGCGATCGCGAATCCAAGCAACTCCTCCTGGTGATAAAGGCGATCGCACACCACCAGGAACAGCCCAAGCAGCATGAATTTTCTTCGCTCCTAATAATTCAATCACGGTTTGTCCAAACTGTCGCAAGCGAATTCCTGCCCTAGCTAAATCGGGATCGGCAGCAATTAAACCAAACACATTGCGTTTAGCGGGATCGCTATCCCAGCCCAAAAGCCAGTCTGGACTACTCAGGTGAAAGAAGGAAAGGGCATGGGACTGAGTAATCTGTCCTAAATTCATTAGTCGTCGTAGTTTTTCCGCAGCAGGGGGGATTTTGACCGCCAGGATTTTATCCCCAGTTTTGGCAGCAGCGAGGAGATGACTAACTGGACAAATCCCGCAAATCCGAGCCGTAATTCCTGCCATTTCTGTAAATGGTCTGCCCTCACAGAATTTTTCAAAGCCTCGATACTCAACCACATGAAAGCGAGCGTCGTCTACTTCTCCCGCATCATTAAGATAGATTGATATTTTGGCATGACCTTCAATGCGTGTAACTGGATCGATTACTATTTTTTTTGTCATAGTTCTCTTTGTCCTTTGTTCTTCGTCCTTTGTCCTTTGTTCTTCGTAACCAATGACCAATGACCCATGACTAATAACTACCCAAACTTAATCATGGCGCGCCCTTCCATCTTCGGTGATTCTCCTTTAAGTAATGGCTCAATAGTTGCCCTAATCCGAGCAGCATCAGGGGGACAACCTGGCATAAAAATATCTACGGGAATTACTTCATGGACGGGAAGAACTCGATCAAGCAATTCTGGGACAATTCCTGGTTCATTGGGTAATTGCGGTGTTTCATCTGCTAATTCCAGATAACCTCGCTTTAGCACTGGTTCAGAACCTCCCAACATATTCCGCATTGCTGGTACATTGGCTGTTACCGCGCAATCGCCAAAAGAAATTAGGGTTTTAGTTCTTTTCCTAACTAGGCGAATTAATTCTAAGTTATCCTCGTTAGCTACTCCCCCTTCAACTAAGCAGACATCAACGTCTTCTGGATATTCTTTAAGATCGCAACCGACAGGACTGTAAACTACATCAACATATTTAGCCAGTTCGATCAACCACTCATCCATGTCGAGAAACGACATATGACAGCCCGAACATCCCGCCAACCAAACCGTAGCAAATTTAATCTTGTTCATTTTTGATTGCTAATTGCTAATTGAATTTAATGCAGATTTGGGCGAATGCCATTCGCCCCTACTATATTTTCTTCCTCTGCTCCCCCTGCTCCCCTGCTCCCCTATCTCCCCCCTGCCTATTGTCTACCTCGTCCATTCCTGTTTTTCTCTGGCATTGACAACAAATTCTAGTTTGGCGCGATCGCGTTGTTTTTCAGCAGAGGTTGTTCCTTTACGGAAAATTGCCCCTGTCGGACAAGCATCAACACATTTGCCACAGGAGGTACAAGCCTCTACTTCGCCCCAAGGTTGGCTCAAGCCAGAGGCAATGTAACAGTTTTCCCCTCGTTGGGCAACATCCCATACGTGCGCTCCTTCAATTTCGTTGCAGACCCGAATGCAACGGGTACAGAGGATACAGCGATTGTGGTCGATGCCAAACTGGGAGTGAGATACATCTACATGGCGATCGGGAAAGCGATAAGGAAAACGAGTATGATCCATTCCTACTTGGATAGCAGCATCTTGTAGCTCGCAATTACCATTGGCAACACAAATAGCACATACGTGATTACCTTCGGCAAAAATTAATTCTACTGCCATACGCCGATATTCTTGCAGTTTAGGAGTATTGGTATGGACTACCATTTCTTCTGTTACTTGGGTGACGCAAGCGGGTAATAACTTATTAATATTCTCAACTTCTACTAAGCACAATCGACACGCCCCCACATCCGAAACTCCCTCTAAATGGCAAAGGGTGGGAATGGTTACACCAGCTTCTTTGGCTGCTTCTAAGATAGTTGCTCCTTCTTCGATAGCTACAGGAATATTGTTAATCGTTAAGGTTCTGACAGACATAATTTATTATTGTATTTACTTAATTTCGATCGAGGTTTTTTTTGTGTTTAGACGAACAAGATAGCGAGCGCTTTTATGACTATTCAAAAATGATTGATTAACCAAGCTATTGTTACAGGTGCGATCGCCTCACTTATCAATACCAATAACCACAAGCGTCCCTGCCAAATTCGATAATCAGCTATTAATACCTCCCAGGAATTTCTCAAAACATAATGACCGAAAACGAATTCAAACAAAATGGTTAAACCGAGCCAAAAACAACTAACCAACAAAGCACTAGTCAACCAAATCTCACCCCTAGTAGCATTCGCATATAGCCAAGAGAACAGGAAAATTACAGGGATAAAGAAAAGTGTCTTATAAACATGATTGCCATAATCCCCCAATTGAGGAGCAACATAAGTCTTACCGATATAACCATTAGCGATCGCGATAACAGCCATTCCTAACCACATTCCCAAAGCGATCTCGAAGAGATCCGTAAAGCGGGGTGCATAATTAATATTTTCCATTGTCAGTTCCCTCCTGATGAAATAATTACGTCCTCCTGAGGCAATTAATCATGAATTAACTGGTTAGAGATACGTCAAGATTGTTGGCTTGAATCAATTCCAAATATTCTTCTTTGAAATAGCGCAGCGTACTCAATACGGGATTGGGTGCAGTTATTCCTAAACCGCACAGGCTAGTATCTTTAACCATCTGACACAGTGCTTCTAATTTAGTTAAATCGTCCATAGTTGCTTTTTTGTTAACGATCTTGGTAAGCAACGCATCAAGCTGCACTGTTCCCGCACGACAGGGGACGCACTTACCACAGGATTCCTCTCGGCAAAATTCCATGTAAAATTGGGCGACTTCTACCATGCTGGTGGCTCGATCCATCACCACCATCCCACCAGAACCCATCATCGAGCCAATTTTACTCAGAGAATCATAATCAACTGGGATATCTAGCATAGATGCAGGGATACATCCGCCAGAGGGTCCTCCTGTTTGCACGGCTTTGATTTCTCCCTCAGGGACACCACCCCCCATTTCTTCCACAATTTCTCGTAAGCTAATCCCCATGGGGACTTCAATTAGACCATTGTTACGAATTTTGCCCGTAAGAGCGAAAATTTTAGTACCTTTACTATTTTCTGTGCCAATACTGCTGTACCAATCTGCTCCTTCACGAATAATTGCAGCAATATTAGCCAAAGTTTCCACATTATTAATGAGAGTAGGCCATTTCCACAAACCAGACTCGGCAGGATAGGGAGGACGAGGAACTGGATTACCCCGTTTACCTTCAATTGACTGGATTAGAGCCGTTTCTTCGCCACAGACAAAAGCTCCAGCACCAATGCGGATATCGATTTTAAAATCGAATGGAGATTCAAAAATTTGACTGCCTAAGATTCCGTATCTCTTAGCTTGTTGAATCGCTTTTTGTAGGCGTTGGATGGCAAGGGGATATTCAGCGCGGACGTAGATATAACCATGATTCGCCCCCACTGCATAACCAGCGATCGCCATTCCTTCTAAAACTAGATGAGGGTCGCTTTCCAAGACACTGCGATCCATAAATGCTCCTGGATCTCCTTCATCTCCATTACAGATAACGTATTTCTGCTCTCCAGCCATTTTAGCTACGGTTGCCCACTTCAAGCCCGTAGGATAACCGCCACCGCCTCTTCCTCGCAAGCCACTTTTACTGATCTCTTGGACTATTTCAGTAGGAGTCAGGTCATAGATGGCTTTGTACAAGGACTGATAACCACCAACTGCAATATATTCTTCAATGCTTTCGGGATCGACTTTACCCGTATTCTGTCTTACAATTCGCATTTGTCGGGCAAAAAATGGGTGTTGAGAGTCTCCTTGGATTGGTTTGACTACTCCGCCGTTAAGAGCATCTATAATACTGGGTGCGTCTTCTGGGGTTACTTCTTCATAAAGAGTATCTTCTGGGTCAATCTGGACTAAAGGCCCTCGTCCACAAAAGCCCATACAACCCACTCCTACCACTTCCACGCGATCGCTCAAACCTGACTCTTTAACTGCAGTGGCTAGATTATTCTTTACCGATAAAGAATTGGCAGCTTGACAACCAGTAGAAGTGCAACAATGAACCCGAATACTTTTCTGTTTATTTCTTTCTGCGTTAGCAATTTTTAAGAGTTCAGTTAAATCCATATCTGGTTTCTTAGTTAGTAGTTAGTAGTTAGAGGTTATTAGGTTGTTTTCTCATCTCTCTTGTCTCTCCTCAAGCTTTTATTTGAAAATCGACGAATTATTCAGCTTCAGACTGCCAAGCTTTGATTTGTTGCAATACTGTTTCTGGGTCTTGTTTTCCAGTCACATTACCATCAAATACAACAGCAGGAGCGATACCACAAGCTCCGATACATCTTGCTGTCATCAGAGAAACTTGGTTGTCTGAAGTAGTTTCACCAGCATGAATGCCTAGTTTTTCTTCTATGGCGGAAGTAATTTTACCCCCTCCTTTGACATAACAAGCAGTTCCCAAGCAAACAACACAACTGTGAACACCACTTGGTTTCAAGGAAAACAGATGATAAAAGGTAGCTACGCCATAAACCCTACTTAGAGGTAATTTTAATTGCCTTGCTATATATTCCAAAATCTCGGGTTCGAGATAACCATAAGATTCCTGTGCCTTATGCAGAATCTCAATCAGGGCATCTTGGTGATATTGATTTCGTTTTATGGCAATATTTAATGCCTTGAGCCGTCTATCAACGGTGTTTTTTTTGGAGTTGCCAGTCTGGCTTCGAGAAGTTTTGGTTTCAGTCAGGATAGATTGCATATATTTAATTAGATAATTTTGAACCAATTTTTTGTTCGTTTACTTCATAATTTCCTATCTCGATCGCTTCTATTTCAAATATTAGGAATATGGAGGCAATTTAAGTTAGTCAAATAAATTTTCTGGAGACAATTTAGTCAAGATTTCATGATTTTTGTATCGCTAATTTTTTGGAGAAGACCCACTTGATTAATAACTAAACATTATTTAGATTTACATTTTAATTTTAATCTAAAACAATAACTAAAATAAAATTGCATAATAAACGAACTCAGTCTAGAAACTATTAACGAAGAAGTGGAAACTGTTAGGGCGGAACTTTATGCCAGACAAGAAACCAATTAAGGTGATTATTGATACTAACTTGTGGATTAGTTTTTTGATTGGAAATCAGCTTCTCAAACCATCCTACTACTCTTGAAGAGAAGCAAGCACAACTTCAAGACATCGCTTAACTGCCAACTCTTTATCCTCAATTACAATATCTTCCGCTTCAGTACGTTGGGCAATCACCGCACAAACACAAGCTGCTGCGAAACCATACACTCCAGCCATTTTAAATAAAGTACCTGATTCCATTTCATAATTAAGGATATTCAGATGGCGATAAGTTTCTGTAATGCCAGATAACCAAGGTTGTAGGCGAGGATTTGCCGAAGATTTAATTCTTTCTTGTCCTTCATAAAAAGTATCCACAGATGCCGTGATACCAAGATGGTAAGGTATATTTAGCTTTTGGGCTGATTCTACTAAAGCAACAGTCAAAAAAGGATCGGCAACAGCAGGATATTCTACTGGGGCAATATCATTAGCTGCACCCTGACGACATAATGCCCCTTGACTAATTACAATACTCCCAACTTGGACATGGGGTTGAATCGATCCACAAGTACCAATACGGATAATTTGTTTAATACCTACTTGGATTAATTCATTAACCACAATACTCAGAGAAGGCGCACCCATACCACTGGTAGCTACTAAAATTGATTTTCCGTTAGCTAGATAACCGACATAACTATTTAGTCCCCTGTATTCTGAAAGTAGGCGGACATTTTGTAAATAAGTTTGAGCAAGATAACGCGATCGCTCTGGTTCGCCCGATAATAATGCTATCTGGGGAGGATTTGTACCTAAGTCTTCTTGCCCAAAACCAAGATGATAATGTTTCATTGTCTATAAAGTAATGTCAGATAGGTTAATTACAGATGCTGACAAGTGTTGATGAATTTCCCGCGATTATCACTAGTTGCCAAAATAGTCCTGTAGGCAAGTTACTACCTACTGCTCTTTATGTCCATACTTCTGCCCTAAAAAATCTTGATTCTCTGGTACAAGATTATGAATATAATGCCAGAAGGTTTATAGATGAGTGGGAAAAAGTAACTTTAGTTAAATTTGCCACGGATAGACCAAGAATATCTTATCTCTCTTATCCTGATTTCGATCGCGACCCCCATCCTAAGTTATACAAAAGTATTATCGTCGATTTAGTCAGAGAAGAAGTTCAGCACAGAAATTATCAACATTATGATAATCCGCCTATTCTTCATCGCAAGGAAACTTTTGTTACTCCAGATTATCCTTTCTATCAAGAGTTTGCTAATCTAACTGAGGTAGAAGTAAGCTTAGGATTACTCAAAAATTCTCGTCAAATTGGCACTTACGACGGTTGGCATCAACGACTGAGAAAAGAGGGTATTGATTTTGTGGGACACAATTTAGTTTGTCATCTCAATCCTCTCTTTAGTAAACAACAAAACCTCCCAGTTGCGATCGAACGTCATAAAGCAGCTATAATTCGTCGTGAATTATCTCGCCCAGTGCGTTTAGCCTTAGAAGCAGAATTATTGACGGAAGAGACTACTTTTTTTGATTACGGTTGCGGTTATGGTGAAGATGTAAAATTTTTGCGCGATCGTGGTTATGCTAGTTCTGGATGGGATCCTTACTATCAGCCTGATGTTACTTGTGTAGCTGCTGATATTGTTAATCTTGGCTACATTATCAATGTCATTGAAGATACGCAAGAAAGAAGAGAAGCTTTACTCAAAGCTTGGGAATTAGCCCAAAAAGTCTTAATTGTCTCGGCACAAGTATTAATTGATGAACGCCAAAGAGGTTTAGTGGCTTATGGGGATGGTATAGTTACTAGTCGTAATACTTTTCAAAAATACTATCAACAAGAAGAATTAAAAGCTTATATCGATCGAGTCCTCGAAGTCGATGCTATTCCTGTTAGTCTAGGCATTTTCTTTGTTTTTCGCGATTCAATCGAAGCTGAAGCTTTTCGCGCTTCCCGCTTCCATTCTCGCGTTAGTACGCCGAGAATCTTAGCTAAGATTAGAAATTTTGAAGATTATCGAGAATTATTAACTCCTCTGATGGATTTCTACACTAAAAGGGGGCGTTTGCCTGTCAGAGGAGAATTAGCTCAAGAAGCAGCGATAAAAGAGGAATTTCGTCGTTACAGTACTGCTTTTAAGTTAATATTACAAGCAACCGATGAACAAGAATGGTCAGCTATTAGCGAAAAACGTCGTCAAGATTTACTAGTGTATCTCGCTTTAGCTAATTTTACTGGTCGTCCCAGCGCACAAAAATTATCTCCTGAAGTTAGAGAAGATTTTAAAGCCTTATTTGGCAGTTATCGTAAAGCTTGCTTTCTTGCCGATAATATCTTGCTGACTGTGGGGAATATGCGGAAGATAGCCTATTTATGCCAAAGCTGCATGTTAGGGAAGCAATTAACTAACTCTCTGGCAATTCATATTAGTGCTTTAGAAACATTAGATCCTTTACTCAGACTATACGAAGGATGTGCTAGTCGTTCTTTTGGTCGTTTAGAAGATGCCAATATAATCAAGCTTTACTATCATAAACCGAAAATTTCCTATCTATACTATCCCGACTTTGACGATAATCCTCATCCTACTCTACAGACTAGTATGGAGATTGATATGCAAAATTTAGATGCTATCTATCATGATTACTCTCAAGATGATAATCCCCCTGTCTTACATCGCAAAGAAGCTTTAGTCTCCCCCGATTATCCTTTATACAAGAAGTTTGCTAGACTAACCAAGCAGGAAGAAAAATTAGGTTTATTGAGCGATCGATCTTCTATTCGTCTCCATCAAGGGTGGTTAGACTGTTTAGCTAAAAATAATCTGACGATCGAAAAATATAAATTAGTAAAATGCTAGATCTACATCTTCCGATCGGATTTTAGCTACTCTCAGATTCCGTACAGGAGAAAATTGATCGAATTAGGATATTTCTAAAACAGAAAATACGCAAAGTAGGGCAGGTAAATTTAGTATTCACATAGCCTACTGAGTCGAAAGTTAGTTTGCCCACCTTACAAGGTATATATAAGCTTTCTCAGAAATTCCTTTAGGCAAGATGTTGCCTCTGACAATGTAAATCTTTAGATTATATGTATAATTCAGGATCGGTGTAAATACGTACTAAGTTAATAGAAGATGAACATCACTATTACTAGTTTTAAGTTAAATTTTTACTCTGAAAATGAATCATAAATTATTGCTAACAGTTTTATTTTCTTTAGCCCCCCTAGCAATATCCACTAAAGTTCAGGCATTAAGTTTGAGTAACCGATACAGTAACTTATATGTTTTTGGTGATAGTCTTTCAGACCCTGGTAATATATTTAATGTGACTGAAGCTGTACAACCATTTAGAGATTCTTTGGGACTGGACATCCCTATTACTCCTCCTGTTCCTCCCTATGATTCCGATGGTCGTTTTGCTGATGGTTTAGTCTGGGTAGACTTTGTAGCGCAAGAACTAGATTTAGATTTAATCCCCTCAACTAAGTTAACTCCAAGTCCCATTACTTTAACTCCAGAACCAGGAATTAACTTTAATTATAATGGCGCAACAGCATTCAATAGTGTTAACTTTGCTGATGGTGGCGCACAAACAGGACTGTTTGGTGCTGGGGAAGCAGGTACATTAATTCCTGGTGTACTTACTCAGGTTAATACTTTTGTTGCCGACTTAAATCAAGCTAATCGGTTAGCGGATGATGATGCTCTTGCTATTATTTGGGGAGGTGCTAACGATTACCAAATTGTCGCCGATGCTAATCCTGAGGAATCTGTGCAGAATATTACTCAAGCAGTAGAAACTCTCTACAATGTAGGTGTTCGCAATTTTCTTGTCCCTAATTTACCAGATTTAGGCAACACACCCCGCGCCTTACTACCTAACCCTCCTATTGCTTCTGATGTGCTAACTCAAAGAACAAATCAACACAATGAATTTCTAGAGGATGCCTTGGCAGATTTGAGTTTACTAGCAGATATAGAATTAATTTCTTTAGATCCCAATACTTTATTTGAGTCAATTTTGACTAATCCAGGAGATTTTGGCTTTACTAGTTTACCTCCTAATTCTTGTTTACAGGGAGACCCTTTAACTACTGGTATTGCCGATCAGATTCCTTGCAATAATCCAGATGAACAAATTTTATGGGATTTTATTCATCCTAGTACAGCAACCCACAAAATATTAGCAGATTTTACTGTGGATACCATCCAATCTCAGGTTGAACCTACCTCTGTACCAGAACCTACACCCTATTTACCTTGGGGATTTTTAGGTATAGGTTTTTGTCTAACAAGAAGATTATATCTTTACCGAATTTAGTCCCCTCTACTTTTAAATCTAAGCCATATCAACTGACGCTAATGCTAAGATGAGTCAAAATCTAGTTGCTTAATATCTACTTAACCTGAGTTTAGGATAAGCTAAAACACTAATTATTTCGTTGCCACATAAACGCTCGAAATACTTATTGTCCATTGTCCATTGTCCATTCAACAAAACAAATTAACTTTATTAACTGGAACTGACGTTACTTATGCTAGCTGCTACTACGCCACCACAAATTACACCAGTCACCACAGATAATTTATTATTAGTTTTTGCGGAATTTCTAGATATAGATGTGAGTGCGGGAGATGCAGCTTCAGATACTTTACGTACCTATCGCCGTCAGTTACAACAGTTTCTAAATTGGTGCGATCGCATTTCTCTTAATCCCGCAGAAGTTACTAAAGATGATATCAAAAAATATCGGCGTTGGATGATTGACAAGCAAAAGTATAAACCAGCTACTATCTCTCTAAAACTTGCTGTAGTCAGACGTTTCTATCAAGCAGCATTAGAAAAAGGTTTGATCTCCATTAATCCCGCAGCAGGAGTTAAACCGCCAAGGGAAAAAAGAGATCCTGCCGAGAAAATAACTTATTTAGAACAAGAAGAAGTAGAACAACTACTGCAAGCAATCCCTGATGATAATACCCTCAAAGCAGCTAGGGACAGAGCTATCATAGCAATTATGGCCTTAGAAGGGACTCGGACGATCGAATTACATCGTGCAGATATTAAAGATTTAGTCAGACAGGGAAATAATTTAGGTATTAGAGTAGAAGGTAAGCGTAGTATTAGAGTTGTTCCCCTAACACCTGAAATTGCTAAAATTCTAGTTTATTATCTGCGCATTAGAGAAATAGAAGGGGAAATACTCAAACCCAATAAACCACTATTTACCGCAGTAGGTAATCGCGCTGGTGGTAAAAGAATTTCTCGTCGCGGTATCAGATTAATAGTCGATCGCTATCTCATGGGAACTTCTTTAAAATATAGCCCTGGTAGAACTATTTCTGCTCATAGTTTAAGACATACTGCTGGTACACTAGCATTAAGAAACGGTGCTGAATTACGTCAAGTACAAGATCTACTCGGACACGCCGATCCTCGCACTACTTGTATCTATGCCCATATAGGCGATCGCTGGGAAAACAATCCTGCTCTAAAATTAGATATTGAGATTGTCTAGTAATTTATCTGAAATTGGTAGTTTTGAGAGATTATAAAAAGAAACTAAATCTTGACTGTATTGACAAATTTTCTCTCTTTCTGTTTGAGAAATATTTTGACAGTTAACAATTAATGTTCCAGAATAAATAGAATGAAGTGACTTTAACCACATTAAAGATATTTTATTCTGCAATACATCGTTTTGAAAAGACTTTCCTATGTGTAAGTAGGCAAGATTGTAAAAATTAAAAGCATCAATGAGGCGATAAAGCATTGATATTAAACAAGAGCTTTTCGCTTTCAAAAAATATGAATTAATAGGTAGTTCTATTCCTACTTTATTTTCATCCCAAACGCTAGCTGCTTCTTCAATTATCGATAATAATAACTGGGTTTGATTATCTTCTTCCTTAGAGCAATATTGAGACTGGTGAGCGATTAAATCACTAAAGTCAGCACAAATTTCGACCCCATCAAAATCCGCAGCTAGGGCATTTTGCGCTGCACGTCTAAACAGACTAATAATGTTGTTATCGATAGGATGCTGTATTTTTTCACCATACCAAAGCTGGAGAAAAATTTTACCGTTTTTGTCTCTTACACTTTCAGTTATTTTTCGCCAAGATCTGACTTGTTGGTGAGTATAAATTCCTGGTTGATGTGATAATGTATGTACAGGAGAAACTAAAGTTGGCTCGGTAATAATCAATCCGCAAGTAGCTTTATCTCTGTAGTAATTGATTGCTTCAGGTTGGGGTAAATTGTTATGAGCTAAAGACCTTGATTTAGAAGTTATAACAAGGCGATTCGGTAAAGTATAAGCTCCCAATTGAACTGATGAATTCAAGCAATAATATGATTTCAAAATAGATTTTCCAAAAAAAAATAACTGAAGTTTTATTCTTAAATTGTCGAGCCAATTATAATTGAAATCTGCATGCTTGTCTTGTCTGATCTTGTCCTAAATTTTTTTAATCTTGCCTTATTTCTGGAATGAGAGGTTAGGTAATAAGCATAGATATTAAGTAGGTAGACTTAATTAAGTTTAAACAGGGGTAAGATTAACGAGCAGTAGAATCTTGCCTTCTTTGTTTTGAGTTGGTAGTATTCTTCTATTGTGGCAGAATAAGAAGCTTTGAGTTCGTTGCTAGCGATCTTGTTCCGAATTTCCTCTACGATCTCTATGGCTCGATCGATGTTTTCTAAGGCTGTGGCGTAATCTCTGAGATCGTAGTTGAGAGAAGCAATTGTCTAAACTTGGGCATTACTTTATTAAGGGTGGTGGGGAACAAAAAAATGCCAGAGATTTATGTAATTGGCGGTTGTAAAGGTTCAGGAAAAACTACCTTTGCTGCAATGCATATTCTCAAATCTTGGAACATAGAATTCATTAATGCAAATATTATTGCAGCCCAACTAATACCAGAGTAGCCCTAAGAGTCGCAAGCGGTGTACATAATATTTTTGAGCATGTTATTCATCTTCGATATGATAGAGAAAGAAAAAACTTTCTGTAACTTTACAGTAAGCTGGCTAACCGTTGGCAAGTTGATAATAATTCTAGTAGCAATCAATTAATTCCGTTTTCCAATAACAATAATCAAACAATTAATATTGTTCAAATAGATATTTGGCAACAAACTATTTCTTTAAGAACATATGAATCAGCAACCAAAATATAATCAAAATTTCGGTATTGATGATTCCTCAGTTACTGAAGCCCAAATTGCTCAAGCGGGAGGCGATCTTCGCCAAATTCAGAACATTAATACCTACAGCGTTCTAAACTTAGCTGGATTATTACGCACTAGACAAATAATTCCTGCAAATCAGCAAGATTATAAGTCGCGGAAAATCTTACTTAATAAAGTTAAACAATATTGGATAAAAGATGTATTAGAAAAGTCGTTACACAGTAAAGCTCTAATTGAGCTTGGTTTAGAGGAGCGTTTAGATGCTGTGGAGCGTCCATCTGAAATTGCTCAAGAGAATCGTAGCGATTTAAGGCAATCATTACCTCAAAATCAAAACAATATTGATGTATTTAGGGAAATGGATCGAGGGCGAACCTTACTAATTTTAGGAGAGCCAGGAGCAGGTAAAACCACATTTTTATTGAGGATTGCAAAGAGTTTAATTGCTGATACTGAAGAAAATTTAAGCTTACCAATTCCAGTTATTTTTAACTTATCTTCTTGGGCTAATAAACGATAAAATATTGCTCAATGGCTAGTTCAAGAACTAAATAATAATTATAAAGTATCTAAGTCCCTTGCTAAATACTGGATTCAAAATCAACAGTTACTACTGATGCTTGATGGTTTAGATGAAGTCAAAGCAGAATATCGGGATGCTTGTGTTAAAGCATTAAATGAATTCATACAGAACTATGGAGAAACTGAGATAGTTGTTTGTAGTCGCGTTCAAGATTATGAATCTCTTTCTAACCGTTTAGCGATACAAAGAGGCGTTTGCATTCAATCGCTTACAACTGAGCAGATTAACGATTATTTAGATAGAGCAGGTAATCAACTACAAGCGGTGAAAACCTTGTTAGAAACAGATACAGCACTACAAGAATTAGTTAAGTCACCGTTAATCCTTAGTATTATAGCTTTTGCTTATAGAGATGTTGCCATTGAAGATTTACCAAAAGTTGATTCAACAGAAGAACATCGTCAACACTTGTTTAATAGTTATATTAGACGAATGTTTGAGCGACGTGGTAATAATAAAGCTGAGAAAATCTATCCTGAAGAGAAAGCTAGAAATTGGCTGAGTTGGCTGGCTTATAAAATGTTTCAAAACTCTCAAACCATATTTTCTATTGAACATATGCAGCCTAGCTGGCTAAACAATATTTGGCAAAAATTAATATACCGTCTTGGAATTATAGTATTTTCTTCTCTAATTATTTGTGGATTTTTGAATTTTTTTGATTTTTTTAGCGATATATTATCTTCCGAACCATTGAGCATAAAAGATTTAATAAATGATTTATATAATGATTTGGTAGTTGGATTTATCGTCGGATTAATTGTTGGATTTATCGTCGGATTAATTGATATAATTAATGATTTTTTTAGTAAAAAAGAAGAGATCATATTGCCTGTTGAACGTTGGAAATTGTCTAAGAAAAAAGCATTTGGGGGATTAATAAATGGGTTAAAAATAGGAATTATTTTAGGGTCTATTATCGGAATATTGTTAATTATCATCTTTTTGTTTGTTCCAACTTTTACTTGGTCGTTAGAAGAAGAAAATATCTTCAGTAATAGATTTATTGGATTCTTTAGCTCTTTGGCATATGGCATTTTCTTTGTAATGCTTTTTAAAGTAATCAAAAAAATATTTATTTTTTCAAATAAAAATAATAAAAAAATATCTTTTAATATTTTTAATAAGTTTAAGTTGTGCATAAAAAATACATTGATTTGGGGAATATGCATAGGTATTCTAACGTGGATTTTTAGCTTGATTATTCCTAGTATAACAATTTCTTTTCTCATCAAATGTATCTATATAGTTTCTATTTTGATTACTATTTCCTGTTTACTTTTTGGTGTAATAGGAACGTTTTTTGGTAGTAGAGATTCGGTTGATATACAAAGAAATATTATATCTGTTAATTATCTTAGACAAGCATTAATTAATACTGCTATTAGTAGTTTACTTGGTTGTATATTAGGGGCATTATTAGGAGGAATATATATATTATTTAGTCGTTACTCTAGTTTTATTCCAGAAAGTATTAAAGTTATTAATCCAGACATTGAATATATAGTTATTTGGGGAAGTACATTTGGAACGTGTTTTGGATTTACTACAGGTTTTGCCTGCGTTAAATATTTGAGTTTGCGCTTTATTCTTTATAAATACAAATATATTACCTGGAACTATAAGCATTTCCTTGAATATGCAACTGAACGGATTTTTTTACAGAAAGTAGGTGGTGGTTATATTTTCGTACATCGCTTATTACTAGAACATTTTGCTGCTCTTTATCAAGCACCTCAATCATCTTTAACCACTCGCTCAAATTTGCCTGTAACTAGAAAAAATAAAGTTTTTTCATTATTCTTAATTGGTATAACTATTTTAACAACCCTATTAGGCTATGTATTCAGAAAAGACCTAGAAAATATTACCCGATCTTTAGAAGACCCCAGCCGAGTCATAAATTATTATAGCGAGGAAATTGAGAGGAATCCTAAGAATGCTGAAAATTACAAAAATCGTGGGGATACTTATGAAGAAGAAGGAGAATATGATAAAGCAATTGCTGATTACAACCAAGCGATTGAATTAGACCCTAAATACGATTCTGCTTATAACAATCGTGGAATTGCTTACAATAATCAAGGAGAATATGAGCTGGCCATTGCCGATTATAGTCAAGCAATTAAATTAGACCCTAAAGATGCAGTTCATTACACAAATCGTGGAATTGCTTACGAGAATCAAGAAGAATATGAGCTGGCCATTGCCAATTATAGTCAAGCCATCAAATTAGAACCAAACAATGCATTTTCTTATAAAAAGCGTGGGGATGCTTACCGTAAGAAAGAAGAGTATGATAAAGCAATCGCTGATTATAGCCAAGCAATTAAATTAGACTCTG
>JASJDI010000142.1 GCA_030065155.1 Xenococcaceae cyanobacterium MO_188.B29
ATTTAAACAACGCATGATAATTTAACCTTTTTAGACCCAAAATTCTCACAGCATATATAACTCAAGTAAAACTCAATTTAAATATAAATAAAACTTATTTTTTGGTTCTTCGCTCAGAACTATAGTACTAATCAAGACCTATTGAAAGTTAAATTCTTAGGTGGCGATCGATTCTAAAAAAAACATGTCCAAATACTGTTAATAGCATCTTGAATTAAATTATATTTCTGCTTATGTCTAAATTTGCGATATTCTTGTTGCATTGCTCTGTATCTGGGACAAAAAAAGCGTATTACATTTTCTTGACATATATTCTCAATTTCCCATCTAAAACGCAATAAATTATTTTCTTCCACAAAATCAAAAATATCTTTTGGAGAAAAACCAAGCTTGTATCCTCAAGGAAGAAGAAGGAATTAGGTTTATCCCTTCTGCCTTGTTCCTTCTGCCCTCTGCCTCAAGGGCGAAGCCTTGGTCAAATGCGCTCCGCGCAGGGAGTAGGGGTTAGGGAATAGGGAGTAGGGAACTCCTACAGTCACGGAAGGAGCTTGAGGTGTGGATTTATAAAGATTCACGCTTCGCATTCTCTCTTTAATTGTTTGTCTGATTTTCGCCCTGGAAGGGCGAGGCTTGAAACCTATCTTCGGGGCTAATTTTGACCGACTCCCGACTCCCTATTCCCTATTCCCCCGCCCCGAAGGGGCTTGGTCAAAATTTACCACTATTACGAACCTTGTTAATAGTTTGAGGTAAAACTCCTACCAGAAGAGCAAAAGCTCGATCTGGTAGCTGAGCTACTGTTTCTGCATCGAACCAATGCTCAAATTGATTGAGAACAATTTGCGCTCTTTCTGTGGGGATCGGATTGTCAGTAATCTGTTTAGTTAGTCTGACCCATTGTCTTCGCATCTTATAGGCTTGTATTTTAGCTTCCGAAGTTTGGGGATGAATTAGAGAAAGTTTCCCTACAGTAATAATTTCTATTGCATCGAAGTCTAGTTTACCGCCAATAAATGCCCCTGGTCCAGCAAATTCAGCATGAAACTTTTTGTATATTATAAGACCATTTTTACGACGAGGATTTATGACTAACAATTCTTGCGATTGTAGTTGAGCTAGAATTTCCTTATTCTGAGAATTATGGTTCAAGTTTGGAGCGTTCACTCTTTTAGTTTCTTTTAATTAATCCTTGACCAAAGTTAGTTTGGTATTTATGAACTAACTATAGCAATCCTTGTTCATAACTGCGAAGGAAAGTTTGTTGATAATTGTTTACTAAGTAACAAGCGTTGGGAAGGGAAAAAGAAAAAATCGCTCCAAGTGGATTGAGATAGATCGAGCTTATAACCATGATGTAAATATAGTTTTTTAGCTGCTTCATTATCTTTGAGGACATGAAGGCGAGTTTCATAATATCCCCAGTTAAGAGCAATTTGTTCGCATTTAGCTAATAATTTTTTGCCTATTCCCCGGCGACGATAATTAGGCATAACTACCAAGTTAGAAATATAAGGATACTGAGAATCAAGAGAAAATGGAGAAGGATAGCGAATTGCTACTTCTACCGTTCCCACAATCGAGCGCTTGCCTTGCGGTTCGATGACTATCGCAATCAAACAACAGTAAAATGGTGAATGAGACGATAGGCGATTCCGCAAATCTTCATAAATACCCAATTTTAGTAAAGAATATATCCATTCTAATAAGTAAGGAAATTGATAAAAACCATAGACAAGAACTTCTGTAAGTTCACTCAAATCTTCGAGTCTAGCTGGTCGAATAATGAGTTGTGAGATATTAGTATTATTGTTGTTGTCAATTGACCTAAAAGGCATCAAGCCGAAGACATTGCAAATTTTTTCCCATTTATTGTAATTGTTTCTGTCTAGTAATGCACTTTTTTTGACAGTAAATGGGAACAATAAAATCGTGCTTTAAGCCTTAATAGCTTACTGTTCGGCGTTTCTAATTGACAACAGTATGATAGTTCAATCTTCCTTGAGAAAAATAAATAATCTGCCTTTAGGTCAGGTTTGTCAAACGATAGTTGATACAGTAGGACAAGTTTTGAAGGTAAACATAGCCATTTTGTGCTTAGATGGCAGTCAAGAAAAGTATTTTGTTTATCAGAACTTAAGTCTTGAAGAAAATGCTCATCAAACCATTAACTGGGATATTTTAAAATTAGCTATAAAGACAACAGAAGATATAACCATCATTGAAGACCATCACCGCCATTGGCAAGAAAATCAAAATTTCAACTCCGCCACTTATATCGCTTACCAACAAGCAAATATACGCTCTTCTTTATCTATTCCTTTATTTTGTCAACCAGGACATCTCCAACTAGCGAGTAAATTTGACCAGGTTTGTTCTCAGGATTTATTAGGGGTTTTAGTCTTACACCACTGTGGAGATATTCATCTGTGGGAGAGTGAGGAAATAAGATTAGCTGTGATGATGGCTACTCAAGCATCTTTAGCTATTGCTCAAGTCAAAGCTTATGACAAATTGCAAGTTTTGGCGCAAAGAGAATCGATGGTTAATAAGATTACGGCAGCTATTCGTTCTAGTTTAGAGCCAGAAGCAATTTTTGCAGCTATTACCCAAGAATTAGGTCAAGCTTTACAAGTAGATGGCTGTATTCTTTCTCTATGGACGAAACATGATGAATTTGTCAAGTGTGTAGGAATCTATAATCCTCACGAGCAAAATAATCAGGTTCAATCTATTCGGTTTCAGTCAAAAAAGATTCTTAAGACTTCTTCTGTACCCATCAGTGAAAATCCTATCTTACAAGAATTATTAAAAACTAAAAAAACAGCCGTATTAAAAGATTTAGAAGCACAAAAAGAGATGGCAAGACATGAATTATCTTGGCATTCTAGGGCAAGAGCTTTGCTAGTTACCCCTCTAATTGTGGATGGAGAAATTATTGGTAGTATTACTCTCAGACAATCTCAATCTTCTCGTTCTTGGATCCTCTCAGACATTGAACTAGTAGAAGCCGTAGCAGCCCAAGCAGCGATCGCCGTGCAGCAATCAAAATTATATGAAACGACTAAACAACAAGCTCAACAACTACAAGAAAGAGAACAGAAAGTTAAACAGTTAAACAATTATCTGACTGAGTCTGTACTCAAGCGTTTTTTACCAGAAGCGATCGTTAATCAAGCAGCAGTGGGAGAATTGGCTTTAGATTTAAGTCCTGAACTTCAGGTAATAACGGTGTTATTTGCTGATTTAGTTGGTTTTACTTCTTTATCAAGTTATCTAGAGGCAAATTCTCTGGCAAAATTGCTCGATGAATATCTAGAAGCCATGGCTAAAGCTGTCTTTGAACAGAGAGGGACAGTAGATAAGTTTATTGGTGATGGGATCATGGCTCTATTTGGTGCGCCAGAAGCTTTACATCCTCAAGAACAAGCACAAAGAGCGATCGCGACTGCTCGATCGATGCAAAAATATTTAGAACAGTTAAATCACAGCTGGCAAGCTAAAGGTATTTTGGATGAAAATGTATCTATCCTTAAATTGCGTTGTGGCATTCATCAAGGTAAAGCCGTAGTAGGGATGTTTGGTGGCGGACAAAGAAAAGACTACACAGCAATTGGGACAACAGTTAATATTGCAGCTAGATTAGAAGAAGTTGCTAATCCTGGTAGTATTCTGATTTCTTCGGTAGTGGCTGCTTGGATAGAAGAAAAAGAAATTTACCAAGGGCGATCGCTCCAATTACGGGGAATTAGAGAAGAATTACTGGCTTTTTCGCTTAAGGTTAATTGCTAACCGTCTTTATCTAGAATTAGATGATAACGATATAATGCTACGGGACGACCAACAGCAGTAAAGTAGTCTGGGTCTTGGGGTGATAAATAAATAGCAGTTATTTGTTCTGCTTCTATTTGTCCTGGTTTGAGTAGGTGATAAGCAGAAGTAGTTTCTACTTCATTGAGATAAATACGCTCATTACTACGGAATAATTGTTGAGTTATTTCTGTGGCAATAAATCTCTCTTCTTGGGGTTGTTCTGTTCCTCTACCAGTAACTTTAGCAATGAGACGACGACCGCCCCTAAGTTGGGTAATTTGTTTATTCGGGTTATCGGGATCGACTTTGACTGAGAGGACACTTTCTTTACCTAGATATGCCTGAGCAATATTTTTCCCATTAAAAGCTCGATCGGCAACTACAGGAAGGTTCTTAATAATTTGTTTACCAGCAGAAAAATATTTTGCGCCAAATCTAACCTGAAACTTATAGGGTTTATTTACATGTTTTTGACTCGCTTCAAAACCAGGAGTAACAATATCTGGTGCTAAAGGTGCTACTTGTTCTATCAGAGTACTAGTTACTTGCCAAGTTCCCTCCATCCATTCAGGATAGGCTAAATCTCCTTTGGCTAATTGTACTGGAGGTTTACTTTTCCATTGCGGAAATCGATCGAGCCTTTGACTTAAAGAAAGAGCGATCGCCGTAGGCGGCAGGCTCCGCCCGATCACGGCAGTGCCAGCTTCGCTGATCGCACTGTGATTAAACGTCAAGAATACAGCTAAAATCGTACAAGCAAGAACTCTCAAAATAGGCAATAACAACATGTAATATGAACAATATTTTTGACTTTAAGGGGAAGAATTCAGACAGAAATAAACGATAAGTGTTTAAGGTTCAATGTTATGAAACCAATTCTGAGTATTATTATCCCAGTTTTAAACGAAGCAGCAATTATTCAGTCAATCTTATCGCGATTTCAAGATTCTACAGGAGTTGAGGTGATTGTCGTTGATGGTGGTAGTGAAGATAATACTTTTGAACTAGCTCAAGGGAAAGGAGTTAAAACTATTCTTTCACCTCAGAGGGGTCGTGCTAATCAGATGAATGCGGGAGCAGAATTAGCTACAGGAGATATCTTACTTTTTCTTCATGGGGATACTCAGCTACCATCAGATTATCTCAATATAATTAAAGATACTTTGGCTCAACCAAAAGCGATCGCTGGTGCTTTTGAATTAGCTATTGATGGTGATAATTGGTCTTTACGCTTAGTAGAAACAATGGTTAAATTGCGATCGCGCTGGTGTTCTCTTCCCTACGGAGATCAGGCTATTTTCTTAACCAAAACTGTTTTTGAAGAGATTGGTAAATATGCCGACTTACCTATTATGGAAGATTTTGAGTTGATCCAAAGATTAAAAAAACAGGGAAAAATTGCGATCGCTCCTGCTGCCGTCTTAACTTCTGGTCGTCGTTGGCAAAAACTAGGAGTATTTAAAACTACCCTTATTAATCAATTAATTATTCTTGGTTACTATCTTAAAGTCCCTCCTATTCAGTTAAAACGTTTGTATCACATCATGAAATAGACTATTTACGCATTTACCGCTTCGTAATCTGACCATGCTGCTTTTGCACCAGCTTCTACAATCAAGCTTAAATTTATCTTTCCGTGTCTATATGAGAAGATTATATTTTCTGCCTAGCGATCGGCGAAGCTGGCACTGCGTGATCGCACTCCCCGAGATTTTTTAAGTATTTATACTTTTCAGATAATGACGTTGGTATCTAGATAAATCAATATCGCTCCTCTTGACGCGCTCTAATTACTGTTTGACTCAAAGACTCACCTTTAACAGACAGAGATTCCCGAAATTGTCTCATATCGGCGAACACTTCCTCTTCAATCGATGGTGGAACTAAACGAGTCACTGGTTTATCTCGATCGACAATAACAATTTCTTCTCCTGCTGCAACTTGCTCTAAAAAAGCTTTGAGATTAAGAATCGCTTCTTCAACACTTACTTTCGACATTCGCTTTTCCTCACTTAAGCTACATAGACTATTTATTATCAAGCATTTACCGCTTCGTAATCTGACCATGCTGCTTTTGCACCAGCCTCTACAATCAAGCTTAAATCACACCCATATTCTCCAGCACAGCTAAAAGAACCAAGTTAAGGATAACTATAGCAATACTAAAAAAAGTTAGGACATCTTAGTAAAAAGTAGCAAGTAGTGAGTAGTGAGTAGTAAGTAACCATATCTCATTTTTCAAACATTTTTTTCATCCTGAACTACTCTTTTCAACTAATTCGGGTGAAAATATTTATAAATTTCTTTTGCCAAACTATTGCCAATACCAGGAACTTCTGTAAGTTGTTTAATAGAGGCTTCACGAATATAGTCGATCGAATGGAAATAAGCTAAAAGTTGTTTTTGCCTTTGAAAACCCAAGCCAGGAATTTCTTCTAAACGCGATCGTCTTCCTTGTTTCAGTCTTTGTTGGCGATGGAAACTAACTGCAAAACGATGGGCTTCATCCCTTACCCTGCGTAATAATTGTACTCCTGGTTGTTCTGCTTCGGTGGTTAAAGGTTGTGATTCTCCTGGTAAAAAGATTTCTTCTCTTTTTTTAGCTAAACTAACTACTCGCACCTCTTCTAACAGATTCATTTCTTGCAATACTTCGACTACCGCAGATAATTGTCCCTTACCACCATCAATCATCACTAGATCGGGAAAATCATCACCTCTCCCCCCAGCCCCCTCTCCTACGAGGAGAGGGGGAGAATTTGTATACTTACGAAAACGACGGCGAATAACTTCTGCCATACTGGCAAAATCATCCGAATGACCAATAGTTACTGTGGGGTTTTTAATTTTATAGTGGCGATAATGTTGGTTAGCAGCCACACCATCAATAAATACTACCTGAGAAGCAACTGCATTAGAACCCTGAATATGGGAAATATCATAACCTTCAATACGTTTGGGTAAATCGGGTAAATCGAGTATGGTAGCTAAATCCTGTAAAGCCTGATTATTATAATCTCTGTATCTTTGAGTTCTGGCTAATTCGTAATTAGCATTACGTTCCACCATTTCAATTAACTCTGCTTTGGTTTGTCTTTGGGGAACGACTAAACTAACTTTTCTTCCTTTAGTTTGACTTAACCACTCAATTAAAATTTCTCCTTCTGGTAATTCATGTTGAACGATAATTTCTGTAGGAATCTCGATCGACTCAACAGTTGTATAGTGTTCTTCTAATACTCTTTGTAAAATCGCTCCTGGTGTCCCAGCTTTAGCATCAGCAAAGAAGCCCAAACGTCCTACTAATTTGCCAGCACGAATTTGAAATAATTGAATACAACAATATTCATCATTAGCCACTAGCGCGATCGCGTCACGGGAAACGGTATCATCGGGTAAGGAAACTTTTTGATCTGCGTTTAAAGCAAATAAGGCTTTAATTTGATCTCTCAACTGGGCTGCTAATTCAAAGTTTAATTCTTCTGAAGCTTTTTCCATCTGCGATCGCAGCTTACTGGTTAATTCATCTGTTCGCCCCTGAAAAATCATAGCTACTTTCTGCATAATCTTGCGATATTCTTCAGGAGTAATTAAAGCTTGACATACTCCAGGACAACGCCCCATATCATAGTTCAAGCAGGGACGGTCTTTAAATAGAGGTTGGCGACGCTGGCGTAAAGGAAAAACTCGTTTAATAATATGCAAAGTGTATCGTAACAAGCGAGTATCTACATAAGGGCCATAATAACGGTCTTTGGCTCTGCCTAACTTTCTTTTGCGGGTAATAAAGATGCGGGGATAATCTTCTGACCAAGTAATGCACACATAGGGATATTTTTTATCATCTTTAAGCAGTACATTATAGTAGGGTTGATGTTGCTTAATTAAATTAGCTTCTAAGGCTAAGGCTTCTGCTTCTGTGTCGGTGACAATAAACTCAATCTCCACTACCTGACGTACCATCATAGCAATGCGATCGCTTAGTCTTTGAGAATCTCTGAAATAAGAACGAACCCGCGATCGTAGTTTTTTCGATTTGCCGATATAGAGAATATCCCCATTACTCCCCCGCATAAAGTAAACTCCCGCTTCTGTGGGTATCTCTTTTAAGCGAGTTTCTAAGCGTTCTGGTTCTTTTAGTAGGGGTTTTGCTGCCGTAGATGCCGTCATAGGAAAATTTACTAGTACTCTCTATGATGATAAAAAAATATTGCTTGTTCGATCTTCTTAAAAGAGAGAATTCAAAATTTCTGTATGTCAAACCTTAAGCAGCATTGGTAACAGTAGGTTCAGGTCAAGGTTCATCATCTGCTTTATTTATTTTGTAACCTAATTGTCAGAAGATTACTTTGGCAGTGGCAATGTGAAATTCTCTAATTTTTTTGGGCATTTTAAAAATAGTGGCTAATAATATTCCTTATTTAAGCCTCAATACAGTTCTAAAAGAATTAAATTAAACGAATTTAGCATAGGGAGAATCTAGGATGCCTATCGGATTACCAGAGTTTGTGGAAAACCCTGAACCCCGTTGCCCAGTAATTTTGTTGTGTGATACTTCTGGTTCGATGTCGGGAGAACCAATTAATGCTTTAAATACAGGCTTGGCTACTTTTCAAAAAGATGTGTATAAAGATGAAATAGCGTCTTTGCGAGTTGAGGTGGCATTAGTAACTTTTGGCCCTGTTCGATTAGCCCAAGATTTTGTCACTATTGATAATTTCAATCCGCCCAGGCTAGAAGCAAATGGAGTTACTCCAATGGGAGAAGCGATCGAATATGCTTTGGATTTATTGGAACAGCGCAAAGAGACTTATAAAAATAACGGGGTTCAATATTATCGCCCTTGGGTATTCTTGATTACTGATGGTGCGCCTACCGATAGATGGAAAAATGCAGCCCAGAGAATTAGAGAAGCTGAAGCACAACGCCGACTATTGTTTTTTGCTGTGGGGGTAGAAGGGGCTGATATGAACAAATTGCGACAAATTGCTTTGCCAGAGCGTCCACCTGTACTACTCAATGGTTTAGATTTTACTTCGATGTTCCAATGGTTATCTACTTCCATGAAACGAGTTTCGGGTAGTAAAGTTGGTGGTTCGATGGTGGAATTACCTGCTGTTGGTTGGGGTCAAATTGCTACATAGGAGAAAATGCCATGAAATGGAAAGCAATAGCCCGTTCGGCAATTGGGACGAGTCATGAAAAGCAACAGATGCCTTGTCAAGATTACGGCAATTACAAAATGACTAACAATGCTCTAATTGGTGCTGTAGCAGATGGGGCTGGTAGTGCCAAATATAGCGATATTGGGGCAAAACTATCTGTTAATACGGTCTTGGAAAGAATTACAGCACAAGATATTTCTATTGTTACGGAATTATCTACTTCAGATAGTGTCAACGAAACCGATAATCAAACCAAATCAGTTGGGATTTGGAATTTATTAGACGAAACCGAGCAAAATAGTTCTGCTTCCATAGGTGTAGCACAATTTACTCCTGAAAAAAAAATTAGTCAACTTTTTGCTAAAAGTGTCAAACAAGTAGTGACTATTTTAAAAGAACAAGCAGAAAAAAATGGTTACTCTATTGATGATTTAGCTTGTACTCTACTGATAGTTATTGCTACTCCTAATAAAGTAGCTGCGATGCAGATTGGCGATGGATTTATCACTGTTCGTTATCCAGAAGAAGAACCACAATTACTTTTTCCTCCAGATAAAGGTGAATATATCAACGAGACAACTTTTGTTACCTCTGCTAATGCCCTAGAAGCCATGCGAGTAGTGGTACAAACAGGGCATCCAGAATTTATCTGTGCTTCCACCGATGGACTGGAAAGATTAGCAATTCGCATGAGCGACTGGACACCTTTTTCTCCCTTCTTTCAACCACTAGAACAATATTTGCGAGAAACTGACAACCCAGAAGAGTCAGACGAATATTTGATAGATTTTCTTAATTCTGACAGACTTAACGCCCGTACCGACGACGATAAAACCTTGCTTTTGTGTTTATATGATAGTGCTTCTGAATCGCGCCAGTAATAATCAACCTGTATCTTTAATTAAGCAGATTGCTGATAGTGGAGAAGGAGAAGTTTGGGAGACCAATCAAAGTGGTTATCTAGCCAAGATTTATCACGATCCTACATCAGCTAGAATTGAGAAACTAAAGGTAATGCTGGCGAATCCTCCAGTAGACCCGATGTTGAAATATAATCATGTTTCTATTGCCTGGCCATCGGATTTACTTAAAGATAGTAGTGGTAAATATTTAGGCTTTTTGATGCCAGCGATACGAGATAGTAAGCAACTTTCTAGTGTTTATAATCCTCGCCGAAGAAAAAAAGTTGCTCCTGGTTTTAACTGGTATTATCTCCATGTCACCGCATTAAATACCGCTTGGATTATTCAGGAGATTCACTCAAAGGGTTACGTGTTGGGAGATATCAAGCTAGAAAATATTCTAGTAAATGACCGCGCTATGGTTTCGGTAATAGATACTGATTCTTTTCAAGTGCGGGATTCTCGATCGAATAAAGTGTATCGCTGTACTGTAGGTTCAGAAGGCTTTACTCCTGCTGAACTGTTAGGCAAAGATTTTTCCTCGACTTATCAAACAGTAACTCATGACCGTTTTCGTATAGGAGTATTAATTCACTATCTGCTATTTGGCTATCATCCTTTTTCTGGTCAATGGATAGGTGTGGGAGAGTCTCCCGATCAAAATCTGACAATTCAGAAAGAAGCTAGAAGCTAGCAAATAGCTGGAATGCCCAGAAACTCAAGATGAAAATGCTCACTCAGTAAGGTCAGTAAATCAGATTCACGCCTTAATTGACGCATAATCTGAGTTAAAGAAAGATGACGAAAACCAGGCTGATTTTGCACAGAAGTGATAAATAAATAAGCCATAATTTTAATTAATAAGCCAGTGTAGAGACCATCCCCCCGAAGTCGCATCAACCCGATAGCCAGCACTGATTTCAAGATTTTCCAAAACTGTTCAATCAGATTATGAGCCAACCAGCTCCGCCACATTTGGACACTTCGTAAAGAATTAATGCTGAAATCCATCAAGTAAAAGGCACGAGTCGTAGTTTTGCGGAAAAATAACAGATTAACTTCGCCAAAAGTTCGATTGGTCAGGGTTTTACGTTGTGCAGGAACATTAATTCCCCAGTGTGTCGAATCATATTCGCTCTCTTGTTTCCATTGGGATGCTGTTTTTCTGCTTGACCCATCATTAAAGACATAATTGCTTTTGCCCACCACCACAATGTTACGAAATCCCAGTTCATGTAATTTTTGTTTAAGAGGTTCAGAAACATACCAGGAATCCATAGTGATAGGAATAGTTGTGATATCTACATCATGCTTATCAAACTCTTTTTTTAATTTGGTTAACATGGAGATTAATAAGCTTGGTTTATCTGTATTTTTACAACCTTGCTTAGAACAAAATAATAAATGAATTGGAATAGCTTTACCATTAATTGTTAATACTCTTCCTAAAATATTTTGTCCATTTACGACTTTTTTCCAACGTCCGCTATACCAACTCCAGGTGCAACGTAGTCGTTTTCCTACTCTATCAATTACACTATCGTCCACTGCCAGAGTAATATTAGCTCTTGATTGACTAGCTGCACTTTTTTTTTGACTTCTTTTATCTCTGCTGCTGCTTGACAAACCATCATTTTGAGGAGAACTTTTTTGAGTCTATATAGACTCCATTTTGAGATTTCTTCATAGATTTTCTGAGGAGGAATTCCTAGATAATCTGCCCACTGCTTGGGATTATAGCAGCCATAGGCATGACTAATTGCTAATGCCATGATTACTTCAAAGGCTTCTAAATTCCCTTGGCGGAATTCTTGACTAAATCTGATGAAGAAACTTTGGATTATTTCGGAGATTTCGGTTCTCATTCTGGTTTTTGCTGTTTGGTCAGAGCATTTTCATCAGATTATATGCCTTTATCCCTCTGTTATTCAGCCTTTTCATCTTTTTCGGAATTGTCAGTTAATGAAGAAGTAGAAAAAGTTTTTCGGCTAATTAGATTCGCAGCAGACAAAGCTGATATATCCAAAAAACAAAAGCGTGCTCTTTATTTAAAACTTTGCGAAAAAGCAGTAGAACAAGTAACTTTTAACGCAGCTACACAAAAAGAATTGAGGAAATTAACAGATTTAGAGGAAGAAGAGGAACAAGCAGAATGAAGATTTAAAATTAACGATCGCCCTCCTACTAATCCAAATCAATAAACTTACTTCTTAACTCCAACGGTTGAACGTGCAGATACGAATAACAGCCATTAGATATTAATAAACTGGCTAGAACCACTATCAGGATTGATGTGCAGATAACGTTCTGTCGTCTCCAATTTACTATGACCCAAACTTTGCTGTAACAATCTCAAATTACAACCACTCTCGATCGCATGGGAAGCATGAGAATGTCTCAGCCAGTGACAGGATGCTTTTTCCGATACACCAGAGCGTTTAGCACAATCCTTGACAATCTTGTACACCATCGTCCTTTCTAAAGGTCTACTAGTACGAGAAACAAACACAGACTCAATAATTCTCGGCAGCCCCATCAACAGTTGCCAAACAGAAGCAGGAACAAGCACCACGCGGGTTTTACTCCCTTTACCAAACACAGTACACTTACCAGGCGACCCCGCCGAGCTTGGCTCGGCATGGGAACGCGCCTGACCCCCTTCACCAGATGATTGCAGATCGCCCCAAGTTAAGGCACATACTTCCGATACCCTCAATCCACAACCATACATCAGACATAACAGAGCGCGATCTCGTTGACTCTTAGTAGCCTCAATCAATTTCAAACAATCCGCTTCAGACAGAATTCTTCCCGCTAACTTTTCCTTAACTCTGGGACAAGAGATGAAGCTGCCGATATTGATTTCTAAATAGCCTACCTTTACGGCGTAGCTAAACAGAGACTTAATCGCTCTAATCTTATTGGCTACCGTAGAGGGTTTATCGGTTAACTGTAATCTTCTGTGCCACAACTGCAAATCTTCGATCTGTACCTCACCCAGAGGTTTATTAATGAAAGAAAAGAATCCAGTCACGATACTGCTGTAACTAACCTGAGTTGTCCTACTCTTATCTCCCAACCAGACATAGACAAGTTCTCGATCGGTTTGGGCGCGAGTTAAGACATTAGTTCTCATAATTCTTTAGCTTTATATCGCTAACCTCTAGCCAGGCTAATTTTATGTCTTCCATCTCCAATAATTGTTCATATCGATGATGAGAAATCCACCTATTATTAATATTTTTGCTCATCCCTATGTAGTGAATTACATCTTCAGAATCAATTGCAAAGTAGATTCCCGAAGTTTTAGGCAAGGCTTTTTTCCAAGATAAAGGAAAAGATGGAAGTTCAGACAAATCAACTGTTTCTGGCTCGAACATAATAGCAATTCTGTTTTTGCTATTATACTATTGACGTGTTAACGCTTACTAAATTCCTTTATTTTCTTATATTTATCTCCTTCGGTTTTCACGAAGTTTCGGAGCATCTCAACCCTAATATCTTTAGGGATTTCCATGAAATTATAATAGTCTTCTTCTGGGACTCGAATACCAATGTTTTTGACTACTGGTTTCTCTCCTATCATTTTCCACGGTGATAATTGGTCTGTTCTTGGATTAGGGTTCGCCATAGATTACTTTCTGCCTATACTCAATACAATGTTAACACGCCATTAGGTTGTAATGCTTTGTAAAGATTTGAGTACAAAGTGGGTTAACGCGCCAATAGTGATAATATATAGATACAGTTTAAAAAGCGATCGCACCTAGTCTGGAAAACTCTTGCGATCGCTAAAAACACGATCAGGCTTTAAAAGCCCAGTTTTTTTTATGTTAACAAGTCATAGCCAAAATAATCAATCCTTCGACCCGATCGCTTTCGAGCTTGAAAGAGAGCGAATCTTTAACCGAACCGAGAAAGCCTATGTAGAACAAGACTACGAAGTTGATAGTAACCGTGATTGGTGCGGTTCAATTTATCGCGTTTGGAAAGGACGCTTTTTATTGGGAACTTTTCACCAAAAGTCCAAAAAATGGGAAGCAGATCCATTTTACGCCAACGGAAAGTATCTTGAATTAGCCGATTCAAGAAAAAAAACTTTTAACAGCAACGAGCAAGCCATCAGGCATATAATCTCTTGTTACGAAGGAAGTTAACCTCTATGCCCCACGCCCTGTAAAGGGTGTGGGTTTTTTATCGTGACCAAAGCTAAAGACCCATACAAGATCGATCGCTCTTTTTTAGCCAGTCCATTTCGGCATCTATATCAAGATAACGATGCTGAAATATCTCAGGCTAGCCATATCCAAGAAATTATTGAAGTAGCAGAAAACCTAGATAGTCAAATCGAAGGAGATTTCGACTTAAATTATTTAGTATTTCAAGTTCTAGATTATCGGTTTGGATTCGTGAAAATAGGGTTATTGGCAGCAAAGATCAAGTTTTTACGCCTTTATAAAGATGTTAGTTCTAGTTTCCATCGCTTTTGTCAAGAGTATTTCCATCGCGGAGCAGATTATTTAAACTTGTTAATTCAAGCAGCAGATACCGTGATGGAGCTTATCCATCAAGGGTTTACAGTTCTACCTCAGAACGAAATGCAGTGTCGATCGCTTAGAAAAGCTGCCCAAAAAGCTGGTTGTGAAATTGCTGAAGCCTGGCAATGGGTACTCGACAAGATTCCCCCGCACAAAATTACCCATAAAACTATTACCGATAATATCCTGGGAGCAGAACCAGAAGAGCCACCAACCCTAATCAAAGTAGTTCTGCCGATCGCTCTGGTCGAAACCATTTTGAGACGGGCATTAGAGGCAGAAATGGGCTTTACTGAATTTCTCGAAGAAATGTTTCAACCTGTTAAAAATGCCGACAATTTGTCGGCAAAATTGAGGCAGTCAAGATGGGAGGAGGAAGAAGAAAAAAATCAAGATTACTATGAAATGAGAATGAATTCTGGCTAAATTTCTCAAAACAGAATAGATTTTGGCTCAAATTGTCTTATTTGAGTGTTTTGTTTTGCCCATCTTCTGCAATGAGGAGGATTTTTGGGATCTGATGTCTTGTCTTTCTTTAATTCTTCAATGAAGTTTGTATTATCAGGTTCGATAGTTTCTCGAACCAATCCTTTTTCCAAATTGAAATTCCATTTACTTTTATAGATTGCTTTGTCCCAATTACAAGCTGATTTAATTTGTTGATGGGTTAAATTTTTGGCAGACCATAGGTCAGCTCCTTGGAGATTGGCAGACCCTAGATTAGCATTTTGGAGATTGGCTCTCCCTAGGTCAGCTCCTTGGAGATTGGCAGACCCTAGATTAGCATTTTGGAGATTGGCAGGCTCTAGCTTAGCATCTTGGAGATTGGCTCTCCCTAGGCTAGCATCTTGGAGGTTGGCAAACCTTAGGTTAGCATTTTGGAGATTGGCTCTCCCTAGGTTAGCTCCTTGGAGATTGGCAGACCATAGGATAGCATTTTGGAGATTGGCAGAATCTAGGAAAGCATTTTGGAGATTGGCAAACCCTAGACTAGCATCTCGGAGATTGGCTCTCCCTAGGCTAGCATCACATAAATGGATATTTCTCAAATAAGCCTTTGGAGCAGATAAACCCGCTAACGGTTGTCGTTCCCATCTCAATCCAAGTAAACGCTTTAGCTTACATTCGTTTTCTCGTTCATCCCAATATAAGCCTTTTTTAGTCCAGCCAATCCAAGGAAAACGCCAGGGGCGAGAATTGAGAAACTGCAAAGCTTCTATTCTGCCTCCGCTTCCAGGTTGTCCGTTAGCACTTGTGATTGTTTGCCATGCTGAAAACACTTCATTATTACGCCTTACATTTTCTCCAAAGATAAAAGCTACTACAGCAGCTATAAGAGCCAAGTTTCCCAGCCTTCCCAAGATAGCAAAAAATGCCTGTCTGCTTATCCACGCATCAGTAGGTTCTAAGACCCGTTTCTCTAATAAGTAATAAGGCTGATAAATAACAGGAAGATCCTTTCCTTTTATTTTGTCTTCAGCTAATTTCCAATAATAATCATCTTTACCTTCAGGTTTCCCATCGGCTTCCCAGAGAAGATAAGCTTCTTTTTCAATCCTTTGCTTGTATTCTTTAGCTTGTTGTTTGGCTTCAATTTCTTGGAGCTTTTTATCTCTAGCTCTTTTCTTTTTCCAGAGTTTAAGAAGAATCGTGTCTGGATCGGGATTTTTAAGCCACTTAACTAATTTAGAGTTGGTTGATTTTTTCATGTAAAAGCGATCAACTAATCATTCTCCAGGCAATTTCCTTATTCTATAGTTTATATAAGTTATTGTTTATATAAACTATAGCTTATATATATTTTAGTATAATAAAAAAAATAGAACATATAATATATAAAAAATAGAACATATAATATATAAAAAAACAAAATATACAACTCATGCTCAAAATTAGCTCTATCAGCCTGAGTGGGGGGCAGGGAAAAAGCTCTTTAGTCTTATTCCTGGCTAAAAAGCTGGCATCAAAGGGTCATTCAGCCCTGGCGATCGATGCTGACCCCCAACATTCCCTATCAACTTATCTAGATGAAGAAATAGAAAACGGACAAGCCAGTTTTCTAGAATTTCTCAAGGGCGAGAAGCCAGAAAACTGTATAATCCCTGTGGACAATGTTGAAAACCTGTATTTGCTTCCCGCTTCGGATGAATTGGAAGTGGCAAACGAGTATTTAGCCACAAGTGGATTTGGAGCTTTAGTCTTGAAAAATCGCCTATCCGTGCTGGACAAAGACTTTGATTTTTGCCTGATTGATTCTCCTCCCCAGAAAAGCCAGTTAACCAAAACAGCGATTGGGGCTGCCGATTATTTGCTAATCCCCGCCGAAGTTACGGCTAAAGGAGTCGGTTCGCTGCAACGCTCCCTTGAGGCGATCGAGGAATTAAAACTGTCAGGAGTAGTAAACAATGAGCTTTTGGGAGTTTTACCTTTCCGCGATCGTTGGTTCGGTCATCACCGCAGCAAAGAAGGACAAGCGTGTATAGAAGCGATGAAAGAGCTAGCGGGAGAAAAATACGTATTACCTTCGGTTCGGGAATCGGAGCAATTTAAGAAGGCGATCAACCAGCAAAGAACTTTAGAAGAATTGGGATATGCGGAACTGGCTTATCCTTTTGATGTTTTAGTGGAAAAGTTAGCAAAAACTATCGAGTAAAATATGGCAGACAGTTTAATTGATAAAATCAAACAAAAAAAACTCAAGACGGTACAAACTTCTCAATCTGAGGACACGGTTTCCCAAC
>JASJDI010000143.1 GCA_030065155.1 Xenococcaceae cyanobacterium MO_188.B29
GAATTAAATTACAAGCTCTAATTATATCCAGTAGTATTTCTTTGTCTCTGTTCATAAATTATTTGAGCATTGTCAAGAATGTTTTTTTTGCGTATCCAATTATGACTTTGTTCGATAGATCTTTTGGTTACTACATCAACAGGGCGATCGAATAATTTACTTAGTTGCTGTTCGATTGTATCCAAGTCAAAGAAAGTAATTTTGGCAGATTCGGCAAAAGAAACCAAGACATCTATATCACTTTTAGAATTGAAATCTTCTCGCAATATCGAACCAAATAAAGCTAGTTCTTCTATTTGCCACTGTTGACAAATTTGCTCGATTTTTTCACTTTCTAAATTAATATTTTTCATTTAGATTTAATCTTCAATTAGTTCTGGTTTTTGATATTTATCCTCTTTTAATTGTTCTAATGCAGTTTCAATGCACATCAGCTTAACTCTCTTTCAAGCAACAAAATCTGTCAGAGTGAGTCAAAACCTTGATTTTTCCTGGTTATGTTTCTGAATGCAAGTTGGTATTATTAGAGTTGCCAGGACACAAGAACCTAAATGCAATTATACTCTAATTATACAAAGGTTTTCACGGCTTATTCTGTTACAAAAGTACCGAGAATCTGGTTAAGAGCCGAACTGAAATAAGCAGGAAATCTAAGCACTGATACTAAATCTGCTTGGCAAAAGTAGTGTTTAATACCAATTCTCAAAAGTGACTGGAGACAATGTAGGTTGGGTTTCGTGCCTCAAACGCCAATTGCTACAATGGAGGAAACCTCCCTTCGGGTTCGACATTTTGCTTATGTCGGGAAACCCTTTCAGCATTTGCTCATGGGGGAAACCCCCAAGACCGCAATGCTTCACCACCGCAAATGTCTCACCGCAACGCAGTGGCTCCCCAACCTACATTTCAAAAATGATCTATCTAGCTATTAATGAGAAATGGTATAACTTCTGCTGATAAGTTGTCAGAGAAGGAAATTAGAATAACTAGTACTTATTACTTATTACTCAATTTTTTAGTAACTTATACGAAAAGGATTTAGTACGATGTTTATAATCTCCCGTTAAAGTTAAGAGGAAGCCTTTTAGACGACGAGCGATAAATGCGAGCGGTGAGACTGTGTCAAAGTTAATTGAACTACTGTTCTGTTGTTCTGTCAATCAAAAAATGATGGATAAAGTTCAATTACTAAATTTTCCCACGTCCCCCCGTCAACCTCAACCCATCAATTCAAAGTTGACAGACTACTACCTACTCACATTATTAAATTAGGGCAATCTTTTGAGGAAGTTGTGAAGAAGTAGGGGCGATTCGCGAATCGCCCCTACTTAATTCATCCTCTGATTTCTTCCATTAAAATAATTACACCCAAAGGTAATTTTGAGGAATCTAGCAAGGGATTGAAGCCCAAGCGACAGTCGATAGTCTGACCTCTACGGTTGATGGCTGAGACGACCATTTCTTGACTTATCTCTTCTCCAGCCAGGCACAACCGTAACGGTTCTCGGAGTTGCTGGATAGGTAAGCCAATATCGAGACCAAAGAAAGATTGTCCTTGTATCTCATCACCTCTCATTCCCCAAAGGTTTTCCGCCTCATTGTTCCAACTCAAGATGTTGAATTGGCGATCGATGACTACCACTCCTGCCTTAATGCTAGCGAGAATAGAACCCAAAAAAGCGTTAGTTTGATCGAGTTCGATGCTACGCAGGCGCAACTCGTCGTTAATTGTTTGCAGTTCTTCATTAGTTGATTGGAGTTCTTCATTCATAGTCTCCAGTTCTTCGTTAGTTGATTGGAGTTCCTCGTTAGTCGTTTCCAGTTCTTCGTTGGTTGATTGGAGTTCCTCGTTAGTCGTTTCCAGTTCTTCGTTGCTCGACTGGAGTTCCTCGTTAGCTGTTTCTAGTTCCTGATTAGCACGCTGGAGTTCTGTTTGCAGATGGTGGTAACGGCTCACATCAGTTATAGTAATGCTTGTGCCTAAAAGTTGATTGTTTCTCTCTAGCAAGGGAGTTAGCTGGATATCCAAGTAGCGAGTTTCTTTCTCCCGTACATGGTAGGCAACATCGGTAACCGTAAGCTGACGACGCTCTTGTTTAACTTGCTCGATACGGGAACGTAGCTCTAGGGGGCGGTAAGAAATTTCTAAATCCTGAAACGGACGACCAATATCATTTAAGTTAAGACCGAAAAGAGACTGGGCAGTCTTATTTATCATAATTAATTCCCCATTTTTATCAATAATTAACTGCCCTACAGGAATAGAGTCAAAAGCCAGTTCTCGCAAGCGCAAACTGCGACTCAGACGGCTACCCATCTCTTCCGCATTCGTCGAGGACATAGCTAGGAGTCGATCGCGTCCGTTGATCCTGATGACTTTAGTAAAGAAGCGGTACTGAAGATTAATGGGAGTAAACAGATCTGAGTGGGTAAGTAGCATCTCTGCCTTGCCCAAAAAAAGCACCCCCGTATCATTGAGAGCAAAATGAAAGCGATTGAGAATACGCCCTTGAGTCTCTGCATTAAAATACATCAGCGTGTTACGGCACACCAACAAGTCCAAACGGGAAATGGGAGCATCCTGGACTAAATCGTGGCGACCAAAAATTACGGCACGGCGCAGATCGGGGCGGAAGGCGTATTTTTTCTCCACTAAGGACTCAAAGTATTGCTCTCGCTGTATTGAAGAAAGTGGCTTAAGATCTTTTTCACTATAGTTGGCATGACGAGCCTGGGCTAAAGCTTCTTCGTCCACATCGGTGGCGTAGATTTTGACTCGTTGGCGGAACTGTTCTGACCCCAAAGCTTCGTGCAGAGCGATCGCCAGGCTGTAGGCTTCTTCCCCAGAAGCACAACCTGCACTCCAGACTCGAATTGTCTCTGTCTCTGATTTATCCTCAATCATGCGGGGCAGGAGTTCATTTTTTAGGTAGTTCCAGGCATGAGTATCCCGAAAAAAGCTAGTCACATTAATCAAGATTGTATTGAACAGAGGCAAAAATTCCTCTGGATGCACCTGCAAAAAGTCCAAGTAATCGCCAAAACTTTCTATCTGGTGGGACTGCATTTGCTTGTTGATCCGTCGTTTGAGGCTGGACGGTTTATAGCCTGTAAAATCGAACCCCCGCGATTGCTTAATATATTCCAGAAGATTTCCAAATTGTTGGTTTTCATTGTTGGCGGTCATTTTTCTGCGAGTGGGGTTTATTAATTAGCTAATGGCTAATGGCTTTAAAGTAATGATTTAATAATATGTCCTCTAGAACACTGATGCAGTAATACGAAAAACTATGGACTACAGAGACAAGGGGGACAAGGTAGACAAGGAGACAAGGGAGAATTTCTCTACTTACCTATAACCCAGCGATTGGGATTGTTAATCATGTTTACTAATCCACTAAGGACTTGATTGTAGATTCCGTAGAGTTCTCTTCCTTGTTCTACATCCAAATATTGACGAGCGATCCCGCGTCGGCGTAAGACGCAAGGGAACGCGCTCGTCGTGACATTTGACCGCAAATTTAAGCCACACTTGAGTTGAGGCACGCCTCTGCTTCACAATCGCTAAGTTTAGCAATAAAGCGGTGCGACCCCGCGTCGGCGAAAGACGCAAGGGAACGCGCACCAAGACAGCAGCTTCATATCTCCTTTTTCGCCAAGCTTCAGCTAAATTGGCACACACAGAGCGCGAAGAACGGCGGATCTGGTGAGACAGCGCGGTCTGGCGAGACAGTCCGTTGGGCGGTTTTACCGACTTAAAGGAACTGTCGAGGGCGGGGGTTTCCCCCATGAGCGACTGCGAACCCGAAGGGTCGGTTAGAGAGTAACGTTCTTCTACTGGAAATGTCTTTGATAATTTAAAAATTTTCATCGCTGCCTCAAAGGCCATTTGATAAACTACTAAATCTTCATGACTTTTGATGGATTCTTTGCCCATTTTCTCCCTTGTCTTCCTTGTCTTACTTTCCCAGCAACCTATGATTACTGAATCGTTGTTCTAGGATTGACTAGTTTGCATTACTGGTAAATGAGCAAGAGGCACAGTAAAGGTAACTGTAGAACCCAAACCTTCTCCCATGCTGTAGAAAGAAATAGTCCCACCCATTGCTTCCACTAACTTTTGGGAAATAGCTAAACCCAAACCAGTACCGCCATAAGACTTAGTATGAGAACCATCTACCTGAAAGAAGTTTTCAAAAAGTTTATCTTGTTTTTCTAAAGATACTCCAATCCCAGTATCAGCCACACTAATTTTAACCATGCCAGGAAACTCTTGTTCATGACGAGTCAATGTTTTTCTAATTACCTCGGCTCTGATTACTATACCTCCTTCATGGGTAAATTTAATCGCATTGCCTACCAGATTGAGTATGACTTGAAGCATTCTTTGATAGTTGCCAAAAACAGTTACAGGGGTGAGAGTCGCAGGACGTTGTATTTGGAAGCTTAAGTTTTTTTGTTCTGCCTGAGTACGAATTAAATTATCAACATCTTGCAAAAGCTCATCTAGTTCTACCTCTGTTAATTCCAAATCCATTTTGCCTGCTTCAATTTTGGCAATATCTAAAATATCGTTGATGAGATTAAGCAGATGAATAGAAGATTTGTAAGCTTCTTGTAAAAATTCTTGTTGTTCTTCTGGATTATCTGCCATACCCTCTAAGAGCAGTTTAAGAAAGCCAATAATGCCATTAAGAGGTGTTCTTAGCTCATGAGAAGTATTAGCGAGAAAATCACTTTTGAGGCGGTTAGCTTCTTCTGCTTTAAAGCTAGCCTGTTCTAATTCATGATATAGTTTGGCGTGAGCGATCGCTGTGCCTACGTGTTCGGCTAACTCTTGTACTAGTTCCACTTCTGTGGTTGTCCAGTTACGATGGCGATCGCACTGTTGCAGACAAATTAAGACATTCTCCTGCTCACTATATACAGTAGAAACTACCAAAACAGACTTTTGTTGATAGAAATCTGTTGCTAATTCATTAATAGCGATCGCTTTACGGGAATTTAAAGCTTGCTCTAAATGAAGTTCCGAGTGGGAGTCAATCTTCTTTCCCAGCATCGAATCAAATTGCGACTTACAATACTCAGCTTCTACGGTTAATTCTTTTTGATTAGGCTGAAAAGAAAGAATTAAACAACGACTGACTAATAGTGCTTCCCCTAAGCTTTCTACTGTTTGTTGCCAAATAGTTTCTAAATCTAGACTACGACGAATTTTGCGACTAATTTGAGTTAATAATTTTTGATAACTATAAATGGGAATAGGAGAAATTGAATCAGAAATTTCTGCCTCACCAAGTAACCTGCCCATAGCTAAAACTGCCATAGGTTCTCCTGTCCCCCGTAAAATTGGACTGATAACTAATTCAAAGGAGAAGGATTGCTGTTGATGGGAAAACAAACAGTAGCATTGCTCAGGAATTCTTCGCTTTAAGACACGCTTAATTTTTTTGCTGTATGCCTGGAGATCTACTGGCACAAAAATATCTGACCAAGAAGAACCTACCACTTTTTCATTACTCAATCCATAGTCTTTAGCAGCTTGCCACCAAAAAGAAAGATATCTCCCAGAGTTATCTTGTGTAAAAACTAATTCTGCACCCAAATTTTCCCAACCAATTGTATTGATTGACTCTGGGTTATTTTGACTATTAACTATTTCTGAATTGAATCCAGTGTACATTAGTAGGTAGATTGGGATTTTAGTTCGGACAAATATTCAGCCTCTTCCCTGAAACTATAACCTATTGACATCTTAGGTAGGAATGCCCCAATCAATTTCTCTATTAGAATAAAGGAGTTTCCAGTTTTTTCTTAGGCTTTTAATCGTTCCATTCACCTTTTGGTGGTAGAGGAGGGTTTCTTCTGAAGGTACGAGTAAGGTCTTCGTCCATTTCTCGCTCACCTCTGAGCCATTGTTTAATCGCAGTCTCAATTATTTTGCTAGGATCATTAGTCAAATGTCGAATCTGCTCTAAAACTTCTGAATCTAAGTGGATGGAAACTTCTACTTTTTCAGTAGAATCCTCTGGCTGTACAGCATTATTATTCATAAGATTTTGTTTGGTCGCTCCTAATTTCTTATTTTAACTATTTAACTATTTAATTGTGATGCGCTAGCAGAGGCTATTAAGTATTGATAAACTTTGATAGCAGTAGAAGAATTATCAAAATCAACCTTACAATAGTTTAAGGGTTATTAATTTATTTTTTATGACCGACGTTCCCGTTTCTCGTATTCGTAATTTCTCCATCATTGCTCATATTGACCATGGTAAATCTACTTTGGCAGATAGAATGTTACAGACTACTGGTACTGTAGCTCAAAGGGAGATGAAAGAGCAGTTCCTCGACAACATGGATTTAGAAAGAGAGCGGGGAATTACCATCAAACTACAAGCAGCCCGCATGAATTATACCGCTAGAAATGGCGAAGAGTATGTATTAAATTTAATCGATACTCCTGGTCATGTGGATTTTTCTTATGAGGTATCCCGTTCTCTAGCTGCTTGTGAAGGAGCTTTACTGGTAGTAGATGCTTCTCAAGGGGTAGAAGCCCAAACATTAGCCAATGTTTACCTAGCACTGGAAAACGATTTAGAAATTATCCCTGTTTTAAATAAAATAGATCTACCAGGAGCAGAACCAGAAAGAGTAGCTCAAGAAATTGAAGATGTTGTCGGTTTAGATTGTAGTGATATTATCAAAGCCTCTGCTAAAGCAGGAATTGGTGTAGAAGACATTTTAGAATCGATCGTTCATCTTGTCCCACCACCCCAAGATACCGTAGATGAACCACTAAGAGCTTTAATTTTCGATAGCTATTATGATGCTTATCGCGGTGTAATTGTCTATTTCCGTGTGATGGATGGTAAAGTCAGAAAAGGCGATCGCGTTCGCTTAATGGCTTCTAAGAAAGAATACGAAATAGACGAACTGGGGGTTCTTTCTCCTACCCAAATTCAAGTAGAAGAACTCCATGCAGGGGAAGTAGGCTATTTTGCAGCAGCAATTAAAACCGTAGAAGATGCTCGTGTTGGGGATACCATTACTTTGGCTAAAGGTTCAGCAGCAGAACCCTTACCAGGCTACACGGAAGCTAAACCGATGGTATTTTGTGGTTTATTTCCGACAGATGCCGATCAATATGCCGATCTTAAAGATGCTTTAGAAAAGTTAAAACTTAACGATGCTGCTCTCTCTTTTGAGCCAGAAACTTCTAGTGCGATGGGATTTGGTTTTCGCTGCGGTTTCTTGGGCTTGTTACATATGGAAATTGTCCAAGAAAGATTGGAAAGAGAATACAATCTCGATCTAATTACTACTGCCCCCTCGGTAATTTATCGTGTTACCACAGTGGATGATGGAGTTGTCGAAATTGATAACCCCAGTCAGCTACCAGACCCCCAAAAACGCACTAAAATCGAAGAACCTTATATCAAAGTAGAAATTATTACTCCAGAAACTTACGTGGGTACTTTGATGGATTTATGTCAGACACGACGAGGTGTATTTACTGACATGAAGTACTTTACTTTAAATCGTACTTGTCTAATTTATGAGTTACCCTTAGCTGAAGTTGTTACTGACTTTTTCGATCAGTTAAAATCTCGTTCTCGTGGATATGCCAGTATGGAATATCAATTAATTGGCTACCGCGAAAACGATCTAGTTAAATTAGATATTTTAGTTAATAAAGACCCTGTAGACGCTTTATCTACTATTGTTCATCGTGACAAAGCTTACTATGTTGGTCGTGCTTTAACCGAAAAGCTGAAAGAACTTATTCCTCGCCATCAGTTTAAAGTTCCCATTCAAGCCTCGATCGGTTCTAAAGTCATTGCTAGTGAGCATATTCCTGCTTTGCGTAAAGATGTACTAGCAAAATGTTACGGTGGTGATATTTCACGGAAGAAAAAACTACTCCAAAAACAAGCTAAAGGTAAAAAGCGCATGAAAGCGATCGGTACAGTAGACGTACCGCAAGAAGCTTTTATGGCAGTATTGAAGCTGGATTAAGTAGTTAGTAGTTAGTAGTTAGTAGGGGCGCAAGGTTTGCGCCCGTAGCAAGTAGCAAATGACTAACAATTTTTACCAACAGAAAGAAAGTTTCTTTAATCTTTGGGCTTCTTACTATGATTTCTTGCTTACCACCATCTTCTACCAAAGTATTCATAAACGGCTGTTAGAGTATGTAGATTTAAAGGAAAATGCTTCTGTTCTTGATTTAGGATGTGGTACGGGCAAGCTAATGGGTCGTCTTGCTGCTAAGTTTCCTACTGTGAGGGCAATTGGTTTAGACCTTTCACCATCAATGCTAAGAGAGGCAAGAGCACGGAATCAATATCACCAGAGATTAATTTTTGTCAGTGGCAAGGCAGAATCTCTCTCCTTTGCAGACGAACAGTTTAATGCTGTTTTCTGTACTATGAGCTTTCTTCATTATCCTCATCCACAGCAAGTTTTTAATGAGGTAAAGCGTGTTCTAGCTAAGGGAGGACGCTTTTACTTGGTTGATGCCTATCGAGGAGAAAAGAATTTTTCGAGTTTTGTCCCTGGAATTGGGGAAATGAGATTGTACAATCGACAGCAACGAGAGCAATTGGGAATAGAAGCTGGTTTATCTTGTTTAGCTCATCATTACCTACTTCCTGGCATTTTATTAACTATTTTTTCTGCCCAAACTCCGTAATGCAATGAGTCTAGAGTCCCTGTAAGGGCACATCGCGATGCGCCCCTACGCCAATGGTCTGTTTTCTACCATAAATTACCTGATTTTCTGTGTCCTTAATTTCCGATCACTAGAAAACGATAACCCGCATCATAACTTTCTTGGGTTCTTAACTCGCCATATTGCTTATCCCAACTACCATTATGCAAATCTTCTGTTAATTGCTTTATCCCTTTTTCTTTTTCCTCTATAGGCATCTTAGCAAAGGAGGAAATTCCCTCACGGACATTAGGATCTAAATAAAGTTCTGGTCTATTCCAACCCGCAGCAGCAAATAAATCTTTGATATCTTTAGGTAGGGAAAAATTAATTATTTCGGCATTTTTCTGGGTTATTTGCCTGATTTCAGCAGCAATTATCTCAATTGGTGGAAAACTATCTTTGGTATCACGAATAAAATAAGGAAAATAATCAGTTAGCCAAAAAGAAGGAATTTTGCTCTGTTCAAAAGCAAAAATTACTATTTTGCCATCACCAACTAGGCGATTTATTTCTTGAATAGCAGCCAGTCGAGAGCTAAAATGATGTAGAGCTAAGACAATTATTGCCCCATCTACGGAATTATCTGGCAAGGGAATTTTTTCAGCTTTAGCACTCAACCAACGCACATGGGGATGAGCAACAGCCTGACTACTCATGATAGAAGATGGTTCAATGGCTATTACGTGATATTTTTTTTCTGCGATCGCATTACTATAATTACCTGTTCCTGCGCCAATATCAGCAATTACACTGCCTAGGGGTAAATCTAATAGATCGATTAGATACCGCACGATTCTTCGATCGGGTTTTCTGCTATGGTTATATCCTTGACCGATTGAATTATAGAGAGTCATGTTCTTAATTATGCAACATCTAAGACTGACTTATTAGGAGTCAATAACAAATACAAACAGGGAATAACTAACAAAGCAATCAAAGTAGAAGCAACCAAACCAAAACCGATCGCGCTGGCTAGAGGAAACCAAGTCGGATCGCTTAATGCTAAAGGAATTACCCCCACAATAGTAGTAATACTAGTAGTAAGAATGGGACGCAATCGATCGGCTGCCCCTCTAGCTGCTGCATCCTGCACATTCATACCTTTCGATCGATGATTGTTCATAGTTTCAATCATGACGATCGCATCATTAACTACAATACCAGTCAGAGCAATAATCCCAATTACCGCAGGGAAAGAAATCGGAATTTGTAAGAGAAAGAAACCAAGAAAAGTACCAATGAAGGCAAAGGGAATTGCCAACATAATGATAAATGGTTGCGTAAAAGAACTAAATTGAATTACTAAGACAGCAAAGACAAGAAAGAGTGCTACTATTGCCATTTGTCCTGCCGAAGCAAAGGTTTCCCCTTGGGTTTCTAATTCTCCGGCAAACTTATAGTCATAACCTTGACCCCAAGATTTTTTCATTTCGATTAGTTTTGGTTCTAAGTCGGCAACAATTTCCCCGACTGTACGCCCTTTATTTTTTGCCAAAACTGTAACTGTGCGTTGGGCATCTTTATGAGTAATAGATAAAGGTGCGTTGCCAAATTCTACTTCTAATACTTGACTACTAGCAATTGTTTCTCCATCTTTATTAAACAGGGGAATGCTTAACAATTCATCGCGACGAGTAGGTCCACCAATTCCCCCATTACGAGAAGCCCACATAGTACTGAGGCGAATTTCTAAATCTTCTTCTCCACCACCGATAGGGAAATCACCAATATCATTATCGGTCATCATGTAGCGTCCTTGGGTAGCTAACTCATCATCAGATAGACCATAAAAGTTCATGGCTTCGCGACGGGGACGCAACTTAATATCTGGTCGTAATGCACCTAAATCATCTCGGACATCTATTGCCCCATCAATTTGTCTTAGGGCTAATTGAACTTCTCCAGAGATACGACGTAACTCATCCATATCTGTACCCGATAGTTCGATTTCGATCGGGTCGCCTCCTTCCCCTGTAGATTGGGCATTAACTACTAGTGATGCCCCTGGATATTGACGTAGTGCGGTATTTAACTCTGACCGTAAATCATCTATATATTCAAAAGAAAGCTGTTCTCTTTCCTCTTCTGGGGTGAAAATAGCGGAAAACCCGACTAAATAATTACCATTGTTGGGTTTGATGCCACTTTCTTGAACTAAACCACTCCGTTGTCCGACTAATTTAATAACGCTTTCGAGATATTCCTTCTCTCGCAATAATTCTCCCACTTCATCGGCTACTTTTTGAGAACTATCAAGGGTAGTTGTGGGTGATAATTCGATATTAATACTTAACTTTCGTCCGTCTCCTTCTGTAAAGAGACTAGAAGGAACAGTCCCTACCAAAATAGTGGAAGTAATAAATAAAGCGATCGCACTTAATGCGAAAATCCTAGCTGTAGTTTTGTTACGAATCGTAGTTGCCAAGCTAAAATTACGAAATTGTTCAGAAACTTTTTCCGTCAGGCGATCGATCTTACTTTTCTGATCTTTGGTTTTAATATTACCCAATAAATAACGAGACAGGGGAATATCTACTAGTAAAGCAATGATATAACTGAGCAGAAGACAAATAATAGCACTAATGGGAATGAGGCGGACAAATTTGCCCATTGTTCCGCTAATTGCCATTAAGGGAGCTAATGCCAAAATAGTAGTTAGTTGTCCAGAAAAGGCAGGTACAGCATAAGTTTTAACTGTTTTCAAGGCAGCTTGGTTAAAACTCAACCCTTCTACAAAGATACCGTCGTGCATTCCTTCCATCATCAGAATGAATACATCCACTAGTAAACCCAGTGCCAGAATCATTCCAATTTGCACCATCTTATTGAGGGTGAAACCGAATAAGAATAGTACTGCCAGAGTTCCCAAAAAAGTTAACGGAATGGATAAACCAGCAATAACCGCTTCTCGCCAAGTTAAGGCAAATAAGAGAACAATAAAAACCCCTAGAACCCCTTGCCAAGCATTATTAAATACAATGAGTAAGTCCTTATTAATTTGATCGGCATCAGTATTAATCACCCTATATTCCATTCCATAAGGCCAAATACTCGGATTTTGTTGAGCTAGCTCGATCTCTGCTAAAGAATCATTAATAACTTTAATCGTATCTGAACCTGGGACTTTAACTAGATCGATATTAATAACTGGTTGAAAATCCCCTTGATCTGAACTTAAAAAAGCCCGATTCTTCTCTCTTTCTAAATCTCGCCTAACTTCGGCAACTTCTTGTAATCTTACAACTCGTCCTCCCGCCTCATCCCCTAAACGAGTTACGGGTAAGTTACGTAAATCCTCTAAACTACGAAATCTACCGTAATAGCGTAACTGTGTACCAATTTCATCACTTTCAATCTGATCCCAAGGTAAATCTCGATTTCCTTGTTGAATAGCATTAGCTACCTGAGTTGCAGACACTCCCATCGCAACCATGCGAGAAGGGATAAGTTGAACGTGAATAACCTCTTCCCGATTACCACTCAAATCTACTTTACGGACATTAGGAACAGTTTCTAAAATATCTTCTATTTCTTCTGCTGCTTTACTCAAAACTGCTAAATCTATATCTCCATATAAACCTACTGTTAGTACAGGAGTATCTTGAGTTGATATCTGTTCTACTTTTGGTTCATCTGCTTCACTGGCAATTTCTGGTTTGGCTTCATCTACTTCCGCCCTTACTAAAGAAATAGATTCCGCGATGGGGGCTTCTGCTGCAAACTCCACCTGAATCAAGGACGAACCATCAAAAGAGGCACTATCTAAATCTTTTAAACCCTTAAGGGACTTTAATTCCTTCTCAATCTTGTCTGTAACCTGATTTTCAATAGTTTCAGGGTCAGCACCACCCCAATTGGTTTGGATAGTAGCGATCGCAATATTAATATCAGGATCGCCTTCTTTCACCATTGTCGATGCACCCATTAATCCGCCTACGATCAATAGCAATGCTAACAAAATGGCAAATACTGTCTGAAGAAAGAAGAACTTAGCAACAGGGGATGCTTTGTTGGGATCGGGGGTATCATGCCCTTCTATTGGTTCGGTTGTATCTGGGGTTGGTAGTAGCTGACTCATAAATTATGTTGGCATCAGAGAGCGTGGGTTTGAAATTATCTAAACTAATTCTAAAAATCTGGTCCAATGTCGATCGTAGTATTAGTTTGACCTGGTCGAAAAGTAATTAATTTACCCGTAATTAATGTCAGTTCTTGTTGGAACTCAGGTGCATCGGAACGATTGATATTGAGAACTGTAGCAGTCTTCTTTCCTTTAGTATCTTTGTATTCTATGACATATTGTTGATAATCACGATCTGGGACGAATATTTTGCCAACAAGATTGACGGGAGCAAGTAGGATTCCGCTAACTATACTGCCAGTGTCCGAAAGTAATTTTTTAGCATATTCTCCAGAAGCAATTTCCAAAACACGTTTACCTGAGACGGTTTTATTGTTGTCTTGATACTTCTCTTTTTCAAAATTTATGGCGAGATTTTTTTGTTGAATATTAACTTGACAGGATTTGAATTTTTGCTCCTGTTCTTGCTTATCAATGTAAAGACATTTACCTTCGTAAGGTTTTTCCCTAGCTACAGCACTAGCAAGCAAATTATTAGCAACATAGGCGATCGCCAAGAAAGAAAATAGAAGTTTATTCATAGGAAGACAGAAGAAGACTTGTAGGTATCTTATTGTACTTGTTTGGTATTAATAATCAAATGTCAGCAATATCTTAATTAAACTCAAAATATAATCCCAATCTAGTGAATATAAAGAATTGCTAGAACTCAAAAGTTCTAGCAATTCTTTACTGTATATTATTCTAAGTTTTACTATTTATATAGTTCATGCAAACAAGATTGAGTATTGGTCTAGCCTTGGTTGTAATAGTCTTACCTGGATTAGTCCTATTTACTGTCAATCCTGCACAAGCTCAGCCCCGAAACGCACATTATTATTGTGATGGTCGCGCTCGTGATTATGCTCGTCGCAATCAGAGAGGTGGAACGTTTAAAGGTGCTGGGAGGGGTGCTGCTGTTGGAGCAATCATCGGTGCGATCGCTGGTGATGCTGGAAAAGGAGCAGCAATTGGTGCAGGTCTTGGCGCAGTTGGTGGTACTATTCGTAAAGAAGAATCCAGGGATTCACTTTACCAGCGTGAATACGATAGATGTATGCGCCGTAACCGCTATCGCTAATCCTAGTTAGAGCATAAAAGTTTTGGAAAAATTTAAGAGGAGTGATTATGAAAAAATTTAGTTGGTTACTTTTGTTTGGGGCGATTGCTATTAGTGGCTTCAGTCCATCTGCTCAAGCACAATCTTCACCAAACACAGATGAGAGCGATATGGTCGATTTACAAACACTGACTTGCAGAGATCTTTTGAAATCTGAAGGTGACAATAGAGCAAACCTGGTAATCTTTATGCATGCCTTTATAAATGGCAAAAACAATAACACAACGATCGATGCTCCAGCACTTGCAGAAGCAACCGATGCTATTGTCGATACTTGCATTGATAATCCTGATAGTGCCTTACTTGGTGTTTTTGAGCAAAATCGTTAATTGCTCTTAATACCACTAAGTCGATCGTCAATAACAAGAATTGACGATCGCGATCGACTTACTATATTTAGCAAGCTACCTAAATGTCTAGTTTTCGCGTCTATTCAGACAATAATCTGCATCAGCTAAGGCTAAAGACGAGTAGTCTCCCAACCATTTATCCTGAAATTCCTTTTCTCGTTCACTACGAATAAAAGCATTGACTAGATTGTTCCATTGTCGATCGCCTTTAGGCAAGATTAGTCCATAAAAGTCACAAGTTAAAGGGTTTTCTGGTATTAGTTGATAATTATTTTGAGCCAAATTTTGTCGCTCGATTTCTCCTGATAACAAAACACCATCACTGACAAAGGCATCGATACTACCATCACTAATAGCTTTGAGTCCCTCTATTCTTCCTTTTTTTCCCTGAAAATAAACTAGATCTATTTCGGGGTAAGTTTCTCTTAAAAATTCGGCAGTGGTACTATTTTCGAGAACTCCTGCCTGAAGTCCTTCTAGACTGCCATCAAGATTGACTTTAGTCGCACGATCGTTATTGACTAAAAACCGAGTACCGCTAATAAAAAAGGGATTGGAGAAACTAATATCTTGCTTATTCTCCACGATCGTATTAGGACCACATTCGAGATGAACGGTTTTATCTTTAACCAGTTCAAAACGATTTTGTAAGCTAGATGGTAATTTAACTACTTTGATTTTAGCAGCAATATCGAGCTTTTCCTCCAAGTACTCAGCCAAAGACTCAGCAAAATCTCCACAATATCCCGTCCACAAACTTTCTCGATCGTCTATATAGCCAAAAGGAGCAGCATTACTTCTCATGGCTATTTTTAGAGTTTTAGTATCGCGAATTTCAGCCAAGATATCTGCTGTTTTGGTGGGAGAGGCTGCAACTAATGATTCTGGAATTGGTGGTATTGGGGGAGTAGCACCATAAGCCTGTTCAAGCTGTTCTGGAGTCAAGGATTGAATTAAATATAGAGGTAGTTCTCGATCGCTAATAGTTTGGGCATAAGCAGAACTTAAATAGGGTTGGTAATCAGACCGATTTCGCACATAAACCTCAAAAAACGCTAAACTCATTGCTTTTAAATAGCTTCTGCGTAATTCAGGCAGAGGGTTGTTAAAAAGAGCTAAATTGTGAGATTCTTCTTTGTTGATTAGATAACCATGGGTTCCTCCAGCCATTAACCCCAAATATTTATTTTGAGTATTCAGCCAGAGAAAGGGATGAGCTTGTTCTGTGATAAAGGGAGTAGTTGTATCATGACTACCTGCTAACATCATTGTGGGAATTTGGATTTTGCCCATGCTTTCTATGCCAAAAATCGAGCTAGTTACAGGATTAGCTGCTACTACTGCTTTAATGCGATCGTCTCTGAGGTTAGAATCCCCTGGAGGCAAACCACTAGCACGACACTGAAGCAACATAGAGATATTAAGAGAAGGCTGGTTTTTTTGGCATACTTGATTAATTCTCTCTTGATTAATCGGCGCACCTGCGATCGCCAAAGCGGTATTGCCCCCAAAAGAATGACCCAGAATCCCCACTTGCTCCCAGTTAATTAAGTTAGTTAATTCTGCATCTTTTTCTACAGCATCAAGTAAATAAGTAATATCTTGGGGTCGGCTATAAAACTCGATGGGGCTAACATCAACACTTAATTCACCCCGTAAAAAAGCTTTCTTGTAATCACTATTACTACCTATGTGTTCGGGAATAAGAACAATGTAGCCGTGAGAAGCTAAATGTTTTCCCAAATACTGAAAATCGGAGCGACTCGAACCAAAACCATGAGTGATAATGACAAGAGGAGCAGGTTTAGTCAAATCTACAGGTAGATAGATGTCTGTATCCAGATTATAAGAATCGGTAAAACCTATTTGAGTTTGACGCACTCGATCGATTGCAAAAGTTCTAGTTTCTTGAGTAACCGAATAAGAACCCTTGTGGCGCAAATCTGGTAGTTGTGCCAAATTTTCTTGATGTCCAGAAACAATTTCACTATTTGCTTGTTGGGAAATTGCCCGAACAGTAGTTTCGTTGTATCTTAGAAAGTTGCTTTTCTCTTTAATCACAGAAAAGATTAGATCGGTGTTGACTTTTATCTCTTCAGTAGGAAAATGCCCTATTACATTAATTGCACTCAAGCCTTCTGAGTCAGTAGCAGCCAATAAAAGAGCCGAGCGAAAGGAAACTATCATAACCAACGAAGTGGGTTTAAATAAAGTTGCTGACAATGATATTACTTTTGAAAATCATCCAGGTAAACAATTTCAACTGCAAAATGAAGAAGAAACTATTGTCTTTCGTTTAATACTTGTTGAGCAACGTCTTTATGTCTTAGCTGTAAATCAGCAAAATGATAATCTTTCTGAAGAATCTATGAATACTTTTTTTGAGTCTTTCAAGCTTCTTGAGAATTAAGAAATAATATTTCTGACATTAGCTAACTATTTGTTTTGAGTAGAATTTTAGTTAAAGTTGGCGAGAAGCATTTGCCAAAGCCCACCAGCCCACTATTGGGGTAACTAAAGATGCGATCATTGCTGCCCAAACAGCCTTAAATGTGACATAGGACATTACCGCAAACGGTTGAGCTTGACCTAAGCTAAGAGTCCACACAATTGGCACTGCACCAAAAAGAACTCCAGCCCCACCGAGAAATAGACCACGCATTAAAGGCGATCTCTTAAACCAACGTGAAATCGGAAAATGATTTGGAGGAAGAGGAGAAATTTTACCAGAGCGCACTTTGCGCGTAACAACCGAGCTAACAATAACACAGATTAGAAAAGGTAAAAGAAATGAAGTTGCCAGTAAGTCTACAGTAACGCTCGCTCCTCCCCAAATAGGAACAGCAGAGGCTGAACGGTTAATGAACCAGGCGATTAGACCATTCATCACCAGATTTATTAGTGTGGGCATAGCGCACTGATCGATTAGAAGAAATCGCCGATGTTCGTTAGATATTCTCATAAGTAGTTGTGCAACTCCTATATTTTATAGTTCTCTGGTTGGAATTTCTTCTTTAAAATCAACAATAAGTTGCATAGTTTCTAACATTAAATC
>JASJDI010000144.1 GCA_030065155.1 Xenococcaceae cyanobacterium MO_188.B29
GTCACATCTTGACTAACAACTGCAACTTCATTAGGTCTTTGATTAACCTGTTTGGTAAATAGCTGACAAATCGTTTTAGTCATTTGATCGAACGTCCAAAATTAATTTCAATGGTTGATCTTAGGCAAAAGGTAAGATGCATTTGTAAAGTTATAACTTACTTTTTATTTTCATTCTGAAAAATAAGTGCCATTTTTTCTATATCCTGAGAAGCATCGACATAGTGGTCAGATAAACTTTTAATTAAAAGATTTCTTGCTTCTTGAACAAAGCTTTTAATTTGCTTGATTGAAATGTTGTTTTGTAAAAGATAAGGAATTGTCCAAATACTAAAGCTATAAAGAGGAAGTGGAGATGAGTGAGTAATATTCTTAAGCATATATTCTATCCATTCGGATGCTTGTCGCCAATCCATAGTGTCATGCTTCCAGGCATAGCCTGAACCAGAAATCTTAAACTCATTTTTCTTCTGATAAATTGGAGACAATGGATCGTGATAGTACAATTGCAAGTCAAAAAAATCAGGTGAAGTTTCTTGGATAAAGTTAGTTGTATTCATGATACTTTGGTGAGTTTCCCCTGGAAATCCAACTATCAAAGCTGCCAAGGTTAGAATTCCCCGCTCATTTAGACCCTGAATCGCAAATTTATATTTCTTTATATCAGTAAACTTATTCATTCGCCTTAAAATTGCTTCGTCTCCAGATTCAATGCCTAGATAAACTCCGATACAACCACTTTTCTGCATAAGATCGAAGGTTTCAGTATCTGAGTCTGAACATCGAAAAAAAGAAACCCAATTAAATTTGAAATTATTGCGAATCATCATACGACATAGATTTTTAAACCTTGGAAGCGGTACATTTAAAGTATCATCTATAAAAATTAGATTTTTGACCCCAAGCTCGCTGAGATATTGAAGTTCTATCTCAATTTTTTCAAGCCCAGAAAAACTATATGAACCGGCGTAAATAGGGTGGCTACAAAACTCGCATGAAAATGGACAACTTTTAGCAGTTTTCATGTAAGTAGTAGGAACAAAAAAAGCTGGATCGAAAATACTCCAATCAATAGAATTCTCTTCCAAATTATTATTTTCAATAATTCTTATAGTTCTTTCAAAAACATTCCTGTCTGTTTTATAAATAATATTGGGAACTTTCTGTAATTCTTTTAAATTATTACTTTTAATACATGAAAGCACTTTTGCCAGAGTATCTTCTCCTTGCGAGTCATTTATATATATATCTGCATCAATTGACTCAAAAACTAAATTCTGAATATGTTTTTCCTGAGATTGACAAATATTAAAGATTCGAGGTCCTCCGATAATTATTTTTACTTCTTGGTTATATTGTTTAATCAATCTAATAATTTGCTCGATTGGCTCATTCTCAACGTAATAAGTAGTTGTAATAACTACCGTTCGAGGTTTTGCTAATAATAAATCTACAAACTTTGATATTTCAGAGTTTAAAAAATTGATAATTTCAATTGAATAGCTTTTCTTGTGAAGAAAACTAGCTAAATAAGCTATGCTTAAGTTGGGTAGATCAAAAGAGTTTAAACTAAAACAACTTCCTTTGGCTTTTTTGAGTACTGTATTTAATAGTTGCATATATGTACATCTTTTGTTTCCGAGTAAAACAGAGCTAGTTTTTAATGTGTTGTAAGAACCTGAATATTTGGCAATTTTTTTTTGCTTTTGTGCAAACTCGTGAAAGTCAAGCTCATAAAATCCAACAAGAATACAGTCAATAATTTCCTTGTTTTTAGTCATTCTTACTTCAGAATATTTCAATCTTTTCTAGCTTTTTTATTCAATGAATAGAACGTAATTTAAAATTTGATTTTTATTAGTATAGTAAAGCAATATATTTAGAGTTCTCGATCAAATATACCCACGACAAAAGCATCATCTCCAGCCCTGATTTTACCTCTTGTCGGCATTACTAAGGTAAATCTAAAAGGATAAACTACTGGGTTTTTATCGTCATAAGCTACTATTTCACCAGCTTCAATTGTTTCAAAACTCTCGAAATCCCGCTTAAAAATAAAATAATCGGTTTTTGCCTTGACGATTTGATTAATCTCTATAAGAGTTGGATTTTGAAGAGTTCTCAATTTCACAGGTTTAATCATTTCTAATTCTTGAAGTAGATGAGTGATAGTACTAAAGCTAATTTCGTTCGTTTGATAATCGCCTGTTTTTCCACATTCAGCTATCACTCCAACCCCACCTAAGCGATCGACCTCATCTACAAGCAATGTATATTTTCGATGCTCTCCCCAACCATAAGTATAAAATTCAAATCCAGTAATCCTAAAAATTTTTAGATGAGGCTCAGTAAAGGCTCCAGCACAAAAAGGTCGCGTTGCAGCAGACGTTGAATGTAGATCGAGTAAATAATCCACCTCTTTTAGATAAGGTGTCAAACACTTTGCTAACTGAGCTTCGTGTCCAAATGCAGCCGAGTTTTTAAAGGCTCGGTTGAGGTCGAAGTCAACAAACCTTTTTTTTAGTCGAATAGCTTCTGAATTAGCGATTAACGTCATTAATCGACCACGGAGAAGATAGTTTTCTGTTGCTAATTTTCGCTCTAATCGATCAATTGCAATAGGTCCACAGATTTCGTCTCCATGAACACCTCCTACTATGCAAACTGTAGGACCTAATTTACCAGAGTCAAATAAAACTAGCCGAAAGTTCTCAGAATTAATTACTCTCATCTTTGAGGAGTATGGCAACGATTGTTGAATTTTTACGATTATATCACCTTCAAATTGATGGAGTTTGAGCGGTTGTTACTCCCATCCCACTCGATAATTACCTAGCCAAAACACAGATTATTATTGATTCACGGTTATTCTATTTCGGTAGTCTTATGCCGGGATGGGAGTAGAAGAAATCAAATTTATGAATTAAAATAGAGGGGAGCAAGTCACTTTTGACAGAACAAATGAACTGAAGCAAAACAAAGGGTAAAAGATAAGATGAAGTGAAATTTATAGAGAACAAGCTATAACTTCTTATTCATAATCACTACAGCTACAAATCAACACATCAACTTTTATTGGTGCAAGCTCTGAGTTTATTGTGTATAAGTAAGAGTGTCTCCTCGAATCTAATTCGAGGAAGTTTGGTTGATTATTGATAGGGATAATATCCTAACGTTCTTCAATCGGAATATAGGAAGCATTGTGTACTCCTGTATATACCTGGGTAGGGCGAAAAATACGATTAACAGCTAGTTGTTCTTTCCAATGTGCTAACCAACCAGCAACACGAGCGATCGCAAAAATTGGCGTAAATAGATCGCTAGGAATACCAAGCTTACTGTAGACTAAACCCGAATAAAAATCAACGTTAGGATAAATACCTTTATGACCTAATTTTTCTTCAATTACTTTTTCCAATTCTATAGCAAGCTCGTAATAGCGATCGTGACCAGTTTCATCAAATAGTTGTACGGCTAAACTTTGTAGAATGGTAGCCCGTGGATCTTTGACTTTGTAAACTCGATGTCCAAAACCCATAATCTTTTTCTTATTGGTAATACAATGTTCTGCATAAGAGCGAACATTATCGATCGAACCAATTTCTTCTAACATTGATAATACTTCTTCATTAGCACCTCCATGCAAAGGTCCCGCCAAAGTACCTACAGCAGAAGCAACCACAGCATAAGGATCGGTTAAAGTAGAAGCTGTTACCATCGCGGAAAAGGTAGAAGCATTAATTGTATGTTCTGCATGGAGAGTAAGACAAACATCGAAAATTCTGGCTGCTAAAGGATGAGGTTTCCTTTCTGTCAACATATAAAGAAAATTGGCAGCATAATCAAGTTCATCGTTTGGTTGAATTGGATCATTTCCTCTCCGCATTTGGTGAAAAGCAGCTACCATTGTCGGTATTTTAGCTAGTAATCTTACTACTGCCTTTCTAATGTATTTAGGGTCATCTAATGCTCGACGAGAATAAAATAGTCCTAAAGCTGCTGCTGAAGTTTGTAATGCGTCCATCGGATGACCAGATTCAGGAAAGCATTTCATCATATCCCGAATACGATATTTAATCCGTCTATGGTATGTAATATCTGATTCAAATCCTTCTAATTCTTCTTTAGTAGGTAATTTATCCCAAATAAGCAAATAAGCTGTTTCTAAAAAACTACCTTTAAAAGCTAATTCTTGTACGTTAATACCACGATATTCTAATATCCCTTGTTGACCATCAACATGGCTGATACTTGATTTTGCTGCTGGAATATTTTCTAAACCAGGCTTATATTCACAAAGTGTAGCTGTCATCTTTCTTTAGAGATTTAATGAAAAATAAAATATATATATTTATAGTACCTGATACCAATTTTCTCTTTCTATTTTCACCGAATATTCGATGATTATTTGATGAAAATTTAAGTATAATTAATTCGATTTAAGTATTTTTACATAGGTAAGATACACAAGTTTACTTAATCTTTACATCAAGCTAATTAAATCAGCCATTTAGGAGAAGCTAAGAGAAACAGTTCGCTTGTACCTAAAGGTCGATCGAGATCTAAGATTTTTAGACCAATTACACCAGCTTTTTTAACGATGATTTGCTCTTTGATGCTTCCCCATACCAGCATTTCTGCCCAATTACCCAAATCTGGCTGATGACCAACCAGAGCTAATTTATAATCTGAATTAACAGAAGAAAATTCTTTCTTTAGGGAGTCTAGCCACTCTTGAATATTACCATTAGGTGATAAAGATTGAGAAATTGCAATTTTTGGGTTTAAACCTATCTGTTGGAGAATTTCTGCTGTTTGATAAGCTCTTACCAAAGGACTAGTAAGAATTAAGTCGAATTTCAATCCCACTGCTGCCAGCTTTTTGGCGACAAGAGTCGTTTTATTAATACCTTTATTAGTTAAGGGACGCTCTTCATCTTGGTCGTAAGTGCCTCTTTCTGCTGCAATACCATGACGAATAAGATAAATTTCCATACTCCAAAATATAGCTAATAATCTTTAGTTACTGGTTATTAGTCAGTTTGGATAACACTATCATCAGGATTAACTAGACGGAGAAGCTTTTGCTTGATTTGAGTGTCAAACACTTCCCATTTTATTTTGGCATAGTCAGAATTATCGTTAAAACTACCTAAGAAACCGACAGGAATTTCAAATCCTCCTGCCATGTAACGTCCTCCGCCAAAAAAGCGACCTTCTTTATCTTTACCGAAGGCTTCTTTGATAAATTCATCAGGATCGAGGGTTAATTTACTAGTTCTGAGAGAACCTATTACTAATTCTATATCGTCGTCTTGGTCATGAACGATACCATAAACAACAGCAGTGTGAATATCTTCTTCTGTAACTAAAAAGTCTGCTGCTTGGGGTATGGCATCTCGGTCATCATAACGTAAATAACCTACTCCTGCTAAAGAAAAATTGTTTTTGATAATGCGATTTCTTAACGCTCTTTCAATCACATCCATCACACGGCGCGATCGCGCTGATTGTAGCACAGCGTTAAGTAATTGAGAATCATAAAAACGACTTAGATAGGCAGCAGCTAAAAAGTCTTCTTCTTGTGCTTGCATCAGACGGTTAGTATCGGAACGTAATCCGTGCATCAATGCCGTAGCACAATTAACATGCTTGGTATTGCCACTATTAAAATCTAGTAATCCTTGCTGAATATATTGGGTCAGTATAGTAGCCGTTGCTCTAGTTTGGGGTCGTAAATCGATGAATTCTGCCTTTAAGTCCCCTTGTTTACTGTGATGATCTATCACTGTAATTAGAGGAAGTTGAGATTCTATGATGGGGAATAATTGAGTGTTAGTTCCTTGGCAATCAATTAGTACACAACCTTGATAGTTGGAAAAATCTAAATTTTGGAAACTTTGAGTAGTAACTTTTTTGGCAGGGAGATTAGTAAGTTTAACTAGGGCAATATTTTCTTGATGGGATAGAGTACCAGCGTAAACAATTTCACTTTGAATTTTGTAACTCGCTGCAATCATTTGATACGCCCAAGCACTAGAAAGGGCATCGGGGTCTGGGAAATCCTGGATAATGATTAGCTGACGCTCGCCTTGATGTTTGGTCAAAACTGCCCGTAAATTAGCAATTATCTGGTTTAAATCACTATTTTTTGCTTCTTCTAAATTGCAGGACAATTCTAAGCTAGTAGCAGATATTGCTTCATTTTCCTGAGCAAGTTCAGTCTTAATTTGTCCCCTTGGCTGCTCTATTGGTGACCTTTTTAAATCAGAATGCGATTTACTCTTGCTCGAGTTTCTTTCAGTATAACTGGTTAGTTTGGATGACATATTAAGCTAACTTGGTAATTATACAATTACCGACTAAAACTATTATAATTTATGTAAATTTATATATCTGACTTAAAAGTTTACCATCATCTACTTATTTTGTTGCTAGTTCAACTATCAGATTCCAATGACATACTTCTTCCATTCCTGATTTAGGTTGCCCTGAGTGTGTTTAATAATCTCAAAATGAAGACTGCTATGGGGTTGTCTAGGCTTAGTAAGAAGATTCATACTAGCTTCTTTAGGAGTACGATTACCTTTTTTGACATTGCAGCGAACACAAGCTGCTACCAGATTTTCCCAGGTATCCCCTCCCCCACGAGAACGAGGAATAACATGATCTAAGGTTAATTGATCTCCTTTGTGATTACAGTATTGACAAGTATGACGGTCTCGTTCCAAGATATTACGTCGGGTCAGAGGAATTTCTTTATAGGGTACCCTAATGTAGTGGCGTAGTCGAATAACCGTCGGCAGAGGAAAGTCGGCATAAATAAATCTGCCGTTATGTTCGAGTTGTTCTGCTTTGCCTTTTATGAGTAAAACTACCGCTCTTTTCCAACTAGTGATGTTAAGCGGTTCATAAGAGGCGTTTAGCACTAGAACCTTGCCCATTTTTTCTCAATAGTGATGTAGCTTATCACAGATAGTAACATAGACAACTGGTTTAGGTTGTAGATTGCTATAGTTTGAGAACAAAATTAGGATGGTTTACTCAGGTGTATAGAAGTGCGCGCTATGGAAATTAAGCAACTAATTACTAGAACTATTCCTCCAAGAGACAAGCAAGAAAATTATCTATCCATAACTAATCAGCAAAGAGCTTGGGTAGAAATAGATTTAAAGGCTCTAGCACAAAACGTCCATCGGCTTAAAAAAATGCTAGCACCTCAAACGGAATTAATGGCAGTAGTGAAAGCCGATGCTTATGGTCATGGTGCAGTTAGTGTTGCCCAGACCGCTTTAAACCATGGTGCTAGCTCTCTAGCTGTTGCTACTTTATCAGAAGGGATAGAACTCCGTAAAGGCGGAATAAAAGCGGATATCCTCATTTTAGGCGCAATCAACACCCCTACAGAAATTCGGGCGATCGCTTTTTGGAATTTAGAACCAACTCTCTGCAATTGTTCTCAGGCTTTGATTTTTGCCGAAATTATGGAGGAAATAGGTGAAAGTTTATCTGTACACCTCAAACTAGATACAGGTATGTCCAGATTAGGTACTGACTGGCAACAAGCAACAGAATTTGTCAAATTAACCCGACAGTTACCATCTTTAAAAATAGCTAGCATTTATTCTCATTTCGCCACAGCTGACGATCCTGACACTACTATCATGAAATTGCAGCAAGCACGATTTGCTAAAGCAATAGAAAAACTCAAATGTCATGGTATTGTGCCCCCTAAACTTCATTTCGCTAATTCTGCTGCTACCTTAAGCGATCGCGCTTTTCATTACGATCTGGTTCGAGTAGGTTTAGCTCTTTATGGTCTCTATCCTGCGCCTCATCTGCGCTCTAAGGTCAAACTACAACCAATTTTACAACTTAAAGCCAGAATTACTCAGGTCAAAAATATTACCGCAGGTACAGGAGTTAGCTATGGTCATAAATTTGTTGCTCCTCAAGATATGGCAATCGCGATTGTGGGTATTGGTTATGCTGATGGGGTACCCCGTAACTTTTCTAATCGTCTCAAAGTCTTAGTTCGCGGTCAGCTAGTTAACCAGATAGGTAACATTACTATGGATCAGTTGATGCTAGATGTTAGTAATATACCTAATTTACAACCAGGAGAAATTGTTACTTTGATTGGACAAGATGGGAACAAGACCATCACTGCTGAAGATTGGGCTAATGCTCTCGATACAATTTCTTGGGAAATTCTGTGTGGTTTTAAGCATCGGTTACCAAGGGTTAATCTTGATTAGCTGCATAAAAAATTTAGTCACAAGGGCGAATTGGCAACTCGCCCTCGAATTACAGAACAGTATCGAGCTATCTACAATACTGTTCACTGTTCTCTGCTAACTAATTAAAGTGCGCCTACACTAGCTAGTCCTAAAATAACTCCTGCTCCTAAAACGTGACCCAAGCTAGTAGTACCCAATAAGGCAGGCAAACCCATGCCCCCAAATAATTCTGGCGAGGGTAAAGCTGGACCCGCAGCCTGGTTTTTGATTGTGTACTTACCAAAAGCAATGGCAGCAATGTTACACAGAATCATCAAGATTGCTACTTTAGGACTCCAAGATACAGTAGTGGGTACAGAAGCAGTTGCAGCTAGTAAAGTCAAATAAGTCAAATTAATTTCTCCTCTTTAATTTTTTTTTATGTGTTAAATCGAGAATAATTGTAATCTTTTAGTCGATCTAAATGTTAATATGTGTTGCAATAATTAGTAATTAAGTAAAGTTTTATATCCAAAATCCTTAACCTTCTCAAAAATAGCTGACGAATATTTTACCTTGTATTCTATGCGAACCTTGGGGCTGTGGCTCAGTTGGATAGAGCAAGCGCCTCCTGAACAATCGGGCATTACAAGGGAAACCTTGTACATGAATGTGGTCAAATTCAAGGAAGCCTAAGTCTAGAAATTTAGATAAGGTAATCTTGAGCCAAGCTTTACTAACCTGGGTAAAGAAGGTGCAGAGACTGGTTATAGGGAATAAACAGGGAAAATAGGCTATGTAAATCATAACCTGTAACATAACGGCCACCACCTAAAGGCTTAATGTCTATGGTGAAGGGATAGTCCAGAGAGTGAGGAAACTCACACCAATCTGAAGCGCTAGGTCGCCGGTTCAAGTCCGGCCAGTCCCGTAGGACATACTCTAATTCAGATTATGTTTGGTATATTTGCTGAGGTCAGGATTAATCTCAAACCGTTATTCTAAAAAAAAAGAGATACTAATGCTATTTAGTATCTCTTTTGACAGAACTGTGAACAATTAATGCTCGGCTAACATGAATGTTTAAACAACATTCTCACTAAAAAACATAATAATTTAAAAGGGGCATATTTGTGTCACTTTTTTTATGTTTTTTATCTATTTCCCGTGTTTTTACTAATAAAAATATTTTTTTTATTTATTATTTAAGTGTAAATACATAGATAGTTTTTTAATAATAGAAAACTGCTCTATCATAGTTATGATTGAATACTAAGTAGTCGTGTCCTCATTAATTGGATAGTTGAGATCGGGATTAGGTGTTAGGTGTTAGGTGTTAGAGAAAAATAGAATGTACAAATAATTTTGCTTAAGTACTTAATTTAACTGCTCAATATTTGCACTTATATATTTATTTACTGTTTTCAAAAAATATTAGAAATCAGTTCCTTGAGGTTAGGAAATCTGTTTGTCGAACTACGGTTATGTGACCAGAATGTTTGGTTGAATCTTCCCTTATTTTTGGCGATCGCTTTTTCTGCTTGATAGAGATCGAGCGAGCGCTTAATATTTAACTCGCTCCAACCCCCTCACGAATAACAGCTAACAGTTTTTATGACAGGATTACTTAACAAATAGATAAAATAATTAATCAAAGGTTGAAAAATATCTTAAGATTGACAAGTAGGAAATTAAATTTTCTTAAAGACTAAGTACCTAAGAGAAAAGAATATAGATTAGGAGGACATATATGGCACTCGTACCCATGAGGCTATTGCTAGATCACGCTGCTGAGAATGATTACGGTATTCCTGCATACAATGTGAATAACATGGAGCAGATTATTGCGATTATGCAGGCTGCTGAAGAAGCTAATAGCCCTGTTATATTACAGGCTTCTCGTGGTGCTCGTAAATATGCAGGAGAAAACTTCCTCCGCCATCTAGTTATGGCAGCAGTGGAAAGTCATCCCCACATTCCTATTGCTATGCACCAAGACCATGGTAACAGCCCTGCTACTTGTTACTCTGCTATGCGCAATGGTTTTACCAGCGTCATGATGGATGGTTCTCTTGAAGCAGATGCCAAAACTCCCGCGAGCTTTGACTATAATGTTAGCGTAACAGCAGAAGTGGTTAAAGTAGCCCATTCTATCGGTGTTAGTGTTGAAGGAGAACTGGGTTGTTTGGGTTCTTTAGAGACTGGTCAAGGGGAAGCTGAAGACGGTCATGGTTTTGAAGGTACTCTAAGTAAAGATCAACTTTTAACCGATCCTGACGAAGCAGTTGAATTTGTAGAACGTACTCAGGTAGATGCTTTGGCTGTTGCGATTGGTACTAGCCATGGTGCCTACAAATTCACTCGCAAGCCTACTGGCGAAATTCTTGCTATTAGTAGAATTGAAGAAATTCACAGCCGTTTACCTAACACTCACCTAGTAATGCACGGTTCTTCTTCTGTACCCCAAGAGTGGCTAGATATGATCAATCAATACGGTGGTCAAATTCCTGAAACTTATGGTGTACCTGTTGAAGAAATTCAAAAAGGTATTAAAAGCGGTGTTCGTAAAGTTAACATCGATACTGACAACCGTTTGGCAATCACTGCTGCTTTCCGTGAAGCTGCTGCAAAAGATCCCTCTAACTTCGATCCTCGTCACTTCCTCAAGCCTTCCATTAAGTATATGAAACAAGTATGCTTAGATCGTTATCAAGCTTTTGGTACTGCGGGTAATGCTAGCAAAATCAAACAGGTGACTTTAGATGATTTTGCTGCTAAGTATGCTAAAGGAGAATTATCTGCCACAGCTAAGAAAACAGTTGCTGTTTAAGCTTTAAGCAAAATCAGGATTGAATAAACAGTATTTTGGGTAGTTTGTTACTACCCAATTTTTTTGCAGATAACATTAAAAGTAGTAGTATATTGACTTATGACTTCTTCCTCCAATCATATTTATCCTGTAATTTGGCAAGAAAACAAAGTATTGCTGATAGACCAAACTCGCTTACCAGAAGAATATAGTGTGGTCGAAATAGCCCTTGTAGAAGATATGGCACAGGCAATTAAAACTATGATTGTCAGAGGTGCGCCAGCTATTGGTGTAGCAGCAGCTTATGGAATGTATCTTGGCGCAAGAGAAATTGAAACTGATAATGTCGAGCAATTTCTAAATCAACTTGAAAAAATTGCTCAATTATTGCGTCAAACTCGTCCTACTGCAGTTAACTTGTTTTGGGCGATCGCTCGGATGCTCAAAACAGCCTATGAATCTATTGGCACAGTAGCAGAAATTAAGTCAACTTTACTGGATACTGCCCAGGAAATTCAGTTAGAAGATTTACAAACTTGTCAGGAGATTGGCGATCGCGGTTTAGCAGTTTTACCCACCGAACCGCAAAGGTTATCCATTCTCACCCACTGCAATGCTGGCTCTTTGGCTACTGCTGGTTATGGTACAGCTTTAGGGGTAATTCGTTCTGCTTGGCGAGAGCAACGTCTAGCCAGGGTTTATGCCGATGAAACCCGTCCTCGCTTGCAGGGGGCAAAATTAACTGCTTGGGAATGTGTCCAAGAAGGTATTCCCGTTACCGTCATTACCGATAGTATGGCTGCTCATTGTATGCAAAAGGGCATGATCGATGCTGTAGTGGTAGGAGCTGATCGCATTGCTGCTAATGGAGATGCTGCCAATAAGATTGGTACTTATTCTCTAGCTATAGTCGCCCAAGCTCATAATATTCCTTTTTTTGTGGCTGCTCCTTTTTCGACGATCGATTTTGAATTAGCTGATGGTAGTCAAATTGCGATCGAAGAAAGAGATGCTCAAGAAATATATCAAATCGGTACAACTAAGATTTGTCCATCAGGAGTAGATTTTTATAATCCTGCTTTTGATGTTACTCCCGCTAATCTAATTAAGGCAATTATTACCGAAAAAGGAGCAATTCAACCGTCAGAGTTGATTAATTATCGTGCTGTCATTGCTAAATAAAAAGGAAACTAGACAAGCTAGTTTCCTTTTTTCTTTATTTATTTAAAACAGCAGATTGCTCGATCGAAATTATTTAGTTATAGACTTTACCGCCTCCCCACATAGTACCGCGAATTTCTGGTTGAATCAGGATATGACCAGCAACTGCTTTAAGATCTTCATCAGTTAGATTTCTCATCATCGGATAAAGATCGGCACGAGAGGTATTAGGGTGTAGTTCTTCAATACTAAATTCCCCGTCATAGGTAACGGGATGTTTGAGATATTCGACAATTCCTTCAATGTTATCTTTAGGGGGTTCTGCATTAGCCAGAGCATTAAGACCTAATCCCACGTTAGGATTAGTTTTAGTAGTACCTGATTTATGACAATAAGTACATTTATTAACAAATAAACGTTGTCCTTGTTTTACTTGCTTAAGACTCAGAACTACTTCATCTCCTGCATCATTTAATTTAACCGTGCGGATATCTTGGTCAAGTTCAACTGCATTCGCACTAACAATATTAAATTGGATAACGAAAAATAAAGTTGCGACAACTGCTAATAATAATCGTTTTAACATTGTTTCTCCTCAAAAACTTTGGCTTATTTATACGGCATACATAAGACACCAAATAGATTTAATCCTTACTTCTTAGTAACTTGCTAGACGAGAGCAAGAGAAAAATTATCAAGCAGAACAATAGGCAATCCTAAGTAAATCCTTTTAGTCATGACTTCTGATACCTAGAACGTCTTAAATCGACAAGGTTAGTTATCATGTAAGCATTAGCTTAGTTACCTACTAGCATCTGGATTTGATTGAGCAGACAAAATTGACAAAATAACAGCCTTAGCATCTTCCAATGCCAGACAAGTGTATTGATTCTTATAGGCAATTTCTAGTCGATCGCAAAGAGCAAATATTTGCTCTACTGGGAGATTGTATTGTGCTGCTATTTGTTCGATTGATAGGTCTGCAAAGCCCATATTAATAATTTTTATTGATCTCTCAACAAGGGAAGATTAAATACTCATCATAAATATCATGCCATTCAACAGACACAATTTCTGCAAATTAGTTTATTTTGATTAATTTGCTAGCTAAATCTTGATAGCGATCGCTATAAATATAAACACAAATGTAATATAAATCTTGGAGATTTGGTAGTTTTTATAGGGCTAAAGCTCAGAATTTTGTTTGACTTTTAGTGCATAGGCTTTAAATCTCTCTAAATCTGCCTGGATAGTAGATTCGACTATATTGCCTAGAAAAAGATTATCCATTAACTTACCCAAAATGCCTGGTATACCATAGGCAACAGTTAATTTAACTATACTGCCATTGTGGCGATCGTAAAATCTCACTGCGCCACGATTAGGTAAACCATCTACCGATTCCCATTGGATAATTTGTTGGGGGACAAGATTAACAATACGGGATAACCAACTAAACTGAAAACCGCTACTAGCTAATTTCCACCGAGATAGTTCAGGATCGTCTTTCAGCACTTCAACTGAATCAATCCACTTCATCCACCGTGGCATTTGTTCTAAATCAGACCACAAATTCCACGCTAGTTCAATGGGGATATCTACTTCTACTTGTACGGTATGTTCTAGCCAATCAGTCATTAGGTGTTAGGTGTTAGGTGTTAGGTGTTAGGTGTTAGGTGTTAGGTGTTAGGTGTTAGGTATTAGTCTCTTTACTGATTACTGATTACTGATAATTGACGACTAGATTCCAATTGTTGAGCATATTCTAAAACTTCTTTGGCTGCTTGTTTACCAGAAATAGTCGCCCCTTCCATACTATCGATATAATCTTGCTGAGTATAACTACCTGCTAGGAAAAAGTTAGGGATAGGAGTTTTTTGAGGTGGACGATAGGGGTCCATGCCTGGTGCTTCTCGGTAGAGAGATTGAGCCAATTTAACCACGCTGTACCAGGTCATATTTAATTCCCTGGAAGAAGGAAATAGTTCGTGGACTTGCTTGAGAACGTGATTGGCGATCGCTTCATTCTTCTCTTTGATAAAGGGATCGCCAGGGGTCAATACTAATTGTAGTAAAGAACCTTCTCCTGGTTTGTAATAATCTGCTGGACTAGCTAAAGCCAAATCGGCAAAGCAAGAAAAATCAGCTTCGTGAGTATAGAGTAAGTTATCAATACCTTCTGCTTGTTCTAGTTGTTTTCTTTTGGCAGGATCGTGTAATTCTGTTACCCAACCGTCAAAACGTAATTGGACTGTAGCGACAGGAACAGCATCTAGCTTATAAATATTGTCAAATTCTGACCATTTACGCCATTCTTCGGGTAAAATACGCTGAATTCCTGGTACATCACAAGCAAAAATATAGGCATCGGCAGTAATAGTTTCTTCTGTCTCACCGTTGGCAACTACTATACCTGTGACTTGAGTTTCTTCTTCTTTAGTAAAGAGAATTTCTCTGACTCGACGACGAGTGTAAATTTTTGCTCCTCTAGCTTCTAGGTATTCCACAATTGGCTTGTGAAGATATTCGTGGGGAGAACCTTCTAACATTCTGAGTACTGAAGCTTCGGTTCTGGCAGCAAAAAGCTGGAAAATTGTCAGCATACAGCGAGCAGAAATATTTTCGGTATCGATAAATCCTAAAGCATAGGCGATGGGATTCCACATCTTATCGAGACTGCCTTGATTTCCCCCATGTTTACGAAACCAATCGGCAAAACTAATCGAATCGAGGTCACGAATGGTTTTCATTGCTCCTTCAAAATCAACTAAACCTCTAACTATTGGACTAGTACCTAAAGCCAAAGAATTAGTAATTTTGTCAACAGCAGAAAGTTGAGACGTAGTGAAGAAAGCCTTTAAGCCGTTGAATGGTGCGCCAGTCAGAAAACGAAAATCTAATTCTCCTACTCTTCCACCTTTGTTGATAAACGTATGAGTATGTTCTTTTAAGCGTAAATTGTCTCCTGCCCCTACTTTACGCATTAATTCAAATAGATTGTAGTAGCAGCCAAAAAAGACGTGTAAACCCATTTCAACATGATTACCTTCTTTGTCTACCCAACTACCAACTTTTCCGCCTACAAAAGGACGAGATTCAAATATTTCTACTTCATTGCCAGCATCAACTAAATCGATAGCTGTTGCCATGCCAGCTAGTCCTGCACCAACGATTGCAACTCGCATGTCAGCCTATTCCCCTTTAATTTTCTTCACATATTGTAATAGATTTCCCCTCCTATTCTGATAACTACTTTAATAAATCAAGATTATTAACTCACTACTGATTACTGATTACTAGGGCGCAAGCCTTGCGCCCCTACTAACTACTAACTACTTTCATTTTTCTCTTCTTCTAATTTTTCTTCAGCCAGAGATTTAAGCTTGTGGTAAAAAGGAGAAACATCAGGCGTGGGAGTAAAATCATGAATTGGTTCTTGTTCAAAGTTAGGACGCGATCGATTTTTTAGCTGAGATATTTTAGAGTCAGATTCAATAGCATCAATAGACTCTGGCGTTGATTTGTTTGGATCTTTTTTGTTGTTTCCTGTATTGTTGTCCTTGGAAGTTTTTTCTTGGGAAGAGAAAGACTCAGACGTAATTCCCTTGCTTTTATTTAAAGCAGCAATTTTTTCCTTTAATATTTTTTCCTCTAATGATGACGTAACAGAGGTATTTTCAGGTAGAGTATTAGAGTTACGAGGTAATTTACGACAAATTAACCGCTCAAATTCGTGACTGAAATGAGGATTAGGATTACCCATCCTTGCCCAAACCCCCAAAATTTGTTCTACAGAGATAGCTTTGTATCGTCCTAAATAAAGAGCTTCAATAATTGCTAGGCGAATCCAATTAGCATGATACTTATTTAGCCACTGACTAAGTATTTCTTCTGTAGTATACCCATGTAAGTCTAAACTGTAGCTGTTCATTAACTCGACAGCCTGAGAAATAACTGGGTCATTATCGAACTCTCTCATGCACTTTAGAACAATCAAACGATTTCCATCTCGTTTTTATCCTAAGCTATAATTATCCCTTGGCAAAGTAAAACTCCTTCAATAGGATAGGGATGATATTTTAATTAAATCGGTAATTGTAGCTGAATGCTTACAAATCTAAAGCAGTGGTTAAAATCAACTGTCGAACCTGTTGTCATAGACTGTCTTTTAGGTTTAGAAGTTATTATTAGTCCTGTTAAACCCCACAAACATCTTAAAGAATCTTTCTTCCTTAAGCTAGCAAATTCTTTACCCCGCAGTCATAGAAGCGATCGCCGACTTCGCCCTTATTTACTGGCTAAAGCAGGGGTTAATATATCTGATAGTACAGTGTGGAATGCGATCGAAATTAGACCTATAGGCGCAGCTTCCAGAATAACTATTGGTCAGGGATGTTTTATTAATAGCGGGGTTCGTTTTGAATGCGCTCCTGAAGTAACGATTAAAATTGGCAATAGAGTACAAATTGGTTCAAGGTGTTCGTTTGAAACTATGAACCATTCTATTATACTACTAGAAAAAAATAAACGAGGAGGATTTCCTAAATCGATCATCATTGAAGATGATGTCTGGCTTGCAGCCAGAGTAACTATATTACCAGGAGTACGCATTGGTAGAGGGAGTGTAGTGGCAGCAGGAGCAGTAGTAACTAAAGATGTACCTCCTTTTACCTTGGTTGGGGGAGTACCCGCAAGGAAGATTAGGGAGATAGACAAAAGCGATCGATCTTTGAGTGAAGCGGTACAAAAAGCTAAGGGTTAATAGCTTTCTCCAGGTTAAATCTCTAAATTTTAGTTTTTCAGTCAGTTCTAATACTATTTCTCGAAACTAGCTAAATAGATGAGAAATTATTTTCTATTAAAAGAAAACCCTCAAACTTTTGCTATATTAATTGGGGATCAAAGACTGAAAACTAAGAGTCAGATTCGGCTAGCTCATGTTTATCAGTGGCAACAAGACTATAGAATTAGCGAAAAATTATTTACAGAAGCGATCGCCAGTTGTCAGCAAAACCCTCACTTAAAGTGCTATCTTGACTTCGCCTATCAACACATGGGTAAGTGCAAATTCGATCGACAGCTTTATGAAGAAGCGAGGTACTATTTTGAGCAAGCTTTGTCTCTTCGTCTTATTAAAGGCGATCGATCTCTGATCGATTCCACTCGGCTTGCCCTAGAACACCGATTCAGTAATCGAAAACTAGGCAGTGCCTGAATTTGAAGCAAATAGCTCTGGGTCGTCTTTCAATAGCCTTATCAGTACATGAAGATTATGAACAACC
>JASJDI010000145.1 GCA_030065155.1 Xenococcaceae cyanobacterium MO_188.B29
AGCAAAGAAACGAAGCTTTTGCCATTACTCGTCTAGCTGATAGTTTGGGTTTGGGGTTAGGAGTAGTCTTAGGCGGTGCATTAATTTCTGTTTCGGGTAATTATCGAGCCTTATTTGTTATCGATGGTATTTCTTTTGTTATCTTTTTTGGGCTAATTTATTCAGCCATCGCCGAAACTAATAAGCTTACTCAATCTTCATCTCAAGCTTATCAGGGTTGGTTAGTTGCCCTGCGCGATCGAGCTTTAATGATTTTTATTGTAGTTAATATTCTCTTTACTACCTATCTATCTCAAATCCAAACTACAATGCCTTTGTATTTAAAAAACTTTGTCTCTACAACGGGTTTTGATGAAAAAACTATTAGTATCTTATTTAGTTGGCACATTGCTTTTGCTGCTATATGTCAATTACCGATAGCTAGTTGGCTAAATCGTTTTACTCGCATTCAAGCTTTAACCTTTTCCATATTTATGTGGGGAGGAGGATTTACTTTAGTGTGGCTAACAGGAATTTTAAACAATAATGCTTTAATTTGGTCTACCTTGGCTTTAGGGGTAATGTCGATCGCGATGGTTGCTTATACCCCGTCTGCTTCTGCTTTAGTCGCTGATTTAGCCCCGGAATCTTTACGGGGAGTATATTTATCCCTTAATTCTCAATGTTGGGCTGTTGGTTATTTTATTGGCCCTATTTTGGGAGGTTGGGCATTAGATCGATCGGCTACGGTTGCCCATAGTTTTTGGCTGGTTTGTGCTGCTAGTATTGCTATGGGTATGTTGATTTTGCAGTATCTAAGAACTATTTTATTTACGAATAGTTAGTAGTTATAACAACCAACACATTTAACGTAGGGGCGAACGGCCGTTCGCCCTTACAATATTTATTCGTCTTAACCTTTGCTTCGACTACCATATTCAGACATCTGCGGTTTGGAAGATTTTTGATCTAGCAGAAACTGTTTCAGAACATTATTGGTAATCTGAGAAATATTATTTTTGTAGTTATTGTGAGATAAACTTCCACAAAAAGTAATCGAACCAACAGAGAAGACAGCACCCCCATAAGGTGTTTCGTAATATATCATATCCGCTCGAATTAACTTAGATGCTGGCTCCCCTGCTCGATTAGAAACATGAGTCAGTTGTTCTTCGTGGACGAGGATATAATTTTGATTATGCCCTTCAGAGCTAGCTAAAATAACTGCATCTTCAGGAGTACCTAAAGAATAATCTAAGCGATCAAGTTCGTAACCCGCAGCCCCACCTCCAATTAACCCGAAATCACCTAGTATTTCATCTTCCACACCTGCAAATATCCAAGCTACCCTGGAATCTTTAACATCTATTTGACGACGATAAAAGCTTCCTTCCATAAAGCCTTGAGCGGAAAATCCTACTCCTACTAGTTTTTGAGGTGGACGATTGTTATTTCGCCATAAACCGCCGTAACTGCCATCAAAGCTGTGATGGTATTCCCCAGGCTCAGCAGCCCAGGCTCTTATGCCACTTTCTGCCCGACGAACTTCATAAACCCCTTCTAAATCAAGGTGAGGAGCAATTCGCCAATAAAATCCGTTACCTCCTAAATACATTAACCGCCCACCACTAGAAATATAATTTTGAAAGGCATCTAGGGTTTGTTTGGTCTGATATTCAGGATGGGTAGTAGTAAGAACTACTTTGTATGGTTCGATCGCTTTTATTCCATCTCTATGCAAATCTTCATCAGTAATTACATCAAAATTATGCCCCATTGCTTCTAGCCAGTCGAAGAGATGGGTATCAGCAGGAAAATGACGTAAGCCCGATCCTGGGTATTCGGGAATCGAGATAAATCCAGACCGCATATTCATAAGTGGTCGTAGTCGTGAACTATAGCAAATCCCACTCCTATCAGTATGAAAATTATAGGTAGAAAGTCCGTATTCAGGATGCTCATCTGGTGTCCAAGATCTTGCTTGCCAATCCTTTACTCGTTGCCGATAAACTTCATTGGTGTTTCCCCGCGCATGATTGCCGTACATGATATAGGTGAAAGTAGGAATTAAAACGCAGATCTCCGATTGTGGTTGACCTAGTTTGGGTACGACAAAAAAAGGAATCATGTCTTCTGCATCTCCGCACTGGAGACGAGCAGCATAAACACCACTACGCATATTGGGAGGAACAGTAAAACTAAAATCCGTTTCCCAACCACAATCATAAATATCATCGTCGTGGAAATGAATTGCTCCGTATTGTTCGGGTGCATGTCGCCAACACATTTCCTCTCCAGACCAATTAGAACCTTTTACTCCCCGTGTCGGCAAATTAACTAAATTTCCATGTAGTTTATTTGTTCCTAAATCGATAATGCGAGTACCTTCCATATCCTGGGAAAAGTCCCAAGCTGCAACAATCTTATCAACGGAATTTTCTAATGCTATTTGCCCAACATTTGTTCGATCAACAGCTTCATTTAAGATACAAGGATTTTCTATTTTGCCATTAAAATGTTTCCGAACGGGCGTTCCACCCATACCAGCAATTAGTAGAGAATTATTAGTTTTTAATTGTGGTCTAAATTCAACTTTAATTGAGTTGCTCGCTTCATTATCGATCGAATGACTTGATTCTAGATTTAATTGCCCAACGGATAAAATTTTACTTTCTGAATCAAATGCTGCCCAGCCTCGATACCAAGTCCGAAGACGTAATTTTTGACCCGTGGAAATTTGAGTATAATTTCCTTGCCCATCTCCAACTCGCACACTTAAACAACCACTAACATCAATAATAAATGCCACTCCAGCTTCAATATGAGGATTGTATTTACAGATTATCCCTTGCTCACCTTTTTCTGGTGTTGAAGACCATATATTTGCTATCAAAGTGAAACTAGAAAGTTGACTAATAATCCCTCGATCGTCGATAGTTGCATAAGAACCCAAATACACAGGTTGCGATCGAGATGGATAAGAACCAGAAAAACTTGCTGGTATTTCTTCTTCCCGAATACCAGGACTATCAAGATTAGGATCTCCACAAATCACCCGCACAAGTTTTGCTTGATAAGGTTGTTGTCCACTACTGCTAACCTGAAAATTAATAGTCATTCCAGGATCAACTGATAAGCGATCGCTATATCCAATCAGAGGGATCACAGTAAATCTCCATAGTAAACTTTTCTCCTCTCCTCCTCTGCTCTCCTGCACCTATGCTTATTTTGAAAGTACACAACCAATTATGCATCAAATACTTAGCTTAAATTTTTCTTGAGACTTGCCCCAGTACGCCCCGTAACTAACCAAAAAAAGGAACGACAGCTATCTCTCACAATTTCTATTTTAGGCTCAAATTTTTCTTGAGAAGGAACGGGAATAGGAGTAAAAGTAATACCCTGACTGCCAAGAACTATTGTAGCGATCGCTTTTGCTCTGGACATATGAAAACTAGATGTGATTAGATAAACGTGCTTAATATTTTCTTGTTTAAAGTCCTCCACTAAAGTAGTAAAGTTAGTTACTGTATCTACTGCACGACGGTCTAGATTTACGCGCTGTTTAGAAATTCCTGCTGTTTGGAAAATTTGCTGTGCTTGTTCAATGGGAATTCCCGTAGAAACCCAGATATCTAAAGAAGGATTGATTTGGGCAAACTGTGCCGTAAATATTTCTCGATCTGGACTACCACCAAGGGTGAGGATAGCTTGAGGATAGGGTGCTTGGTAGTGAGCGATCGCCAATCTCAGCGGAATTATCATTGAGGAAAAAGTAATCAAGCTAATCAAAAATAGTAAAATAAACCGATATTTAAAAATAAAAATATTCATCTTGCTCTAGGTTAACTACAATCTTAGTTGTAGTTAAATTATGTTTTTTGTCTAAAAAATATTAGTGCTTACTCAACGTCAGTTCGGGTTAATAAAGTTAATTTGTTTTGTTGAATGGAAAATGGACAATGGACAATGGACAACGAGTATTTCAAGCGTTTATGTGACAACGAAATAATTAGTGTTTCAGCTTATCCCGAACTCAGGTTAATTAATATCAGTTTAGGTTTAAAGCTAGTGTGAGGGTAGGGTAGTTATCATCAAGTCGAGGTGATATGGTTACGCTGGGAAAATTTAGAAGGAAAATCATTGGGCTGAGACACAGCCCTAGTGGAGATGATGTCAGACTTGGAACCCGTTCCGAGCAATTGTCTGTGAAACGAGTACTGTTCTACGAACAACTTGCGTTGTTTTAGCTTAATCGCGAGAAGCCCCACATCCGTATTGCGGTAGCGCGTCAGTGTGCGGAGAAGTCACGAATTCCTCAATTTATTGAGGGAGGATGTCAACTCCTCAGTCAGACCCAATAAATCCTGTTGTTCGATCGATTGTTGTTCTCCTGATGCTAACCACTTTAAATTTACTGTTTGGTTTTCTGCTTCGGCATCTCCTATAACAATACAAGCAAAAGCACCACTGCGATCGCCTCGCTTAAATTGTTTACCAAAAGCACTACCACTTAAATCCAATTCAACAATAAAGCCAGCACTGCGTAATTTTTGGGCTAACACTAACCCTTGTGCCTCGGCTTTTTCTCCACGGGAAATTAAATAAAAATCGGGTTGAATCTTAGGAGGTTGATGTAATTTTTGTAGCAATAAAACTAATCGTTCCATGCCAATTGCCCACCCAATACCTGGGGTATCAGAACCACCTAATTCTGAGACTAAACCATCATATCTACCACCACCACATACTGTAGCTTGTGCGCCCAAATCAGCAGATTTAATTTCAAAAGCAGTATGGGTATAGTAATCTAACCCTCTAACTAAACAGTGATTGATTTGATAAGAGATATCTAAATCTGTAAGTAGTTGCAATACCGTATCAAAGTGCTTTTTCGACTCATCACTTAGACTATCGGTGATTTTTGGGGCATTTTGAGCTATTTCTTGAGTTTTTTTATCTTTACTATCTAAAATTCTTAAAGGATTACGAGTTAAACGATTTCTGGAATCTTCATCTAATTCATCTTGGTAAGGTTCAAGATATTGTACTAAAGCCTCTCGATATTTTTGACGATCTTCACCTCTACCCACAGAGTTAATATCTAATTGCAGATTTTTTAAACCTAATGTCTGTAAAATTTCTGTAGCTAGGGCGATCGCTTCTACATCTGCACGAGGAGAACCAATACCAAGTAATTCTAAACCAATTTGATGAAACTGCCTTTGACGACCAGCTTGGGGACGTTCGTAGCGAAACATTGCCCCAGAATACCAAAGACGCTGTACTCCTTGAGCATAAAGATTGTTACTAATAAACGCTCTTACCACTCCTGCTGTACCTTCAGGACGGAGAGTAAGCGATCGATCGCCCCGATCTTTGAAAGTATACATTTCTTTACCAACAATATCAGTCGCTTCACCAATACCCCTAGCAAACAAATCTGTCTGTTCAAAAATTGGTGGACGAATTTCTTGATAAACTGCCCTAGTTAGTATCTCTTTGGCAGTTTGCTCGATTAGCTGCCAGTAACCTACTTCCCCTGGCAATATATCTTTAGTCCCTCTTAATGCCTGAATTGCGCCCATCTGTTTTTGCTCTTTCTTTATTAATCAAAAATACAATACATCTTAGACTTTTTGCATAAGTTCAATAAAGTCAAAGTTGGCGAGCGCACTTGAATCTTTAATGATGTTTAGAAAAACTTTTATCGGCGGGAATATTTTGTTCTATTCTACCTAGAGCTAATTTAGCTTTGTTTGTCCAGCCATCATTTCTTTGATACACGTCCAGAAAATCTTTTAAATGCATTGTGGCTTGAGCATATTCCCCTAAAACATAGGCTGACATTCCCGCATGGTATAAAGCCATATAGTTCTCTGGCCAATATTTTAAGACTAAATTCATAATCTTTCCTGCGGAGCGATCATCACCAGCATCGGCAACAGGATGACCAATATTAAATACTACTTGGGCTGCATATACTCTAAGATTAGGGGACAATTCTTGGATTAATTCATCCGCGAGATCGAGTCTTCCTGCTAAAGCATAACAACTCGCTGCATAACCTATTCCTGTTGGGGTTCGAGGATAAGTTGTCTTAGCCATTGCGGTGACTATCTCTAGAGAATTGCAACTAGGCTTGATGCGATTAAACCATTGCTGTTCTGATGATAATTTAGATTGATTGAATTGAGGAGTCGTACCAGAAGGAGATCGAGTATGTTTATAAGTATTACTATGAACAGATCGATCGGCAGGTTGGAAATTTGAATAAATTAAGATACCAATTAAAGTGGCAACACTAGCAGCAATTGTCAAGATTGGTCGATTCTGAACCTGGGGTTTGAGTTTAGCTTTTCCAGTTATCTCGATAGATTTTAGTTCTTTGAGTGCTGATGCTGCATTAGAATATCTATTTTTCAGATTAGGAGCAACCATTTTTTGCAACCAGCTAACAAAATCAGGATTAATCCCTGGGACTAAATGGCTAAATTTAAATTCATATCTATCATCAATCAGATTGCTTATTTTAACGGAAGAAGTATTGGTTAATAAAGCGATCGCTGTTGCACCTAAACTATATAAATCTGATGCGGTAGTGAGGGGGCGATTAAATAATTCTTCTGGAGGCATAAACCCTGGTGTGCCAGCTACCACACTACTCAAAGCTAGTTCTTGATTGTTAACTCTTGCTAAACCAAAATCAATGAGATAAGCCTTATTGAAGGAATCTACTAAAATATTCTCTGGTTTAATGTCACGATGTATAATCGGCGGTACTCTACTTTGAATTGTTACTAATATTTCCAAAACAGAAATAATAATCTGTTTGATTTCTTCTGGCTGAAAACTGTTTCTATTCGCTAAAGAAGGGCAGTCTTGATATTCTTGCACCATACAAAAACCATCTTCAGTCTCAAAAGAGTCTAAATATTGAGGAATCCGAGGATGATTCAATTCTTGTAGAATAGCAATTTCTCTTTTGTAGGCTTTAAATCCCTGCCAACTAGCACCTGCTTGTAAAAACCTAAATTGCTTGATCACTACTTTTTGTGACAAGTTAGCACAATTAGCCAAATAACTTATTCTTCCTCCTTCTCTGTTACGCCCAAGTTCGCGAATAACTTGATAATTAAGATGAGAAAAGTCGGGATGATCACTCATGGTTTTTGGTGAAAAATCTTTGATATTAAGATTATGCCCACATTGCCTAAGTTAATTGAATCTACTCTCCACTTAACCAAGAAATTGCACTTCTAATCCATTCTTCCACATTAGGATTTTTGAGTAGCTGGTTATCTTGACTGATAGCTGATAAGGCTTGTTCGATCTCCTCTTGGGTATATCCTAAGGCTAAAAGCGTCATTTCTAACTCTTCAATAATTTCTGTTTTCGGCAGAACTCTGGTAGCAGTAGATATTTGAACTCCTTCTGCTTCTCGCCAGTGTGCTAATTTTGTTTTTAATTCTAAAACAAGTCTTTCTGCGGTTTTTTTGCCAATACCAGGAGCTTTAGTTAAAGTGGGAAGATTATTATTAACGATCGCGCCGACTAAATCATTAATACCCAAACTATCAATTAAAGCGATCGCGCTTTGTGTACCAATCCCACTTACGCCAATCAACTGACGAAATAAATCTCTTTCGGCGATAGAAGCAAAACCATACAGTATTTGTTGATCTTCCCTAATTTGTTGGTGAGTAAAAATTTGAATAGTTTCTTCCGTTTCTAAGGGTAACTTACGAGCAAGACGAGAAGCAATTTGTATTTCATAGCCAATCTGATTTACTTCCATAATCAGGATAATTCGATTGGTGGTACTTTTAGTTATTTCTATTGCTTTGCCTTTTAGATAGCTAATCATTCATTAGTTGTTAGTTGTTAGTCGTTAGTCGCTGATATACGAGATATAACTAACATAGCGTTTCTTTTAATTTCAGATTTGTCTAAAGTGCAAATAGCAAATAATTCCTTTTTATACTTTACAAGTGTCAACATAATTGGTTAGCTGGAGATTGGCTTAGATCATAACTTGATTAATTGGGGAAATTAAATTTTGGGCGTAGAACTTCGCAGTTACGTATATTTAGACCGCTTGCAGCCACAACATGCAGCCTATATCGGTACAGTTGCTTTAGGATTTTTGCCTTTACCTGGGGATGCTTCTCTGTGGATTGAAATTTCTCCTGGTGTAGAAATTAATAGAATTACTGATGTAGCACTTAAGTCTGCTGTAGTCCGCCCAGGAGTTCAGTTTGTAGAACGTTTGTATGGCTTACTAGAAATTCATGCTAGTAATCAAGGAGAAGTAAGAGCAGCAGGTAAAGCTATTTTACAAGCATTAGGAGTAAGTCAAAGAGATTGTCTTAAACCGAAAGTAGTTTCCAGCCAAATTATTCGCAATATCGATGCTTATCAAGCACAATTGATCAATCGCAATCGTCGTGGACAAATGCTTTTAGAAGGACAAACTCTTTATGTCTTAGAGGTTCAGCCTGCTGCTTATGCAGCTTTGGCAGCTAATGAAGCCGAAAAAGCTTCTTTAATTAATATTTTGCAAGTACAGGCAGTGGGTAGTTTTGGTCGTTTATATTTAGGGGGAGAAGAAAGAGATATTATTGCTGGATCTGGTGCTGCTTTAACGGCGATCGAAAATGTAGCTGGTAGAGAATCTTTTTCTAGTAAAAATGAATAAAGTAAGCAACCTGACCAATCATTAAACATATTAAACATTAAACATTTTGGATTCAAGCCTACTTCCAAACAGATGATAAATGATCAATGCTAAATGAAATGACTTCTCCATTTCTTCTCGATTTGGAATAATGATTAAAGCAGAGCAAGCCATCAGAAGAAGGAAGTTTAAGTATGCGTATTTTGCTGGTTGAAGATGACGAAATTTTGCAAAATGTGCTGCTACAGTCTCTTACCAGTCAGAATCATGTTGTTGATGTAGCAGAAGATGGAGAATTAGGGTGGGCATACTGCGAGAGTGGCGAATATGAATTAATTCTCTTAGATGTAGGTTTACCAGAATTAGATGGAATCAGTTTGTGTGAAAGACTGCGTAAAGCAGGTTATTCTACTCCTATTCTCTTAATGACAGCCAAAGATGCTAACCATGAGCGTATTCGCGGATTAGATGCAGGAGCAGACGATTATTTAATTAAACCCCTAGATTTGGGGGAACTTCATGCCAGAATCAGAGCTTTATCCCGCAGAGGAGAAGTTGTACCTACTACTGTGCTAGAAATTCAGGGGCTAAAATTAGATCCTAGTAGTTGCCAAGTTAGTTATAAATCGAAACCAATAAAAGTAACGCCTAAAGAGTATAGTCTACTAGAGCTATTTCTCCGCAATCCAGCCAGAGTATTTAGTCGAGGACAAATTCTCGATCGCTTGTGGACATTTGACGATCCACCCCAAGAAGAAAGCGTTAAAGCTCATATTAAAGGATTACGCAAAAAATTAAAGCAAGCAGGGGTAACAGATTGGATTGAAAATGTTTATGGTATTGGTTATCGTCTTAATCCTAAAATCTCTCAACCAGAACCAGAAACACCAGAAATAACAGAGGTTACTGAGTCTCCATCTAATTCAGTTGAACAAGAATTTAATCAGAAGATGGAGCAAATGTGGCAGCAATATCAAGGATTGATGGCAGAGAGAATGAAAGTTTTGCAAACAGCCGTATCAGTGTTATTAAAAGGGGATTTATCTTCATATTTACATCATTCTGCCGAAACAGCTGCCCATAAATTGGCTGGGGTGTTAGGAATGTTCGATCGCCAAGTTGGTACTAATTTGGCAAGAGAAATTGAAACTTTAATGCAAGCTCATCAAGTTTTACCTACTCCAGAGAAAGATAGGTTTATTGCTTTAGTAGAAGATTTAGATAGTCTTTTAGCTCTTGAAGAGACAGAAACTCCCGTACAGATAGAGAAGATCCAAAAACTTTTGTTAATCTCTACTGAACCAGAATTAGGTTCTCAATTACAAGCATTAGCTACTTCAGCGAGTCTTAACTGGAAACAGGTAAATAATCTCGATCGAGCTAAAAACTGGTTAACAAATAACTCTCCTTATCTAGTTGTTTTAGATATTGATGCTATGGAGCGAGAACCAGTATATCTGTCCTTAATTGACGATTTAGCCAACCAGACTCCGACTATACCCGCTTTAGTTCTCTCCAGAGAAGATCGCTTACTCGATCGAGTTAATGTTGTTCGTGCTGGTGCTGCTGGTTTTTTGGTAAAACCCATAACTCCTGCTCAAATTTGGCAAAGTGTCAATCAATTATTACAGCGCGATTATGAAGTTCCTGGCTTGAGCGATCGCTCTGGGGAAACTAGGGTATTAATAGTAGACGATGACCCCCTATTTTTAGCAGCTATTCGTCCTCTGTTAGAGCCTTGGGGAATCAGAATGACAGCTTTAGACGCTCCTTTGCGTTTTTGGGAAGTGCTAGAGTCTACCAACCCCGATCTGTTGATTTTAGATGTAGAAATGCCTGAGATTAATGGAATTGAACTTTGTCAGACAATTAGAAGCGATCCTAATTGGCAAAGCTTACCGATTCTCTTTCTTACTGCTCTTCGTGACTCAGAAACTATTCAACAAGTATTTACCGCAGGAGCAGATGATTATGCGACTAAGCCCATTATCGGTTCGGAATTGCTAACCCGCATTAATAATCGCTTAGAACGTAATCGTTTATTACAAAATCTTGCCTACAAAGAACCAATCACTGGACTGATGAATCAACTGAAGTCTAGCCAGGAATTAGAATCTTTATTACAACATGCCCAACAAAATCATACATTCTTTTGTTTGGTTGTCTTGAGACTCCAAGATCTCGATCGGATTAACTTCAAATATGGTCACAGAATTGGTAATCAAGTTTTGCAAAGATGGGGTCGCCTATTGCAAGCTGCTTTTCGTAATAACGCTATTTTGGGCTATTGGGGTAATGGTGAATTTGCGATCGGCACAACTAGCTTAACTAAAATGGGGATGAGCGATCGCCTTGGGGAAATTATGGCTACTTTGAGAAAACAAATTTTTATCGCAGCCGATAGCGATCGCTTTTCTGTTTTGTGTAGCTATGCCCTGGCTGAGTATCCCACTGATGGGACAACCTTACAATCTCTTTATCAAAGTAGCTTCTAGCTCTTCGTCTGATGAAAAAATTTTGACTTATTCAAACTCCAAAAGCGCGATCGCTTTAGTTTTAATTACGTCTCGATCGACTTTTTGGGCTAGTTCTTCTACCTTTAATTTACCGTTCATAGCTTCAAAAGAAGCCTCTGTTAGAGCATGTTCATAAGCTTCATCGATTATTTCTACCAAAGTTTCTCTGGTTGCATAGTACCCGCCAGCTTTTCTTCTCTTATTAGTTCTGTTTATATATTTAACTGAGTTAAATATCGACCTATCCCAAGATCTAGTAGTTCTATCTTCAGCTTGCTGTTTGATTAAGTGAATTAGAAGAATCACCATATAGCTGTAAATCTTGTTAAGCTTATCTTCTACTGACATTTCCTCTAATTCACTAACTATTTTTAACGCTCCTTGATAGTCTTGGTTCTCTATTCTTTCTCTTAATTCTTGGAGTTCATTCATCTTTTTTATTATTTTTTATGGGATTATGTTATCAAATGCAGTCGTTACACTACGAGAAATCACCAAAGACAACTTAGATGAAATTCTCGATTTACAAGTAACTAAAAATCAAGAAAATTTCGTTGCGTCTAATGCAGTCTCTCTTGCTCAAGCTCATTTCTATCCAGAGATTGCCTGGTTTAGAGCAATTTATGCTGACGAAACACCAGTTGGTTTTATCATGCTAGAGGACGATCCTGCCAATTCGTTGTATCATCTCTGGCGATTTATGATTGATGCACGTTTCCAAAAATGTGGATTCGGCAGACGTGCTTTGGAATTAGCGATCGAACATGTTAAAACACGCCCTGGAGCAAAAGCTTTATCTACAAGCTGCGTTCCTGGGGAGGGAAGTCCTGGAACATTTTATGAAAAGATTGGTTTTACCTACACGGGAGAAAAGGATGAAGATGGAGAACTGATGATGCGCTATCAATTTTGAGACAAAACTCAGAGCGATCGAGCGTTTACAAAATCTCTGTCAAATCTAAAACTGCTGTGAAGGCAGAAGGCAGAGGGCAGAAGATCAAACTATAAGAAAATATCAAGATTTCCTAGTTTCATCTTTATGGGAAACTAACTTTAATTAAAACTGTAAAAATTCAGAGCTAGTGAAATGGGAACTATTATCAGTACTGTAAATATGAAAGGAGGAGTAGGAAAAACTACTCTAACTGTCAATTTAGCAACTTGTTTAGCCAAAAATCATGGCAAAAGAGTTTTGGTTCTCGATTTAGATTCGCAAATTAGTGCTACCCTCAGCCTCATATCACCTCATGAATTTGCTAAGGTTCGTAAAAAAAGGCGTACTCTTAATTACTTATTAGAAAAAGATATAACCCGTAATTCTTATTCTAAATTAAGTATTCAAGATATCATTTCTCCTAATATTTGTGCAATCCAAGGATTGGAACTATTACCAGGAGATATAGAACTTTACGACGAGTATGTAGTTTCACACATGCTGCATAATGAAGCAGTCAAAGAAACTGACCAAGAATTTGAGAATGTTTGGAATACCTTTGAAAGAAATTTAATTAAAGACATTATAGAACCAGTAGTAAATGAATATGATTTTATCATTATGGATTGCGCTCCTGGCTATAATTTGCTAACTCGTAGCGGTATTGCTGCCAGTAATTTTTACTTGCTTCCTGCTCGTCCCGAACCTTTATCGTTAGTAGGAATTCAGTTATTAGAAAGACGTATTGCTAATCTCAAAAAAAGTCATCAAGCTACTCAGCCAGTCAATACGAATTTATTAGGTATTGCCTTTATTCTTTCTGCTGGTGGCTTACTAGGAAGATACTATAAACAGGTAATGAAAAGAGTTCAAGATGATTTTTATCCTCATCAACTCTTTAGCAATTCTATTCCTATGGATGTTAATGTAGCTAAAGCGGTAGACTTATTTACGCCAGTGGTAATGGCAATGCCTAATTCTAGCGGTTCAAAAGCTTTTGCTAAACTAACTGAAGAATTCTTGGTTAAAATTACCAATGCTAATCAACAAAAAAACGAGCAAGTAATGGCTGTTAATTGAACTAGTGAACCATATTTACTGGCTTTCACAACTAAAATCCTCAGAAAAATATTTAGTAGGGGAAAAAGTCTTAATATTAAGCCAACTATTGCAGTCTGGCTATCCAATTTTGCCTGGCTATATAATTGGTACACCAGTTTTAAAAGAGTTTCTTCAAACTCTGGATAGTTCTCAGTCTTTAATTGGTAATTTATCAGACTCTTCTTTATACGTAGATGTAGATAATTATCAAGCTTTACAATCGTTTGCCCAAAAAAGTCGTCAGATAATCACTGAGACTGAATTTCCCCTTGGGTGGCAGGAAGCAATTTTTAATTCGGCGCAAAAATTAAATTCTCCTACTTTAATTTTGCGCCCTTCTTTAGTTATTCCTTCTGATTTAAAACAAAGACATATCGGTTTGTGGAACTCTCATCTATGTCTCTCTCAGCCAGAAGCTATTAGTTGGGGAATTAAACAGGTTTGGGGAGAGTTATTTTCCGCAAAAAGTATATTTTATTGGCAAAAACTAGGGATAAGTTTAGACGAACTCGATTTAGCTATTTTAATTCAACCATTTAAAGGTGCGATCGCTTCAGGAACAGTTGAAATAGAACCACAATCAATTCACATTAGAGCAACTTGGGGTTTAGGACATAGTTGGCTAAGAGGAGAAGTAGAACCCGATAGCTATCACATAGACAGAACAACATCTACCATCAAATCTCAACAGCTAGGTAATAAAGTTATTGCTTATAATCTTTTGGCTGAGGATGAAAAGATCGCTCAACAGCAACAAATTCTGATAACAGAACTGGTAAGCGAACAAAAGCAAGAACAATATGCTTTAGATGATGCTGGGGTTAAAACCTTAGTTAAGCTTGTCGAACAAGTAGTTGCTAAAGATAATAAAATTGAATATTTAGAGTGGATATTATCATCTGAAAATTATGATTTAAATGAGCCTCAATTTTTTTTGACTCAGTCAAACTATTATCCTTCTGCATTAACTAATTATATTTCTAGTCTATCTGGTTGGGAACAAAATTCCCCTCCAGCTTACTTAAAAGGATTAGGTGTTGCTCCAGGTAAAGTAACTGCCCCTGTATTTCTCTTAACTAATTTGACTGAGGAATTTTCAGAAATCCCCTTCGGAAGTATACTTGTAACCAAAAAAATAATGCCGATACATATACCTCTGCTTCATCGTGTTGCAGGAGTAATTACCCAAGAAGGAGGAGTGGCTAGTCATGGAGCGATCGTTGCCAGAGAACTAAGTATACCAGCAATTGCGGGTGTAAAAGAAGTTACACACCTATTGCAATCTGGAGAATATATTTTACTAGATGGCGATAGTGGAGAAATCTATCGAGTTCGGGAAGCAGATATGAAACAAGAACAGGAAAGACAACCTCAAACTCCCATTGCCAATTTACCAGCATCATTCCCAGATTATCCGATCGCTACCCAATTGATGGTTAATCTTTCTCAACCAAACTCGATCGCCTTAGCTGATAATTTACCTGTAGATGGAGTAGGCTTGATTCGTTCGGAACTGATGTTAGCAGATTTAATCTTTTCTCAGCCTAAAGAGACATGGTTCGATCGTGCTGAGCAATCTAAATTTCAAGAAACACTAACTAATATATTGCGTCAGATAGCAAAAGCATTTTTTCCCCGACCTATATTTTATCGTTCTTTGGATTGGCAATCTGTTGATTCTTTGTTAGGTAGTAGGGGAACCTATCGCTATCAACAAGACTCTACGTTATTTACCTTAGAGTTAGCAGCTTTAGCTCAAATTATGGAAGAAGGTTACGCTAACTTTAATTTAATATTGCCTTTTGTCCGTAGTGTTAGAGAATTTCGTTTTTGCCATCGTCTCGTAGAAAGTGCTGGTTTAACTGAATATCCTGATTTTCAATTGTGGATTATGGCAGAAGTTCCCTCTGTTATTTTCTTACTCTCAGAATATGTCCGTGCAGGAGTACAAGGTCTTGCTATTGGTACTAACGATCTTACTCAACTACTTTTAGGGGTGGATAGAGAACAGGAGCATTTTAATCGTCAAGGCTTTAATGCCAATCATCCAGCTATGCTTAAAGCACTCGAGCAATTACTCTCTTGTGCCAAAGCAGAGGGAATTCCCTGCTCTATCTGCGGACAAGCACCAGTGCAATATCCTACTCTGATCGATAAATTAATCCAGTGGGAAATTACTAGTATTTCAGTGGAAACACAAGCAGTAATGCAAACTTACCGAGCGATCGCTCGTGCTGAACAGCGATTATTATTATCAAAGATGAGAAAAGATTGAATTTGAGCCCAAAAATAATTTTTCTTAGAAGTATATTAACTTTGTGAGTGTCTTATGGAATTTGCTAATCGTCTACAACCTCTCTGTGCTAATGTATTTGCAGATATGGATCGAGCCAAGACTCAAGCCAAGATGAGGGGAAAAAAAATTATCGATCTGTCTTTAGGTTCTTCCGATCTTCCAGCAGCTGAGGATACTATTGTAGCTATAGAAAATTCTTTGCACGATGGCACAACTCATGGCTATTTACTTCATAACGGTACCAAAGCTTTTCGCCATGCAGCAGCAAAATGGTACACAGACAGATTTGGCATTTCTATCGACCCAGAAACGGAAGTATTGCAATTAATTGGTTCCCAAGAAGGTACAGCCCATCTACCTTTAGCAATTCTTAACCCTAGAGATTTTGCTCTTGTACTCGATCCTGGTTATCCTTCCCATGCTGGAGGAGTTTATTTAGCTGGGGGACAAATTTACCCCATGCCTTTGTTGGCTGAAAATCAGTTTTTACCAATTTTAACGGATATTCCTGATTCGGTTTTAACTCAGGCAAAAATGATGGTCTTGAGTTACCCGCATAATCCTACCACTGCGATCGCGCCTTTATCTTTCTTGCAAGAAGCGGTAGCTTTTTGTCGTCAACATAATTTAGTTTTAGTTCACGATTTCCCCTACGTGGATATTGTTTTTGATAACCGAGAAAAACCATCTTCCATCTTACAAGCCGATCCTCATAAAGAAATTTCGATCGAGTTTTTTACTATGTCTAAATCCTATAATATGGGAGGGTTTAGGGTTGGTTATGCCATTGGGAATTCAGACTTAATTAAAGCCTTAAGACAAATTAAAGCAGTAGTTGATTTTAATCAGTATTTAGGTATCTTAAACGGTGCAATTACTGCTTTATCTGGTTCGCAAGAAATGGTAGAGAAAACAGTAGCAATTTTTCAAGCCAGAAGAGACGCTTTTATTACTGCTTTAAACAAAATCGGTTGGCAAGTGCCTAAACCAGAAGCAACTATGTATATTTGGGCAAAATTACCTGAACCTTGGCACCATAACTCCATAGATTTTTGCACTAAACTAGTAGCCCAAACTGGTGTTGCCGTTTCTCCTGGGGCTGGTTTTGGTAAAGCTGGAGAAGGATATGTACGTTTTGCTTTAGTAAAAGAACCAGAAATATTAGAGTTGGCAGCAGAAAAAATATCAGTATTTTTACAGAGCAATACAACCCAAAGATGAAAATAATTTCATTTAAATTTATTCTGAACTCCCAAACCTCTGAACTTCTATTTTCAAGACAACTTTACCGTATAAATCATCAAGAATTAATTGGTTATACTGGTCGAGTATAACTTTATTTATTCTTTATAAAATGAATAATAAGTATCTTATAAGTTTGCTTACTTTAAGTTCAATTTGGATGGTAAGAACTAATCCTGTCCAAGCTTTATCTGTTAATCTTTACGATGGCTCAGGTTTACCAGAAAATCAAGGATGGTTAGATCGAGGTGCAATTCAATCTTCGGGTCTTCCGCTTGTTCCCACTCCTACTGGAACAGTAGCAAGTAATGGTATTTCGATAGATACTCGTATTGAAAATAACTCTAGTGGGAATGGATACTTTGGATACAGTAACTACAATCCTGCCACCTCATCATTTATAAATTCTTCCTTTCCTACTCTCGATCGAAACCAAGGCTATAGCATCTTTTTTGATGTTGCTGTTAATCCTAGTGTAGATACTAATGATAATAATCGTGCAGCGTTTAGTGTTATTGCTATCAGTTCAGATCTAAAGGGTATTGAGATAGGTTTTGATATTAATAATGAAATTTTTGCTCAAAATAATAATTTTACTAGTGGAGAAACTGCCAATTTTAATATCGGTAATAATACAAGTTACGAGCTAAGAATTCAGGGTAATGAATATCAATTATTTGCTAATAATAACTCCACACCTATTCTCTCTAATCTGCTGCGAGACTACGACTTTGATGAAGCAAATAGCGAACCTCCTCTGACTTTCGATCCCTACGAAACGCCTAATTTTCT
>JASJDI010000146.1 GCA_030065155.1 Xenococcaceae cyanobacterium MO_188.B29
AGCAGTTTGAAGCTCAGGTTCAACGCTTATCAAATCAAGGACAAGAAAAGATGCCAGATCTGGGGAAGTGGTTTGTTGATATCTCTTGGGATAGTGCCTAATCATGGGATGATTTTTTCTGTCCAACTCCCTTAGTCCATCAATCTATGTCCTTTAACACTTATCTTCTCGATCGAGCGAGTGCTTATCGCCGAGATACCCAAGAGCAACAACGACAACAAATTTTAGCTAAGGTAATTAATTGGTTAGAAACAGTAGGACACCAGCAGGGAATTGAACGAGCCTATATATTTGGCTCTTTAACTCGTCCTGGGGACTTTACTGAAGCTTCAGATGTAGATATTGCTATCTCAGGAAAATTACCAGCAGAATTTTGTACCTTAATGAGTCTGTTGTCCACAACTCTAGGAAGAGAGGTTGACTTAATTCATCTAGAGAAATGCCATTTTAGCGATCGGATTCGTGAGAAAGGAATACTATGGAAAAAAATGCCCTAACGGTATTCAAAGCAGATCTCCAGTCACAAATGGCACTTGTGAATCGAATATTAACTCTCGTAGAACAAAGGGCTACAGGATTGACAGCAGACGATCCCATTAGACTAGAAAGTGTTGCTTACCAAATTCACAATCTCTACAATGCTGTTGAAGATTTACTCAAACTGGTAGCAGCCCATTTTGAAAATCAAATTACCGATACAGCCCATTGTCATACAGCACTGCTACAGCGAATGACTCAAGAAGTTCAAGGTATTCGTCCAGCTTTGCTATCAGAAGAATGCTACATAATTCTCAGTCGATGGGAAAACAGTCCTCAAAGCACCAGATTGGTTTTATGTACCCCGCGTCTTACCTGTAGGTGAAGGAGTGATTCGCCGTAGTTATACCCCTCACACAGAAGGAGATATCCCTGCAATAGTAATGGAGTTTCTCTCAGAAACAGATACTGAAGAATATTCTATCAGACCGACATATCCCTATGGAAAACTCTGGTTTTATGAGCGAATTGTCCAAATTCCTGTATATGTCACTTTTGACCCAAGTTCGGGTATGTTGGAGGTGCGTCAGCTAAAATCTGGAGCCTATGAAATTCAGGCATGGTTCAAACGAGGGTAACACTTTCGGTCAATCATCAAGGCTTCAAGTTCTTACCAAATAAACTGTTGCGAGATCTGAACTAGGCTCAAACTGTTACCCTCTCACTAACTAGTTTGAACCATGCCAACTATTCTTCCGCCGATTTTACTCGTTTATGCCAAGGAGAAGATGTAGATATGTTACTTAAAGTTGTTTATTTTGGAGAACTTCTTTGGCTTAACCTCATCGAAATACGATATTCTCGTATTTATTGAAAATAAAATACTTTTGACGATCTAGCAAATATGTGCGGATTGGATATTTTATCCTATTTGTGGTTAGTTAATTAATGATATGCCAACAAAACAATTAGATTTCATAATTATTGGAGCAATGAAAGCAGGTACAACATCTATGTATAAGTACCTCCAAAATCATCCAGAAATATATATGCTTCCTGAAAAAGAGAGTCCGTTTTTTAGTTCTGACTCTCGCTTTGAAAAAGGATGGGAAGATTATGCCAAAGATTATTTTCAGGATGCTCCGATAAATAAAATATGGGGTAAAGCATCACCAACCTATATGCCAGATCTTAGAGTGCCTCAAAGAATTTGTGAGGTAATGCCTAACGTCAAACTAATTGCGATACTCAGAAATCCTATCGATCGAGTTTTTTCTCATTATCAACATTTGTTACGCCTAGGATATGAAAAACGTGAATTTAGTAAGCTTGTTGAAGAAGAAATAAAAGAAGATGTCTTCAAAAAAACTAGACTTTTACCTGGCAATTTAGCTGTATATAATAGTTATATTGCAATGGGTGAATATGGCAGGATAATTAAGGCTTATTTAGAGTTTATTCCAAAAGAGCAATTGTTGATATTGTTTACAGATGAATTGGAAAGCAATCCTCGAAAAACTATCAAAAATGTTTTTGATTTTTTGGGAGTTGATAATAATTTTATACCGAAAAATATAGATAAGCGCTATCATGTAGGTGGCAGGAAAAAAATAATTCCAATAGAACATACCGATATTACGAATTTTCTAGATAGAATAGAAAAAAATTTTTTTTTCCATCGAATTCCACGCACCTCAAAACTATTTAATTTAAAGATTAAATATAATAAAATAAAAAGAAATTATGTCTTATGGTTCAGAATATGGAACATAAGAGCAGAAAAAGAAAAGCCTCAAATTCCAACCAAAATAAGAATAAGTTTACAACAAACCTATCAAAAAGATGTTGAATTATTGAGTCAAATAATAGACAAAAAAATTCCCTGGATGGATTTTAAGTTGTAACTAGATATTATTTGGATTGAAATCTATTAAACGCCAAATTACTACATCTTAATATACTGATTCTGGCAGTGTCATAGTTTAGTTGATTTAAGCCTTTAGTAAAAAATTTTATCCCAACTTCAATTCTATTTTTTTGTAGTTTAGAATCTAGGATATATCGAATGAATACTTTACTAGTCGTGACATTTTATCCAGTTCATTAGATTTCTAACTAATGAAAGATATTAACCAAACACATTTGAATCTGAGTACTAAGCAATGTTATCAACAATTGTTCTGAAGTGTTCCTTTTACTATGATTAAAAAACTGATTAAAAGTTTTCTCCCTGTTTCGATGCAGAGTTTTCTTAAGCGACTTATTATTCCGGAAACAACTATATCCCCTAAACCTTCAAAATCACGACAAGAATCAAATAGTTGGCTTAAGCATCATGCATCAGATATAGTAGGTTCTGTTCTTTCTATCGGAAGTGGAACGGACGAAGATAAAGAGGGAGGAAGGTATCGAGATTATTTCATTAACTGTTCTTCATACATAACCTCAGAAATTACTTCAGAATTTGAGGTTGATATGGTGCTTGATATTCGCTCAATGACTCAAATTCAAAATAACTCATTTGACTGTGTATTCTGTTCCGGCGTTCTTGAACATGTTGACGACTATCGTAGTGGGCTAAAAGAAATAACTAGGATTCTCAAATGCGGAGGAATTTTGTTACTTGGTTTGCCCTTCCGACAAGCTATTCATCTGGCACCGAACGATTACTGGCGTTTTACCGAGTACGGAATCAAATACCTGCTTCGAGATGACTACGAAATCCTCGAACTCACTCCCATAGATAATTCGGTGTCTGGCTTTCCTGCTGCGTATTGGATCAAGGCGAAGAAACGGTGAGGCTAAAAGCACATTTACAAACAAAATTCTTTATTATGCAAAATCACCTAACTAATTACGCTAATTAAAATACTAACTGAGGTTTAATTAATTATGTTATCAACCACAGAAATAAATGCTTCTTATTCAGCAAGAGGAATAAACAAAGAAAGACTTGAGGCAATTCTCAAATTTGCAGGTCATTCAATTTTAGATGTAGGTTGTGGTAGTGGAGCTTATGTATTAAAACTAGCCGAACAATATCAAATTTCTGGTGTTGATTATCAGCGATTTCCTAGCTGGGATGAAAAACCACATTTATTTTCGATATCTGATGCAGCACAGTTAAATTTAGAAGACAACAGTGTTGATACTATCCTTTCATTTGAAACTTTAGAGCATTTACAAAATCCAGAACAAGCACTAAGAGAATATTATCGAGTTTGTCGTAAAAATATTATTCTTACTGTGCCCAATTGTCAAATAACGCCTGGCATGGAAAAAAGTAAGATAATTTATTATCATTGGATTGATAGTACTCACATAAACTTTTTCAATCAGACAACGATTCGAGAATTAGTGGAAAATGTGGGTTTTAAAGTCCATACAAATTATTATATTAATCAAATTAATTTGCAACCTTTCTTGTCTGAGGCTTTGGCTATTCCTGCTTTTTTTGATAAAATCGTGAAAAAATTTCTTGAGAAGCAAAAACGTAGTTATTATTTAACTTGTCTACTTGTAGCTTGCAAATCTCAGGGTGATTAGATGTATATTAAAGCATTGAATAAATTTAGACGAGTAAAAAAAAAGCTCATTATTGATCTCGTAAAATTTTCAAAATTGCTTGGAATTCCTTTATATAAATTTCCATATGTTGTTTCTTACTGTCAATTTATTCTGCAAAAAATTATTAATCAACCTAAACAACAAGAGTATGATTTAGTTTTTGTCATAGATAAAAGAAATAAAGGATGGATTCTTGATGCAGTATGCAAAGAAATAGCAAAATATTACAATGGCAGTCATCATTTTTCCTATGCATATTATTATCCTGGCGACAATTTTTTTTCTTATTCAACGAAGCTATCCTTACCGCCAGCAAAAGCCTATTTTTTTGCACACTATTCTTACTTTGCTGTTTGTTTACGGCTATATCCTTTGCTGTGGGAGCGTAAATCCTTCATTTACTACACCCATCCAAAAGGAATTATGGATGATGAGGAGTTCGTTTATATAATGAGCAAATGTACCCAAGTTATTTGTATGTGTTCGCAGTTCGCTGATCGCATGATTAATTGTGGACTAAATCCCCAACAAGTCACCTATGCATTAGGTGCAGCAGATCCAGAAATTTTTCGACCCCATCAGCGTTCTGGTCATGGCGTGGTTGGGTTTTGTACTGCCTATTACGAACGCAAAAATCCCGATCTTATTTTAGATTTGGTTAAATCATTACCTCATCATAAATTTATACTACTTGGTAAAAACTGGAAGCAATATGAAAAATTTACGGAGTTAACTAGCTTAACGAACTTCTCTTATATTGAAGCTCCCTATGAGAATTACCCTGAATATTATGCAAAAATGGACGTTTTTGTCTCTCCTGCTAAATTAGAAGGTGGTCCTATTCCCTTAATTGAGACCATGATGTGCAATATAGTTCCAGTTGCTAGTGTAACAGGATTTGCTCCTGACATTATTACTCATGGTGAGAATGGATTGCTATTTGAAATTGATAGTTCAGCAGCAAAAATATCGCAATTAATAGAGCAAGCTTTTGAAATTAAGACAGATATCAGAAAAACAGTAGAACATTTAAGCTGGAAGAATTTTTCTCTTGAAATTCAACAAATCTTACAGACAAACAAACAGGTTCTGTCAACATCTTTTCCCAAATCGATCGAACAGAAATACTAATAAGAATGAAAAAAATCCTGTTTATTTCTCATGATGCTGGTAGAACTGGTGCTCCAAGAAGTCTACTACTTCTTTTGAAGTGGCTAAAAGCTAATTCTGATTTAGAATTTTGCGTGCTTTTTAAGGATGGAGGTGAACTTCAAAATGAGTTTAAGAGCATGGGGATTATTGGCAACTTTAATCCTTCCAACAAACAGATAAATAATTTCCGCACTAAAATACTGCAAAAACTATATTTTGCTCAAATTAGGCGCAAGCAATATCTGCGGAATTTACAGAAAAAAATAGTGAGTGAAAATTTCGATCTTGTTTATGCGAATACTATGGCTAATGGCGAGGTACTGGAATTCTTGTCAAACTTTCTCCACTGTCCTGTGATTTGCCATATTAGAGAGTTAGAGCAGATGATATCTTACCATGTAGGCAAAAAGATTTTTGCTAAAACGAAAAAGCATACTGATAAGTATATAGCTGTATCCCATGCTGTTAAAGATAATCTGACGAAGAATCACCATATTCCTACCAATAAAATTGATGTAATTTACAATTGCATCTCCGATGAATATTCGAGTATTAAGAATTTAGATAAATCTCGCAGCCAAGTTCTTGAAAATCTGGGAATTCCATCTCATGCCAAAATTATATGTGCTTCTGGAACAACGGACTGGCGAAAAGGGCCAGATTTATTTATCCAGCTAGCTAAAACAGTTATTCAAAAATATTGCCAAGAATTGATTCATTTTATTTGGGTTGGAGGTGCTACCAAAGGCTGGCAATTTGCCCAGCTTCTTCATGATGTAAAAAAGACCAATTTATCAGGAAAAATTCATTTTTTGGGAACTCGCTCTAATCCTTTAGATTACTATGCTGCCTGCGATATTTTTACCTTAGTTTCACGGGAAGATCCCTTTCCTCGGGTTTGCCTTGAAGCTGCTTCTTTAGGTAAACCAATTGTTTGTTTTGATAATGCAGGTGGAGAAAAGGAGTTTGTTGAAGATGATTGCGGATTTGTAGTTCCCTATTTGGATATTCAAACCATGGCAGATCGAGTTATTAACCTTTTAGAGAATCAGCATTTGCGCGAACAAATGGGAAGTCGAGCTATACAAAAAGTAAGGGAAAAACATAATGAGACATTAATCGGTCGACAGATTATCCAAGTAATTGAGCAATTTATATCAGCAAGCAGTTAATTGCTTGTATAACTTGAGTCAATAATTACGCAATATATATAGCCATGGTAAAAAAAATCTTTGAAGTATTTATCTTTACTAAATCGTGCTATTAATAAGGGGTTTTGTCTAATTTGTGACTAAAAAACACTATTCATAGAATATGGTTCTTGGTTAAGAAATTAGTATAATTTTTTAAATAAAATTCTATTCCATATATAGATATCGAAGTCTAGGTCTTGATGCTAGGTATTTAGAAGTTTTTATTAGTAAAAAGTCTTATGAATAATAATATTAAAGCGATCGCCTTCTACCTTCCTCAGTATCACCCCATCCCCGAAAACGACAAATGGTGGGGCAAAGGTTTTACGGAATGGACGAGTGTGGCCAAAGCAAAACCTTTATTTAAAGATCACTATCAACCTCACCTACCTGCCGATCTCGGTTTTTATGACTTACGACTACCAGAAGTGCGACAAGCTCAAGCTGATTTAGCTAGAGAATACGGAATTTATGGGTTCTGTTACTATCACTATTGGTTTAATGGCAAGAGATTGTTAGAGCGTCCATTTAATGAAGTATTAGAATCAGGAAAACCAGATTTTCCTTTCTGTTTGTGCTGGGCTAATGAAAATTGGACTAGACGATGGGATGGGCAAGATCGAGAAATACTTATAGAACAGAAGTATTCTGTGGTTGATGATCGAGAACATATCAAGTCTTTAATTTCGGCTTTTAAAGATCCGCGTTATATCAAAATTGATGGCAAGCCTTTATTTTTAATATATCGGGTTAACTCTTTACCAGATCCGTCTCTAACTCAGAAAATATGGCGTGAAGAAGTGGATGTGGTTAAAGTTTGCGATTCAAAAGTCTTTAGATCGTTTTGATGAGGATAAACAATTAGTTTTTATTAATGCTTGGAATGAATGGGCAGAAGGTAATCACTTAGAACCAGATCTTAAATGGGGACACCAGTATTTACAAGCAACACAAAAGGCACTTATCAAGTATTAACTATAGAATATAAATCTACAAAATTTATGAGTATCGATTCCGTCAAAGTAGAACAAATAGATAAAAAAGCAGAAAAAGTTGAGAAACAAAAGCAACTAGCCCGTATCATCGCTTTTTACTTACCTCAGTTTCATCCAATTCCAGAAAATGACGAGTGGTGGGGTAAAGGTTTTACAGAATGGACTAATGTCACAAAAGCAAAACCACTTTTTCGAGGTCATCACCAGCCTAACCTCCCCTCCGATCTTGGTTTTTACGATCTTCGAGTTCCTGAAGTAAGAGCTGCACAAGCTGAGTTAGCACGGAAATATGGAATAGAAGGCTTTTGTTATTGGCATTACTGGTTTGGTAATGGTAAACGCATTCTAGAAAGACCTTTTAAGGAAGTTTTAAAGTCTAGAGAGCCTGATTTTCCTTTTTGTTTGGGTTGGGCTAATCAAACTTGGACTGGTATATGGCATGGTGCGCCCGATAGAATTTTAATTGAACAGAAATATCCAGGAAAAGAAGATTACAAAAATCACTTTTATGAGATTCTTGAAGCATTCCACGATCGACGTTATTTGACAATAGATGGAAAAAAAATCTTCATTATCTACGATCCATCTGAGCTACCAGATTCTGAATATTTTACTAATTTTTGGAGAGAATTAGCTGCCAAAGAAGGCTTGGGAGATTTATTTTTTATAGGTATATTCAATCACAAGAAACAGAAGAATAAAAAATATGGTTGTGATGCTTTTACAATGAATGCTCCTTTACAACAAATAGTCAATCTACCTAAAGGAAAAAACAAAAATAATTTTAAATATTTTAAGCACTTGCCATCTATAGGATCGTACTTTTTTAAAAAAAGACAGAAACTTAGGATATACGATTATCAGGATATAGTCGATTACTGTTTTAATAAACCATTAGATCAAATAGAGTTTCCACTACTATTGCCTAACTGGGATAATACTCCCAGATCTGAATATGATGGAGTTGTACTATACAATTCAAATCCTGAATTATTTAGAAAAATGCTCAGAAAAGCCTTAAAGCAAATTGAAGGTAGAAATTTTGAACATAAAGTAATTTTTGTTAAATCATGGAATGAATGGGCAGAAGGTAACTATTTAGAACCCGATCGAAAATTTGGTCTTGCTTATCTTGAAGCTATAAAAAAAGAGATTATAAATCGATCGGAAGAGAATTAAATTACTTTTTTTCTAAGTAAACCAACAATAATTATTAAAAAAATCGATTCTACCGAACTTATACCAATTGGAAAAAGTAATGAGAGACTTGGTAAACTAATAAAAACTTCTAAGTCGAAAATTATCGAAATTCCAAAACCCTAATCCTTTAACTCGTGAGTACGAGAAACAGTTGTGATCAATTTTTGCAGTCCAATGTGAAGATGGGTTAAAAATGCAACAAGAGTTGGTTAATTGCAAGTTTTGTTTTGGAAATAATAAATTTTGAGCAAGTTTTACAAATTCTGATTAACTGAATCAATAGTGTAATTAGCCAAGAATTTGCTAGCCAAAATCAGCAGATTGCAAAAAATGACTATATTTACTAGCTTTAATTGCTTGTTCTAATTCTTCATAGTTGGCTACTAAATCTGAGAGTTGGGAAGGGGTTGACTTGACCAAATTAGTTTTTGCAGGCATGGACGGAATGTTTAATAAAGCACAGATTTTGTCTATAGTGGCTTGATGGGAAGAGTTGTTTAAGAGATTGTCTTCATAACTTAGAGATAGATGAGGTATGTCTTGGAGCAGATTACTTTCATATTCGCTTAATCTCTCGCTATTAGCGATCCATTGCAAAACATCCTCGATCGATACCTGTATAGTAGTATCTTTTTTGATCTGACCTACACGATATTGAAATTGCTTTTGTCGTGCATAAATATTGGAGAGAGCATGACGTAAAAGGTTATGACGTTTAAGATAAATGATCTTGTAACCACTTTGATTGAGATTGTACAAAAACTCTTGAGGTTTTTTGATAGGTTGAACAGATTTGATTTGATAGCTCAGAAGCTTAAAACCATATACTAACGATTGACTACGAGAAGCACAAGCATCAATATAAAGCCGAGGAAAAGGAACGAGATTGTGTAATATTTCATTATCGCAGTGAACTTGGTCTAATGAATTCATTAACCCCACTAATAGGGTACTGCCCGATCGACCTTTCCCAAAAATTACAAAGCGTTTTGGCGGTAGAGAATAAGAGGGAAAAAGCAAAGGGCTGTATTCTCGTACTAATCGGAAACCAAATTTAAATTTTTCGATAACGCGCTTACCTAAGACTAGGTTGGCTGGTGCTTGGTTCATTTTTTATTATTATTTTGTTTCCAAGATTTTCTGGCAAACAGGGATAAGAAGTTCTGCTGCTTGCTGTTGCATTTCTGGTGAAGCATAATAATCATTCTTGCGAATTGCTTTTCCTTCTGAGTCACACATTATTTGAGGTAATCCGACACTACTAGAACATTCAACGGCAAAATCGCTACTAGATTTCATTACTTCAAACATCTCCCTGTTAACAAAATGAGGAAATATTCCTACTGGAGGATTAGCATAATCATGAAAAATAGGAATTTTTCGGCACACTTTGTTGATAAAATCGCTTTGATTGCTAGCTCTCATCATCACAAAGTCCCACCAAGAAAGTTCTGCGCATTGTTCGGGGGTACGAACAGAAAACCAGAATAATACTTTGGGAACAGTTATTGCTTGGAGTAATTCTAGGGTGGCATTAAGATAATTTTGCCTCGTCTCTTTAATTAAGTTAAAAACAAACTCATAGTCTTTCCCTCTGGGGTCTTTACCGTTAAAAAGTTGCTTAAAAACTCTTTCTGCTCTCATTTTTTTGTGATTAGGCAGCTTTAATCCCATATTTCCTCCTAGTAACGATTTAAATACAGAATTACTAATACTTCTAGCAGACATAACTTGTACCACTACCAATTCTGAGCGATTAACATACTCTAGGATAGTTGGTTGATTAAGAAAATATGTCGGTCCTGCGCCTCCTCTGCCAAAGTTTAAAGTTCCTATATTCAGCTTGCTACCAATTAGGTTAGGAAATGGTTGTTGACAGTATCTACCAAAGGTTTGAGCTGCTCCAATGTAGGAAATATAGCGGGGATATTTAGTATAATTCGACTCTGGTCCCCGCAGTTCTAAACCTTCAAAATTATAGATTTCATAATCAATTAAATTAATATCTTCGGTTTGGTAAAATTTACCCACAATAATTAGACTCCCTTAAAAAGTCATCAATTAGAAGATCGCTTTTTGTTCAGATTTGATTTATATAATCTATATATTTAGATAATAGTATCAAAAAATTAGCTAGATAAACATGAATGAGTCTTTAGAAACAAATAGCTCAGAAAATAACACAAAAGCACAGAATGATAGACCTATCTTTATTGTTGGGATGCCACGTTCAGGAACAACATTGATGACATCAATGTTATCGGCTCATCCTAATATAGCAATTTCTCCTGAAAGCCATTTTTTATGGTATTGGAGAAAACGCTATCCTCACCTAAAGATAAGTGACCATAATGATTTTGAAATTTTTTGGCAAGAGTTTAGTAACAGTCAAGACCTTAAAAGGTTCAGCATAGATTCTCAAGCAACTAGAGCAAGCATTTTAGCTACAGATAAGATTAGCTATAAGAGTATTCTTACGAACATATTACAAAAATATGCTAGTAAAATGCAAAAATCCCGATGGGGTGAAAAGACTCCCGATCATTACTCCTATCTACACATAATATTTAAATGGTATCCTGAGGCTAGAGTTATCTGGATGCTCCGCGATCCCAGAGCAGTCACAGCTTCTCTGTTGCCAATGTCTTGGACTCATTCATATATTGACCTCCATGCCAAAAAATGGTGTGACAGCATAAGATTGCAAAATAAGTGGATAAAAGATGAACGAGTTTTGCTGGTCAAGTATGAAACACTAGTGACTAATCCTGATTCACAAATGCGAGAGATTTGCCAATTTCTGGGCGAGGATTATTGTCCAAATATGATTGGCGATCGCCATAATCACTCTACCAAAACTTCTTTGGTTCAAAAAGCACCTACCAAAACTGCAATAGAAAAATGGCGTTCAAATTTATCTCCGAATCAAATTGCCATAATAGAAAAAATTGCTAGAAATGAAATGTTCAAACAAGGATACCAACCGATAACTACCAAACTAACTTTTGGGCAATCGATCGAACTATTTTTTCTCAAAGCCTCGCGTAAAGCTAAGACCTTTGCCAAATCAATAAGGTACTTAAATTCTTAGATTATTTATAAAAACTTCTTTATTGCTTTTTGAACTCCATCGCCAACTCCTTCCCAAGAGTATTCTTGTTTCACCAAATCATAGGCAGAATCTGCTAATTTCTTACCTAAGAAAGGATCTGACCAAATTTGACATATCCCATCAACTATCTCCTCAATACTATCTCGAATTAACAGATGTTCTCCATCTCGCCCTTTAATACCTTCTGCTCCCTTAGAAGTACTTACTACTGGACGACCAGCAGCAAAGGCTTCTAAAATTTTGAGACGAGTACCTCCACCATCAAGTAAAGGAACGACTACCACACTAGCAGCAGCTAAATAAGGGCGAATATCTGGCACTTTGCCAGTTACTATAATTTCTGGGTTATTTTTGCCTGCTTTTTTCATTTGTCCTGTTGGATTGCAACCAACTAAAAGTAAACAGCAGTCTGGATAAATTTTCTTTAACTGAGGATAGATCTGCTCTATCAATATATGCGCAGCTATAGAATTAGGCTTATAGTCAAATGAAGCAGTAAAAATGATGGTGCGAGACGTAATTGGCAAATTTTCAGGTAAAGAGCAAGTACCTAAATATATACTCCTATAGTCATCAATATTGACTCCATTGGGAACTACTTGAATAGATATTTGTCTATGATAATCATAGTATTTATTTATTAAATCAGCATCATCATTGCTACATACCCAGACTCGATCGACTTGATGAAAAAAACTAGATTCAATAAAACGAATTTTAGCCAAGAAAAAAGCTGACTTAATTGTAGTAATACTTGGAATTGAACGATAAATTCCCTGCCATAAAGATGCTTCTATATTGTGAGCATCACAAATAAAATGACATTGATAATTTTTAATCTTTTTAAAATAAGGATAAAGAGTAATTTCCTCAAAAATCACTATATGAGGTTTAAAATTTAATAATAATTTCTTGAGATTTTCGGCAATCTCATCTGAATATATTTGATCGGTCGAAGGATGGATTTGAGGACGCAAAAATCGCAATTTTTGTTTTATTTTACCCAAAAATTGTTTTTCTTCTCCCCTTTCTTCTAGTTGATAGGCTTCATATACATCAACCCCTAAAGGGTAGTTTCCTTTCTCTTTTGCTTTTGCCGATCTAATATAGACTACGGCTACTGAGCCGAAATTCATCATAATATTGATATTCTGCCAATTTCGTAAGGGTGCCCCTCCCATGGGTGGATAAGGTAAATGACGAGTAATAAATAAAGTTTTTAAAGATTTATCCACGACGAATTAATGAGTTTAGTATAAAGACTTTAAATTGCTCAAATAACAGCTAATATGAAATACGAAAAAGAATGCAACACATTTATTGTGTAGGGGCAATTTGCGAATCGCCCTTACAGAATTTTATTTGTAGCAAATATTTAAATATTTCATATAGGATATTTATTTATTAATGGAACTATAAAAAGTAGCTATTTGAAAATTTATTAATTTAATTTATTTAAATTAAGTTTGAATTTGTTTCTCTTAAATGAGAAGTCAATGTCAGACATTATCAACATCAAATTTATATTATTTAGTATTTTTAACGATTAGTTTCTATTGCTTCAATCAATCTTTGATAGAGTGAAAGTGGTAAAATTGGCATTAAGATAAGTTTGATAATATACCAAATACGCCAACGATAGGTAGGCTGAATTGAGATTTCATACATTGTCGAATTTAAACACCATAAAAACTCTTTTTGTAGATTCAACCACACTAGCCAATTGGTAATTTTTTCTTGCAAAAGATACTGTTTTATCCAAAGTAAAAAAGTTTTGCGAGCCTGATAATTTTTGTTCTCTCTTCTACCCACAGCACAAGTTGATTGAGGATGTTGTCTATATAGAAACCAATACTTATCTACAGCAAGGACAGTAAAATTCAAAGAAAGTTTGATAAAAAATACTTGATCGTCGTACAAACCTCTAAAAGCATCTTCATAGCCTCCAATTTTTTCAAATATGCATTTTCGGAACATAGTTGATTGAAGAGGGGCTAATCCTGTTTCTAAGATGACAGGAAATAGTTTTGGTGGTTGAATGGGAGTATTATGAGATATTGCGGGGTATCGTATAAAATCTCTTCGTCGATCCTTTTCTCTTCCAGTCCAACTATACCAATATTGAAGTCCTCCGTAGACCATAGCTACATCAGGATGAGATTCGAGGGTAATCAGTTGCTCCTCTAAAGCTTGAGGAAGCCAGACATCATCAGCATCCAAAAAGGCGATATATTGACCTTCAGCAGAACGAACGCCTAAGTTTCGTGTTGCACTAATTCCACAGTTTTGGTGGTTTTTATGTTCTAGATAACGCACCTGATTAGAGTATTTATCAATATAAGATTTAGCAATTTTTGTACTTCCATCTGTCGACCCATCATCCACCAGCAACAGTTCAAAATTTTGATAACTTTGTGCAAAAACACTATCAATAGCTTCTTGAAGAAATTTTTCTGCATTAAGAAAAATAATAATCACGGACACTAAAGGTTGGTTTGACATTTCTATGAATTATTTTTCGTTAGGGAATTTTGATATTTAGTATATCTATATATTTCTTGGTCACAGTTGCTGGACTAAATTGGTCAAGCCAAGCTAAATCAACCACCTTGTAATTCCCTGACAAAACCCTGAGAATTGCATCAGTCATAGATTTAACGTCTCCAACAGGAACTAAATCACCGTACTTACCTCCATCGAGAATTTCTGCTGGACCACTTTTACAGTCAGTAGCAACTACTAGACTCCCGACAGCCATTGCTTCTATTAACACGGTTGGTAATCCTTCCCAAGCTGAAGATAAGACAAAAACCTTGGCTTTTTTCATATAGACAAAAGGATTTTCGACATAACCTTCCATTGCTACCACCTCTTCTAATCCCAACTCTTTTATAAGAGCCTTGAGTTTTTGTCGCTCAGGTCCATTACCTAAAATCATTAAGCGTGCAGATTTTACTAGTCTCACCTTCTCAAAAGCCTTAATTAGGGTAGAGAAATCTTTTTGTAAGGTTAATCTACCTACTCCTAAAATGACTGGAGGTTCTCCTTGCTGAAACCACGGATGTTCTAGAGGTTCTGTTGCTTTGCACAATAATTCAGGTGTTATGACAGGATTATAAATCACCTGAATGCGTTCCGAAGGAAGATGGGCAACTTGGGCTAAGTCTTGTCCTACTCCCTGAGAAACTGCCACAATACCATCTGCCCAGGGGTAAGCTAACTTAATAAATAGGGGAGTCAAGCGTTCTTTGAGTTTAGGGTGATTCCCCCACTCGACAGAAGCCGTACTATGCTCAACAACAACAAACCGTGTGGAAACTCTAGCGAAGCACTTAGCTAACAGCGAGACCTCATTAGTTAAATGTTGTCCTGATAGTAATGCCTGAGGCTGTTCCTGTTGTAAATAATTGATTAGGCGAGGCAAGCCAATAGGCAATCTTGGAGCTTGTAGGTCAATAACGCGGACTTTAGAGGGAATACGTGATGCAGCTTGTGCATCAACTTTGTTCAACACAAAATCAACGGAGATATCTTGTTGAATCAAATGTTTAGCTAGGGTTAACATCATAGGCTCAATACCTGTGTTGAGTAGAGAGCGAAGATATAAAGCAACGAGAGGCGATTTGTTAGACATAATTTCTCAAATTGTTCTTAAGTTACACTTGAAGTATATTCATATATTTTTTAGTAACGCTTTCTAGCTTAAATTGCTCTAACCAATTTGAGTCTAATGATTGAGATTGACCAGAAAGAACTTTGACAATAGCATCAGCTATTGCTTGCTGATCACCTACTGGTACTAAATATCCATATTGACCACAATCTAAAATTTCTCTTGGTCCACTTTCACAGTCTGTCGAAACTATAGGTGTTCCTACTGCCATAGACTCAATTAAGACCGTAGGTAATCCTTCCCAGAGAGACGATAAAACAAAAACAGAAGCTTTTGCCATATACGCAGAAGGATTATTAACAAAACCCAACAGAGCTACTTTATCTTCTAATGCCAATTCTTTAATCAAAGATTGCAATGCTTTTTGTTCTCGTCCACTTCCTAAAATGACTAGACGTGATGGGTTTATTGCTTGCACTTGAGCAAAAGCTTTAATGAGAGTAGAAAAATCTTTTTGCTTTACCAATCTTCCTACGCCTAGAATTACTGGAGGTTCTCCAGGAGCAAACCACGGATGTTCTATAGATTCTTGCGCTTTGGCTAACAATTCTGGAGTAATCACAGGGTTATAAATTACTTGAATTCGCTCTAGAGGAATTTTGGTAATTTGAGCCAGGTCTTTGGCTACTCCCTCAGAAACCGCAATGATTCCATCTGCCAATCGATATAATAATCGAGCCGTAATGGGTGCAAAACGGGATGAAATTTGCTCAACTTGTTTTGCTTGAACGGAAAGAGCAATATGTTCAGAGATTACTATCTTGGTGGGGACTCTAGCTAAGAATTTAGCTAGGATGGCAATTTCATTGGAATAGTGACTCGCTGCGAGTAGTGCCTTTGGTTTTTCCTGACGCAAATAATTGACTAGTTTAGGAAGACTAGATAAAGACGAGAAACTTGTGGGTAATCTAAACCGTTTTCCTTTATCGTAGGCAGAGGCTTTTAAGTCAATAATTCGGACTTGAGATGAAACAGATTCTAGTAAAGGTCCTTCTGCTCGAGAAAGCACTAAATCTACTTCTAATCCATTAGCTGTAAAACAACTGGCTAAGTTAATTAGGACTCTTTCTGCACCTCCTCCCATCAAATCTCTACGAAAAATAGCCAAACGCTCTTTTTGTAAAACCATAATAGTGATTTAAGCAAATTACCAAAAAATTTAAATGACCTTAAAAATGTATCCAAGGAGAAATTTTACGAATTACTGAGCGTACAATGTATTTAACTTGTTCTGGTCTACTACCATAATCTTTGCCCCCAAAATGACCAGCTATTCCTCTAAATTTAGGTTCTATAGGAAATCTCTTAATGACTTTAAATTGTTTTTGAGCTTGTAAAATTGCTTGGTAATACTCAAGCTCAAAATAAAAACAATTTGACATTTCTCGATTGTGTAAAGGTTGAAAATATTTATAATATAAATTTTTACTAAAAACTAATAATCTTGTATCGGAATTTGGTCTGGCTGTTAATTGTCCCAAAAGTCTTTTAATCAGCCAACCTTGATCTTTAAAGTCACAAAGGCAGTCATAAGCTTCTGGCACTCTCTCTAATATCTCTGTCAAATTAAGTAAATAAATTCTTCCTGTTATTTTAGCTACGTGGGTAACCGTTTTAATTAGTTGTGATTGTTCAATTCCTTTTTCAATTAATAAACTTTCCCCATATCCCTTACCTAAAAATCTGGGAAAATCATTACAATTTAAGGAAATAAATTCTACTTGCTTATTATAAGGATTATTTTTAATAGCTTCTTTGACTCTAGCCAGGGAATAACCTGAATTTTCTACAAAGACAATTTTTTGAATAAGAGGATGGTTATTAACATAGTAATTTAAGGAATTATAATAATCTTCCTGTCTTTGTTCAGCATTAGTGGGATAAGCTTTTGGCATTCCTTTGATATCAATTGTAGCTGTTAAGAGTAGAGCTAAATCTTCATTGATTTTCATAAATAGCTAAAAAAAAGAGGTGCTGTCGCTTAAAATCATTGATATATAGCGGTTCTCAAATCGATGAGGTACAAAGTTGTTCGTTTGGAGGCAGGAGGCAGAAGGCAGAGGGCAGAAGTAAGATGTATCTCAGTCAACTGAGAAACGCTAT
>JASJDI010000147.1 GCA_030065155.1 Xenococcaceae cyanobacterium MO_188.B29
CAAATGGCGGTACGGAAGGCAATCACTATGGGTTATTTTTAGCTCGCGAACTTTTTCCCGATGGGATTGTCTATTACTCTCAGGATGCCCACTATTCTATTGATAAAATTTTACGTTGTCTTAATTTGCACAGTATTATGATTCGTAGTCTGCCAGATGGGACTATGGATTTAAACGATCTCAGAGAAACCCTCCGTATTCATAGAGATGTTCCGCCTATTGTCTGTGCAACTATTGGTACGACTATGAAGGGTGCAGTGGATGACATTGAAGGTATACGAACCATCTTTCAAGACTTAGCTTTCCATCGTCACTATCTCCATGCTGATGCTGCCTTGGGAGGAATGATTCTGCCCTTTATTGATAATCCTCCTCCCTGGAATTTTCAAGCTGGAATCGATAGCATAGCAATTAGTGGTCACAAAATGATTGGCTCACCGATTCCCTGTGGGGTAGTACTAGCCAAGAAACGGAATGTCGATCGCATTGCTCAGAGTGTGGAATATATTGGTACTTTGGATACCACTTTAAGTGGTTCGCGCAATGCCCTTACTCCTTTGTTTCTGTGGTATGCGTTGCAATCTATTGGTATCGATGGATTCTCAGAAATTATCGCTAATTGTTTGCAAATGTCAGACTATGCCATTAAAAAGCTGAATGAATTAGACTGTCATGCGTGGAGACATTCTTACTCTAATACAGTAGTTTTTGACCGTCCAGCAGCCCCAGTAACCCAACGTTGGCAGTTAGCTTGTCAAGGTAATATTTCCCATCTACTTACTATGCCCCATGTGACGATGGCACAAATCGATCGCTTGGTAGCAGATATTAGTAGTACGAAACCCGTTTCATTTGAATCTACTGATTCGTTAACAGCTTGTGAAACTGCAGTGGGAGGAAGTAAAGAAGAAATTATTTTGGTAGGTAACACGAGACAACATCTACTCACGGAAGTTTCCGCAGCATTAGCTTCAGTGGGAATTTCGATCGAAGGATTAACTGCGGTCAAAGTTGACGATGGGAGTATAATCAAGCTTAAAGTCAGCGATCGCGATCGCGCTCTAAAGATTTTAAATCAGACATTGGATATTGGTCGTTATTATGGACAATCTCGCTCCTTGGATACGGCTAAAGCAACCCAAATTTTAAGTCAAGTTGATTATCAACCTGTCAGTAACGATGCTGTACTTATCGAATTAGAAGATCGATCTGGAACTTTAGCCCTGTTAATGAAACAATGTCGCGAACAACAAATTTCTATCCGCAGCGTTCGCTTATTGTGGCGTGGTATAGACAAGGCTGTAGTTGCATTAGCTTCTCCTGAGCTAGATAAACTGAAATTATTACTGGCAGATCGGGTTTTAATTAAATAAATACTAGTGATAATAATCGCGATATCATTGTTTCTGGAATTCGCTATTTTGATTTAACACATCAATAAACTTTAATCTTGTAATATAAATGTCTAATACCTACAAAGTTGAAATTATTCACCAGGGAAAAACTCATAATGTTCAAGTCAATGAAGAGCAAACGATTCTTGAAGCTGCTACTGATGCAGGAATAGAACTACCTTTTTCTTGTAGTGCAGGAGTTTGTACCACTTGTGCAGCCAAAGTTGTGTCAGGAGAAGTAGATCAAAGTGATGGCATGGGAGTTTCCCCAGAATTACAAGCAGAAGGCTATACTTTACTCTGTGTTGCTTATCCTCGCTCCGATTTAAAAATTGAATCAGAACAAGAAGAAGTAGTTTATCAGAGACAATTTGGACAACCTTCTTAAGAGTTATTGGTTATTGGTCATTAGTTATTAGTTGATTTGAACAGCCAAAATAATAACTGGTGACTCTTTTTAACTCTGCCCCTTTGCCTCCTCCGCACCTCCGCTTTTTAATGCTCTTGATTGGCTACTTTCTGCTCTTTAATATGCAAATTAGATGACTTAATATAAGTAAAAGCTTCTTGTAGAGCAGAAAAGCGATCGCTAAATTGATGATCGGGAGTTAAAAATCTAAACAACTTCATTTTTTGTAACCTTTCGCGTACTTCTTTTGTATTGCTTACTAAGAATACCTGGTGATTTTTTGCGCAAGCATCTTTAACCATATTCTCGATCGCTAGAGAAGCAGTTACACCGATTAGAGGCACATCAGTAAGGTCTAAAATTAAGACATCATAGTTTCTCACGATACCCATCCTCTGAGAAATTGTTTTAGCAGCACCAAAACTCATTGGTCCACTCAGACTAAATAAGAGAATTTTGCCTTTAGCTTGTTTGAGAATATATTTTTCTTCTGTAGTCAAAGCGTTTTCTTCATCAGGATTAATAATTGCCTTGACTCTACTACTTTGCAAATCAGTAAGGTTTTTGACTGTTAATAAATTAGCTAAAAAGACACCTACTGCTACTGCCGTAATCAAATCTACAAATATAGTTAGGAACAGAACTATGTACATTATGCCTGTTGCCTTAAGAGAAATTTGATGCGCTCTTTTCAGGAAACTCCAATCAATAATATCAATACCAACTTTAATTAAAATACCTGCTAAAACTGCGTGGGGAATATTAGCGGTTAACCCTCCTGCCCGCAGCACAATCACTAATAATACTAGAGCATGAACCATTCCCGAAATAGGTGTTTTTCCTCCAGTTTTGACATTAATTACCGTCCGCATGGTTGCCCCTGCCCCAGGAAGACCGCCAAACAAACCAGAAATTAAATTACCAATGCCTTGACCAATTAATTCGCGATCGCTATCGTGTTGAGTATGGGTAATATTATCTGCTACTAGAGAGGTTAAGAGAGAGTCAATTGAGCCTAAAACTGCCAGCATTAAACCATAACCCACCATTGTTTTCAACTGAACAAATTGAAATACTGGAAACTGTAAATTAGGTAATCCACTGGGTATATCACCGATTAACGGCAGATCGCTATTAGGCATTAGATAGAAAGGAATTAAAGTCCCGACAATTAAAGCTAGTAAAGGAGAAGGAATAAAGCGGGTTAATTTGGCAGGAGCAGCAAAAACAATGATTAGAGTCAAAATACCTAACAATGTAGCAGTCGGATTAGCTTGACTAATAAAACTGGGAAACTTACTAACAGATTCAACGACATTGGCAGAGGTTGGATGTCCAAGAAAAGGGCCTACTTCGATCAGAATAATAATCATACCTATACCCGACATGAAGCCAGAAATAACTGTATAGGGCATGAGGGTAATATATTTACCTAACCGCATTACCCCAAACAAAATCTGAAATATCCCGCCCAACATAACTACAGTAAAAGCCATCGCTATACCGTTTTCGGGATTAGCTGCGACTACTCCTGAAAAGACTGTAGCCATCACTACGGTCATAGGACCTGTAGGACCAGAAATTTGCGAAGGAGTACCTCCAAACAAAGCAGCGAAAAAGCCAACTATGACCGCACCATAAAGTCCAGCGATCGCACCAGCACCAGAAGACACACCAAAAGCCAGGGCTAAAGGTAAAGCGACCACTGCTGCGGTTATACCACCAAATACATCGCCCCGTAAGTTTTTGAAATTTAAACCATTAACCAGTTGCATATAAACAGATCATAGAGGACACTCTAATGAAAATTTATCACTAATGACTGGTGCGAAAATAAGTATTATTTATTAAGTGAATCACATCCATTCTCAAAAGTAATCAGGTACTTGACAGTTAAGGAAGGTCAAAGTCCAGAAGCTATAATATCTAAGTAGTCGTGCCAAATTAATTGTATAGTTGAGCTCGGTGTTAGGTGTTAGGTGTTAGGTGTTAGGTGTTAGGTGTTAGGTGTTAGGAAAAAATGGAATGTACAAATAATTTTGCTTAAGTACTTAACACTATTTAACAATTTTCTTTTGTCCACCAATTTTCAGCTAAAGACTTAATCTGGGCTAATTCTTCAGGAGATATTTTTTTAAGATTAGCTAAAACTAAATTCATTCTTCCCAAAGACTTCAGCTTTTCTCTGTGACGATCGAGAAAATCCCAATAGAAAAAATTAAAAGGACAAGCATTAGGGCTATGGCGACTAGTGCGATCGAAAGTACAATTACCACAGTAATCACTCATCTTATTAATATAGTTAGCTGAAGCAGCATAGGGTTTGGAAGCGAGCTTACCTCCATCAGCAAATTGTCCCATCCCAATTACATTTGTTTGCATTACCCAGTCATAAGCATCGATAAAAGCTGCATGAAACCAAGATTCAATCTCTTGGGGAGATACTCCAGCAATTAGAGCAAAATTACTTAAAACCATCAATCGTTGAATATGGTGAGCATAACCAGTCCTTTCTACCTGAGTCAGGATTTGCCGTAAACAGTTCATTTCTGTTTTGGCTCCATCCCAATAAAATTGAGGTAAAGGATGATGATGATTGAACCAATTACCATCGCCATAATCTGCTTCGGTATGATGGTAAATACCATACATATATTCTCGCCAGCCTAATACTTGGCGAATAAAACCCTCTACATTATTAAGAGCTAATTCTTTAGAGTGATACGCTTGTTCGGCAGCTTTAATCACTTCCATTGGCTGAAGTAAACCAAGATTGAGATAAGGAGAAATTAAACTATGCCACAGAGTATCTTCTCCCGTTACCATGGCATCTTGATAAGTACCAAAATTAGAGAAACACTGAGTTAAAAAATGCCCTAAAACTTGTTTAGCTTGTTGCCTGGTTACACCCCAGCGAAACGGTTCAATTTTGCCATAAATGTTTAATTTGAGTTCTTCGATCCGTTCAATTACTGAGATGGTAATTCGATCTGGTTCAAACCATAAAGCCGTTGGTGTTGCTAAATTTTTCTTAGGTGGTTTACGGTTTTGTTTATCGAAATTCCATTTGCCACCAATAGGTTTGTCTCCATCCATCAAGATGTTAAATCTTTTGCGTCCTTGGCGATAAAAATCTTCTAGTAGTAATCTTTTTCTCGATTTTGCCCAGTCGTGAAATTCTTGCTTACTCCAGAGAAAATGATTATTAGGTATTAAACTAACATTACAATTGAGATCTAAATTGTTAATGAATTGCTCGAATGGTCGATCGCTCGGAGTCATCACCCGTAATTGAGTAATTCTGTATTCTTGTATCCAAGCTTGAAGAGGTGTAACGAAATCTTCGCTAATTTGATAAGTTACGTCCCAACCATCACTTTTTAACTCTTCGGCAAAGTGACGCATAGCTGACCAAACTAAAACCAATTTTTGACCATGATAAGGACGCTGTTGAACATATTGACTCGATTCAATTAATATTACAGGATATCGCTTTTTATCTTGCTTACAACTAGCTAATGCTGATTGTTGTTGCCATAATTGGTCTCCCAATACCCAGATACCGATGGTCATAATCTCTGCCGTAAATGTTAAATTTTAAATCTTAAATGGACTGACTTTACAGACCTCAAATTTTCTTGATACCTTGTCATTGATATTTACCAAAATTTTTTATAAATATTTAAGATTTTTGAAAATTATATCCAAACATACATTCAGATTGTAAATTTACGCTTATGGTATTGATAGGCAGGAAGACTAGATCTACTAAGTTCATCTATCCTGTTGAATGTTTTCTAAGGTTCTAAGATTATGAGAGTTATCTCAAGTTTCCTTGTTTCTATCCTGCTAACCACTATCATTAGTTTTACTACTCCAGCGTTGGTAATCGGATTAGTTTTTGCTATTTTGCTGATTTTAGGTTACATTCCTGGTTTAGCCTTGTTAGGACAATATGGCACTATCCAGATTTTAGATTTTTTGGCTGTTTTCGGTAGTGGTAATGCTTTTGAAGGAGTAATGATTCTAGGTTTTGCTTTTGCAATTGTAGGATTCTTTTTTGATATTTTTAATTTCTATTTCTATCACTATCAAGGTTCCCGCAGTTAGCAAAGTAAGCAATAAATAGAGATAATTTTGATATATTGAGCAACTCATTACACTAATTCTTCGTCTGCTCAATATAGGAATATCTCTATTAAAGTTAACTGTAAGCAAAAATGTTTAAATTTTTTTCTTGGCGTTCTCGTAAAAGCTGGTTTTATACTCTTATATCTATCACTTGTGTTGCGAGCATTTGTATAACTAATATTAAGCCGAGTTATGGTGTTTCTTGGTTCGATATACTCCAGCAAGGAATACAAGTTATTCAAGTCTCCAGTATGTCTGATAAACAAGAAGTAGCACTGGGTAAAGATATAAATCAACAGTTAATCAAATCGGGTCAAGCTAAAATTTACCGCAATCAGCAAATTAATAACTATATCAATCGTATTGGACAAAGATTAGCTAAACATAGTGAACGTCCCAATCTTCCCTATACTTTTCAAGTAGTGAATGATAAAAATATTAATGCTTTTGCTACTATGGGAGGCTATGTGTATGTCCACACTGGTTTAATCCTAGCAGCAGAAAACGAAGCAGAACTTGCTAGTGTAATTGGTCATGAAATAGGTCATATTGTTGGTCGTCATGCTGTTGAAGGTATGCGCGAAAGAGCCATTTCTCAAGGAATATTATCGGTGGCAGGATTGGATCAAACTGCAGCAGTTAATATTGGAGTGGATTTAGCTATTAATCGTCCTAATCGTCGTGAGGATGAACGAGAAGCAGATCAACTAGGATTAACTAATCTTAGAAAAGCTGGTTATGCGCCTTCTGGGATGGTTAGTTTTATGCAGAAGTTGTTAAAGCAAGGAAGTTCTGGTCCTAAAATTTTGAGTACCCATCCATCTACAGCAGAAAGAATTGAAACTCTCAAAAGTCAAATTGAGCCAGCATCTGCTAATGTAGGTAGTGGTTTAAATTCAAAAGAATACAAACATCACATTCGCTCTCTTCGCTAAAATGAATAATAAACAATTAGTTATCTTTTAAGAACAGATTTTTGTCTAGACTCATTAACTTACAGCGGTTTTGAGATCGATAGACCACACTAATTTTAGACTGAGGAGACTGGATTGAAAGTTACTTTTCAATCAGTAATCAGTAATACATGACGGGTGGAGTCTACTCAATTGAAAAGCACAGTATGTGAAGTTCGCTATCATTGGCAACAACTGTTAATTTGCCATAAAGCGATCGCAGTTATTCGTTCTCCCCAGCTAGAAATTGGTCTGGCGATGGCTCAGGCTGTCGCCCAAGGTGGTATAAAAATTATTGAGATAGCTTGGAACAGCGATCGCCCTGACCAGTTAGTTACTCTAATAAGACAAGAATTACCCGATCATATAATCGGTGTCGGAACAATTTTAAACCAGCAACAATTACAAGAGGCGATCGCTTGTGGGACACAATTTATTTTCTGTCCTCATCTCAATCCTAATTTACTCCTAACCGCAGTCCAAGAATATCGTATCCCTCTAATTCCTGGAGCATTATCGCCTACAGAAATTGTTACTGCCTGGCAGTTAGGGGCTAGTGCAGTTAAAGTTTTTCCCATTCAAGCGGTTGGTGGTGCAAACTATATTAAGAGTTTACAAGCTCCTCTGGGTCACATTGATTTAATTCCTACAGGGGGTATTACTTTGGATAATGCACCAGCAATGATTTCCGCAGGAGCGATCGCTGTTGGTCTTTCTAGTCAACTATTTCCTAAACCTTTAGTAGAAGCAGAAGATTGGCAAGCAGTGGCTAAACGTACTCAGACTTTGTTGGCTAGTTTACAAGTATCTAATAGCTAAAACCCTATGGATAAATGATTAAGAAGATAATCTTTTAAATATCCTCACAAGTTCCTCAAATTAGTTGTTTACAACATAATTAATAGCCTCAAACCTATAGGTACGAAGAGGTAGAAGTTAAACGAGGAACTAAAATTTATGGTAGCAACAGCAGATCGCCAAAATCAACTTCTGCAAGATAAAGAACAAGCTTTAGTTCTATGGTTTGAAGAAGTGGGAATAGAAGACATTTCTCTAGTGGGAGGTAAAAATGCTTCTTTAGGAGAAATGATCCAACAGTTAACACCTGAAGGAATTTATGTACCAGGAGGTTTTGCTACTACTGCCTATGCCTATCGCTATTTTATTGAACAAGCAGGGTTAGAAACTAAACTACGTCAACTATTTGCCGATCTTAATGTAGAAGATGTTAATAATCTGCGGGCGCGGGGTAAGCAAGCTAGGACTTTGATTCTAAATACTCCTTTTCCTCCAGAATTAGAAAAAGCTATCACTGAAGCTTACAGTGAACTTTGCCAGCGATATAGTATTAATTTTGAGTATTGCGAGCGCTTTGAAGGAGAAGACAGAGAACTCTGTGAGAATTATACCTATAACGTAGATGTAGCAGTTCGTTCCTCGGCAACTGCGGAAGATTTACCCGATGCCAGTTTTGCTGGACAACAAGAAACCTATCTTAATGTTCACGGCATTCAGTGTGTATTGGAAGCTTGCCATAAATGTTTTGCTTCCTTATTTACAGATCGAGCTATCTCCTATCGTACTATCAAAGGCTTCGATCACTTTAATATAGCTCTTTCTGCTGGCGTACAAAAAATGGTACGCTCCGATTTAGCTACTTCGGGAGTCATGTTTTCGATCGATACGGAAACTGGATTTAAAGATGCAGCTTTAATTACCGCAGCCTATGGGTTAGGGGAAAACGTGGTTCAAGGTGCTGTTAACCCTGATGAATATATCGTCTTTAAACCAACACTAAAAGAAGGCTATAGTCCAATTTTAGATAAACGCCTTGGTAGCAAAGAAATCAAGATGGTATATGACCTAGGCGGTAGCAAGCTTACCAAAAATGTACCCACATCTCTCTCAGAAAGAATTAAATATGCCCTTAATGATGAAGAAATTCTGCGATTAGCATCTTGGGCTTGTCAGATCGAAGACCATTATTCTAAGGTACGGGGTGTTTACACTCCCATGGATATTGAATGGGCAAAAGACGGCGTAACAGGGGATTTATTTATCGTACAAGCTCGTCCCGAAACCGTTCAATCTCAAAAAGCTAGCAATATATTGCAGACATATAAATTAGATGACACTGGAGAAATCTTAACAACTGGTAGAGCAGTAGGTGAAAAGATCGGTTCTGGTGTTGCTAGGGTAATTTTAAATGTATCTCAAATCGATAAATTCCAACCAGGAGAAGTTTTAGTTACTAATAAAACCGATCCTGACTGGGAACCGATTATGAAGCAAGCCAGTGCTATTGTGACTAATCAGGGAGGTAGAACTTGTCATAGTGCTATTATTGCCCGCGAACTAGGTATTCCTGCAATCGTTGGCTGTAGTGATGCGACCAAAAACATCCAAAATGGACAAGAAATAACCATTTCCTGTGCAGAAGGAGAAGAAGGTAAAGTTTATGCTGGTTTAATTCCTTTTAAAGTCACAGAAACTCAGTTAGATGATTTACCCGAAACTAAAACGCAAATTTTAATGAATGTGGGTAATCCTGAAGAAGCCTTTGGTTTATCTGCTTTACCCTGCGACGGTGTAGGTTTAGCCAGACTAGAATTTATTATTGCCAACCATATCCAAGTTCATCCTTTAGCCTTACTCAAGTTTGATGAGTTAACTGATTCTAACAAGATAAAAGTTTCTCGTCTGACACTTCATTATGACTATAAACCCGATTTCTTCGTTGATAAATTAGCCAGAGGCATCGCTACTATTGCAGCAGCATTCTATCCCAAACCAGTTATTGTGCGGATGTCGGATTTTAAGAGTAATGAATACGCCAATCTTTTGGGAGGACAACAATTTGAACCAAAAGAAGAAAATCCCATGTTGGGTTGGCGCGGTGCAAGTCGTTATTACGATCCCAACTATCGTCAAGCCTTTGCGATGGAATGTCAGGCATTTAAACGAGTTCGAGATGAAATGGGTTTAACTAATGTTGTCCCGATGATTCCTTTCTGTCGTACTCCCGATGAAGGAAGAAAAGTATTAGCAGAAATGGCAGAACATGGTTTAGTCAGAGGCAAAAATGATTTGCAAGTATACGTTATGTGTGAAATTCCTAGTAACGTAATTCTTGCCGATGAATTTAGTGAAGTGTTTGATGGGTTCTCTATTGGTTCAAACGACCTAACCCAACTAACCCTAGGACTCGATCGCGATTCTTCCTTAGTTGCCCATCTCTTTGATGAACGCAACCAGGCAGTTAAAAATATGCTTTCGATAGTAATAGCCAAAGCTAAACAAAATAATCGCAAAATTGGTATCTGCGGTCAAGCACCCAGTGACTATCCAGAGTTTGCTGAGTTTTTAGTCAACCAGGGTATCACCTCTATTAGTCTCAATCCCGACTCGGTGCTTAAAACCAGACTGAAAGTAGCTGAAGTAGAAAAAAATAATAGTTAGTAACAATTAACCACTAACTATTATACGGACGTAGCATGCTACGTCCCTACTAACCAACAAAGAGGTATTCCCCATGATCGATAGAATTTTAGTAGCGGTAGACTATTCCGAAAGAAACGAATCTGTTTTTGAATCAGCAGTATCTTTAGCCCAAACTACAGGTGCATCTTTAATGCTGCTGCACGTTTTATCTGAAGACGAAGCAGGTTATCCTGTCTTACCTACCTATGCCTACTATCCAGTGATAGACGATCGCAATTATGACGCATATCAAGAAAAATTGGCAGAGTATAAACAACGGGGCATAGATTTCTTAAACAATCTAACTCAAAAAGCCACAGAAAAAGAAGTAGAAACTGAATATACTCAACTAGTTGGCAATCCAGGACGGGCGATTTGTGAACTAGCTAGTACTTGGGAAGCCGATCTAATTTTAGTCGGTAGTCGCGGACTTAAAGGTCTTAAAGAAATGTTTCTCGGCAGTGTTAGTAACTATGTAACTCACCATGCCCCTTGTTCTGTTTTAATCTTGCGTACAGCAATCGATGGTGAATCCGATTCAGATTCTCTTGTCTCTGAAGAAAACCAACCATTAACCACTAATCACTAACAAAGTAAGTAAAATGTTTAACAAAATCCTGGTAGCAATCGATCGCTCACCAACAAATAAAACGGTTTTCCAAGAAGCTTTATTGTTAGCCAAAGCTACCCAAGCTCAATTAGTATTACTGCACGTTTTGTCAGGAGAAGAAGAAGGCAGCCCGATTATGTCTCTTTATCCCACAGTAGGCGACCATTATATGCACCTCGATCCTAAAATCGGTCGTATGGCACAGGAAATGTATCATAGACAATGGAAAGTTTTTGAAGCCGACGGACTAGAGATACTGCGTTCTTTTGCTAAAAAAGCGATCGCTGCGGGAGTGACAACGGAATTTAGTCAAATTACTGGTCATCCTAGTTCTACTATCTGTGACTTGGCTAAATTATGTCACGCAGATGCGATCGTTATTGGTAGACGAGGATATTCGGGCTTGAAAGAGATATTTTTAGGTAGCGTTAGTAACTATGTAGTTCATCATGCTCCTTGCTCGGTATTACTAGTTCAAACTCCTATAGAACAAAAGCAAGAATCTTCACTAGAGAATTTAGAATCGACCACTTGCTCGTAAGTTGTGATTGATTAACTCTTAGGTTTTAGCTCTTTGGTTTTAATAAGGATTCAATAGTTATTTAATTTTTACAAACAGGAGTAAAGCTATGACTATCAAACTTATTCCCCACAAACCTGACAAGATAGTCGGATTGAACATTGATGGTAGGATTGAATCTGAAGATATCGATCGCGTAGTTAAATCTATTGAAAATAGGCTAAAACAGGAAGAGAAATTAAGAATCTATGCAGAAGTCAACAATTGGTCAGGGATTTCTCTAGAAGCTTTTATTAAAGATCTTAAATTTAGTCTTCAACACTTCAAAGATTTTGAGAAAGAAGCGATCGTTTCCGATCGTCAGTGGCTCAAAAGTTTGGCTGCTCTGGGTAATACATTATTTTCTAGTATTGAAGTTAAACATTTTACCTTTGAGGATAGAGACAAAGCACTCGAATGGATTAGTAGTTAACGTCAGTTCGGGTTAAGAAAATTAATTTGTTTGGTTGAATGAACAATGGACAATAGACAACGAGTATTTCAAGCGTTTATGTGACAACGAAATAATTAGTAGACCTATGCGCAAAAGTCTTAATTAAACGGTTAGGAAAGACCAGGAGGACAAGGAAGACCAGGAGGACAAGGAAGAAATTTTCTACCTTGTCTACCTTGTCGACCCACTCTCCCTTGTCTTACCTTCCCTTGAATTTATTTATGCAAGAAGTCTAGTGTTTCAGCTTATCCCGAACTCAGGTTAGTTAGTAAGCTTATCTTCATTTAAATTACATCGTTATTCATCAGCAACTGAACCATTAATTTCTGCCATGGTTTTGAATTGGTTAGAGCATAGACATCTATTGTGAGATTACGTTCACTGCTATACCTCTGAAAAGATTCAATCCAATCAAAAATAGTTTCTGTAGTGCTGCTATTTGTATAAGTAAAAGCTTCGATCAGATAATGAGACATTTCTTCTAGATAGCCAGTTATATATAATCTCCAGGCACACCAGACCAGAGTATAGTAACGACAACTTCTTTCTAGAGAACGTATGGACTTAGGAATTTCTTGTAAAGCAAAGAATTTATCGAGAACAGCTAACATTTCTCGTGATTGTACTGGTGTATTAAGAGAGTCATTGCGATCGTGTTCTCGATAATACAAGGTTGATTTTTTAAGCCAGATAGTTTTACAGCCTAATAAGGTTAAACGCCAAGCTAAATCTAGATCGCATACTTGTTTAAATTGAGAGTCTAAGCCTTGTACTTTTTCTAACCATTCTCGCCTAAACATCATGGCACCTAACAATACAGGTTTCCAACATAACCATTGGGCTAGATCGAGGACAGGTGCATCATGCCATGGTTCTACTTTACCTAGTATCTCACCACTATCATTAATTCTTAGCCAACCACTATGAATAATGCCTGCTTCTGGATATTGTTCAAAACAAGATAGTTGTTCAAAAAGCTTATTAGGGAAAAAAATGTCATCTTGGTCTAAAAAAGCGATATATTCCCCTTGAGATGCTTTAATCCCTCGGTTACGACTGACTGCTACCCCTTGATTTTCTTGATAGATATAGCGAATTCGATCGCCATAGGCTTGAACTATATTGCGAGTATTATCTGTAGAGCCGTCATCAACCACGATAATTTCGTAGTTAGTGTAGGTTTGAGCGAGTACACTATCGATCGCTTGAGCAATATAGCGATCGCCATTATAAGCGGGAATGATTACACTAATTTTCACAAAATTTCCTAAATTTTCTTTCTCTATTTAAGATCGAGATTAGAAATAAACTCTTAAAAAATCAAAGCTAGCCGACGAATACCTTCTTTAATTTGTAATTCATCTAGCTCAGAATATCCTAAGAGAAACTCCCCTTGATTTTTAGCTTGTAGATAATACTTGCTCAAACTAGTCAATCCTACACCTACTTGTGCAGCCCGATCGATCGCTTCTCGATCGCTGAAGTTGGTTTTTAGGGTAATCGTTAAATGAATTCCGGCATTTTCTCCCAAAATAGTGACTTTTTCTGCTAAATATTGCTTTAAAGCTGCTACTAAAGCTTGACGGCGTTGATTATAAAGATTACGCATTTTGCGTATATGTCTAGCTAAATGCCCTTCATTAATAAAATCGGTGAGGACTTGTTGTTCTATTAAAGGAGACTGGCGATCGCACAACCATTTAGCACGAGTAAAGATAGACTGTAGATTCTCTGGGACAACTAAATAGCCAATTCGCAGAGATGGAAATAATACTTTACTGAAAGTCCCCATATAAATTACTGAGTGATGGTGGTCTAATCCTTGTAGTGCGGGTATTGGACGCGAACTATAGCGATATTCACTATCATAGTCATCCTCGATAATAATTGCGCCTGTTTCCTTTGCCCATCTCAGTAATTCTAGTCTGCGTGGTAGAGATAAGACTGCCCCTGTCGGAAACTGGTGGGAAGGGGTAACATAGATCAGCTTAACTGGGGAAATATTAGCTAACTGCTCAACAATTAATCCTGAAGTATCTACTTCAACAGGTATTAGTTTAGCCCCTTGGGCTTGAAAGATATTCCGCGCACCTTGATAACAAGGCTCTTCTAAGGCAATAGTATCTCCTGGGTTAATAAATAAACGAGTTACTAGGTTGATCGCCTGTTGTGAACCACTAGTAATAATAACTTGCTCTGGAGAACATTGTACGGCACGAGAACAAGATAAGTAACTGGCGATCGCCTCTCTTAATGGTTGATGCCCTCTCGGTTCTAAAGAATAATCTAATAAATCTAAATTAGATTCACAATGACGAGATAATAACTTTCGCCATAGTTTTAAGGGAAAGCGATCGAGGGCTGGACGACCATAGTTAAAACTAATCGGTAAATCTGAGTAAGTAATGCTTAAATTGGCTGATTTTACATTATTACCATAAGTTGATAGTTCAACCTGAGGAGAAGTACTCTGATATTTAGATTTAATTGGTTGAGTAATTAAGAGATCGTCTGGTAGTTTCTCACTGACAAAGGTTCCCGAACCAGTTTTCGTTTGTAAATATCCTTCACTAAATAATTGTTCATAACTTTGGCTAACGGTACTCCGAGAAATTCCCAAAGACTTTGCTAACCAACGAGTAGAAGGAATTTGTTGATTTGGTTGCAATCTTCCTGTCAAAATTGCCTGACGCAATTCTGTATAGATTTGCTGGTATAAGGGTATAGCAGAATTATTGTCTAAGGCGATCGTTAAATCCATAATTTAACTAAACAATACTGTCGAAAATTTCCTGTTTAACTTTACGGGGATTTTGACTTAAAACTTGGGGAATTTTTTTACTCAGCAAAATACTCTTTAATCCTGGTAAGCATTCACTTTCCATTACTAAACTATACTTATCATCAAAGAAGAAGTATATTTCGAGATGGTCGATTATCCAAAACCAAACTTCCTTTACTCCTAATAATTTATACTTTTCTAGGTCAGTCACTGGATTTCCACTAGAAAAAACCACCTCTACTGCTAAATCGGGTATTAGTTTATCTGTACCAAAACAATAACTACAATCTGGCTCTTTACCTACCTTTTTTTCTTGAGATCTTAAAGTAGTTGAACCTACGTGATAAAAATCAATATCCTTGAGATCGCAATAAGTCTCAATTAAATAAGTGATAAATTCTTTTATTTTTTCATGATTTAAGCTAGGAGACACTAATTTTATTTCTCCATTAAGATAAGATACCCTAGCTAAAGTATCATTGTTGTCACTAATTTTCAGGTATTCTTCCCAACTTAAATTAGAAATAGTAAGAATCTGATCTTTGTTATCTAAATTAATTAGATTGGAAGTAATGAACACAGTTTTGATTCCTTGAAAACTAACTCGATTTTAGACAATGTTGAAAAAACTGAATCTAATCAGCCAAAGTGGACTGGTTAATTAAGTTAATATTGGCACTTGTAAGTAACCACTATAGTAATTACTCTAGCAGAAGAAAGATTTATCCAGAGTAATTATGAACTATCCAGAAAAGAATCCTATTAGTCAACAGCTATTTCATAGTAAGCGCAGTACTGTTAAAAGAGTCCCCAAAAGAGGAAGCTATGAACGAGAACTTATTTATCAAATTTTAGACGAAGGTTTTATTTGTTATGTCAGTTTTGTAGCCGATGGACAGCCCTTTGTTATTCCTACTGCTTATGGCAGAGTAGAAGACAAATTGTATATTCATGGCTCTCCTGCTAGTCGGATGTTACGGGCTTTGCAAACAGGAATAGAAGTTTGTGTGTGCGTTACTTTAGTAGATGGATTGGTATTGGCTCGTTCTGCTTTTCATCATTCTTTGAATTATCGATCGATAGTAATATTCGGTACAGCAACTATTGTCAAAGAAGAAGAAGATAAACTAGCAGCACTTAAAGCTTTCTGTGATCATATTATCCCTGATCGTTGGCAAGCAACTCGTCCCCCTAATCCTCACGAACTGAAAGGTACATTAGTTCTAAGCTTGCCCTTAAATGAAGCTTCTGCCAAAGTTAGAACAGGCGCACCTATAGACGATGAAAAAGACTATGAAATTCCCGTTTGGGCTGGAGTAATTCCTTTAACTATCACCCCAGGAGAACCAATTAGCGATCCTCGTCTATCCCCAGATATTTCTGTTCCTGCTCATGTTAGAGACTATGTTAGTAAGTAATCAGTAACCAGTAATCATTATAGGTTGGTGATTTATAGCAATCTGTTGTTACAACTGGTAGGAGAAAACCCCTGCATATTGACAATATGAACTACCCTTCTAATATTTGGCAGCAAATTCATGTTACTTTAAAGCAAGTGTGGGGTTATAAAGATTTTCGTTATCCGCAAGCAGAAATAATCGAGAGCTTACTAAAGTCACAAGATACTCTCGTAGTCATGCCCACTGGTGGCGGTAAATCTATTTGTTTTCAATTACCAGCTTTAGTGCAACAGGGTTTAACTTTGGTTGTTTCTCCTTTGGTTGCGTTGATGGAAAATCAGGTTAAAGAATTACAACAACGTCGCCTTCCTGCTGCACTTTTACATAGTGAATTACCTAGACAACAGAAAAAGCAAATCTTAAGCCAAATTGAACAACAGCAATTACGATTGTTATATCTATCCCCAGAAACGCTTCTTTCTACTCCAGTTTGGCAAAGAATAGCTCAACCTCAAGTTAAGATTAACAGTCTGATTTTGGATGAGGCTCATTGCTTAGTTCAATGGGGTACTACTTTTCGTCCAGCCTATAGACGTTTACAGATAGTACGTCCTAGCCTACTAAAAAGTAAACCATCAGGGACACAAATCGCGATCGCTGCTTTTACGGCTACGGCTGACTCCCTAAGTCAAAAAACAATTATCCGCACTCTACAACTAAAACAACCAAAAACCTTTTTACTTAGTCCTTATCGTTCTAATCTCCATCTACAAGTTAAAACAATTTGGACACCAAGAGGCAAAAAACAACAAACTCTCCAATTTATTCAAACACACCATCAACAATCGGGATTAATTTATGTACGCTCTCGTCGAGATAGCGAAGAATTAGCTAACTGGTTTCAATCTCTCACTTTTTCCACTAAAGCTTATCATGCTGGATTAGATGCTCAAGCCAGAAGAAAAATAGAACAAGATTGGTTAAGCGGGAAAATAACTTTTGTAATTTGTACTTCTGCTTTTGGTATGGGTATTAATAAGCCAGATGTCCGTTGGATTGTCCATTTTCAAGCACCAGAATTACTGTCAGAATACTTACAGGAAATTGGTAGAGGTGGAAGGGATGGAAAACCAGCTAAGGCTCTAATTTTAGTAAGTGAGCCAACGGGATGGTTAAATCCAGAAGATAAACAAAGAAGTCAGTTTTTTCTAAAACAGCTAGAAAAACAGTGGCAAAAAGCACAAACAATTGCCAAACAAATACCAAAACAAGGAAAAATAGCAGCTATAGAGCAACAATTTCTGCCAGGAAAAACTGCTTTAGGAATCCTCCACAGTTTAGGGCAATTAGAGTGGAAAGACCCCTTTTCATATCAAAAATGTTTTTCTCCCGCACAAGTATCTTGGGATAATTTAGTTACTGTGTACAAACGTTGGCAAAAACAGATGAACCATTATCTAAGAACAAAGAAATGTCGTTGGCAGTTTTTATTAACTGCTTTCGATTTTACCGAAGAAGCACAAAATTTTAGATGTGGTCATTGTGACAATTGTCAGCAAAATAAGTAGGGTTGCCAGAAAAAGTACCGAAAAAAGTAGTAGTCTGTCAATTTTGAATTGATGGGTTGAGGCAAGCAGGGGAAGCGGAGGAAGCAGGGG
>JASJDI010000004.1 GCA_030065155.1 Xenococcaceae cyanobacterium MO_188.B29
GAACAAAAATTATTTTACGCTCAATGGCGATCGAGTAGTGATAATTGGCGATCGCGTCCTAGTCCACATTTTCATCATTCTGTCAATGCGAAACTCCTACCTTGGTATCGCACCACCAAATTAATAGTTAAACCCAGTTCCTTGTTAGGTGACTGGGTTTTTCTTTGCATCCACAGACTGATAACTGATAACTGATTTAAGCCATCACCATACCACCATCCACATTAAAGACTTGTCCTGTAATATAGGCAGCAGCAGGATCGGCAGCTAAAAAACGAATCATCCCTGCAATTTCTTCTGGCTTACCATAACGACCAAGAGGAATAAATTTAATAATATCCTCCGACTTAAGGTCGTTGGTCATATCAGTAGCAATAAATCCTGGTGCAACAGCATTTACAGTAACTCCTCGACTAGCTAATTCTTTAGCTACAGTTTTAGTAAAACCAATGACTCCTGCTTTAGAAGCACTATAGTTTGCCTGCCCTGGGTTGCCCATTTGTCCTGCTACAGAAGCAACATTAATAATTCTGCCACTGCGTTGTTTAAGCATTTTTTTCGTTACAGCTTTGGTACATAAGAAAACCCCAGTCAAGTTTAAATCAATAACAGCTTGCCAGTCTGCTGGCTTGATCCGCATCAATAGATTATCGCGAGTAATACCTGCATTGTTAACTAAAACATCGATACGGCTAAATTTATCCAGAGTTTGTTTAATTAAGTTATCTACATCTTGTTCGAGGGAAACATCTGCACCTATGGCAATAGCTTCTCCTCCTGCTGCGATGATTTCTGCTACTACCTCTTCTGCGGAATCACTAGAGCGAGCATAATTGACTACTACTTTAGCTCCTTCTGTTGCCAAAGCGATCGCCGTTGCCCTACCAATTCCCCTCGATCCCCCTGTGACGATGGCAACTCGATCTGCTAATTTTTGTAAATCTGCGGGCAACCTCTCCATAATCAGCCTCTCCGTAAAAGTTTAAGAAACTAGATTATATTACGCTGATTTGGGTTGCTTATCGCTATTATGTAAACGAATTAAATCTTGGTTCTTATTTGTATTATCTGCAAATATCCACTGATAACTGTTAACTGTTAACTGACAACTGAAATATGGCAGTCAAAAAGAATTTTTCTAGTTTCCAAGAACTTTTAGATAGTTGTGAACAACCTGTCTTAGTTGATTTTTATGCTACTTGGTGTGGCCCTTGTCAGATGATGAGTCCCATTTTAGAACAAGTAGGGGCACAATTGCGCGATCGCATTCAAATAGTCAAAATTGATACTGATAAATATCCACAGTTAGCTTCAAGTTATGACATAGAAGCTTTACCTACTTTGGTACTGTTCAAAAATGGACAACCCGCCAGTAAAATTGAAGGAGTCATGCAAGCACCACAGCTAATTCAACATCTGCAAAGTCTAATCTAGTTTACGGTAGCAATCGACTGGAAGATCAGAAAATAGCCAAGGAGTTGAATAAACCTAGAGCTACTATCGAACAGATAACATAAGAGCCATTCAAAAAGAAGGAATGTATCTTGATTTCTGCATTGGGTACTGATTATCTTAGAAAGCGATCACGCAGTGCCAGGCTTTGCCTGATCGCTCATTCTTCTGGTTACAACTAGATTGAAAATAGTTTCATCCTGATTTCATATTTGATTGTCAAAATAAAAACCATAAACTTTACCGAATTTAAGGTTCTTCAGGAAAACTATTAAAATGCCAGAGAAAAAAGTTAGATTAACTTCCTTAACCCTAGCAATGTCTCTAGGTTTTATGACAACCTTAGTAGGCTGTGAGATCAACCCCGATGGTGGTGGTGAAGGTGGTGAAGGTGGTGAAGGCGGTGAACAAGGAACTGTCATAGAGCAACCTACTTATCTACTTAGTAGTGAAGGTGCAGGAGATGAATATGAAAGCAATTAAAATTAGGCAACTCCACAGACTACTTGCACCAATTATGATCGTACCAATTCTGTTCACAGTAATTACTGGAGTAATTTACCAGATTGCAGAATTAGGCGGTTTTGAAGATCAAGTACGCTTTATTATTCATTGGCACAAGGGAAATTTTTACTATGTTGATTTTCAAAAAAGCTTTCCCTTTCTTAATGGCTTAGGTTCGATCGTCTTAGCCATCACGGGATTGCAGATGTGGTTTAAAAGCAGACGTTCTTCTAAAAGACCTCAAAATAATTAACTGAGATAATTTTAAATATCTAAACATTAAACATAATTAATTACACAAGTTTGATTCTTCTGCCTAGATGATTTTTGACCGAGAGGGAGACCTTACGGTAGTCACTTCGCGTAGGTGAGGAGACTTCACCAGATGAAGGGTTGAGACGGGAGTAAGTATCGTCCCATCGAGGTGTTAACAAGTGGGGTTAGGGAGCAGGGAGTAAGGAAAATAATTAGTCATCATAATTTTTGTGGTGGACCAATTGTTTCTTATTTTAAATTTAATTTTGCCCGACTACTTATATAGAAATTTCCAGGAAAAACAAGATGAATACAAAAGCTTTGTTTGCTGAGTTTATTGGAACTTTTGCCCTGATTTTTATTGGTGTTGGTTCGATCGCCACTAACTATATTATAAGAGGTGGACTCACGGAAACAATTGTAGATCTCGCTGCTATTGCCCTTGCTCACGGTTTTACCATTGCAGTTATGGTCAGTGCAACGGCTGCTGTTAGTGGCGGTCATCTTAATCCAGCCGTTACTTTTGGAGCTTTGCTAACCAATAAAATCGATCTTAAGAACGCTCTTGGATATATTATTGTTCAATGTCTGGGAGCAATATTTGCTGCCAGTTTGCTCAAACTAGCTATTCCTTTAGAGATACTTCAAGCAGTCAATATTGGAACTCCTAGTCTCGGAGGAGGAGCAACTCCCTTGATGGGTTTAACTCTGGAGTTTATACTGACTTTTTTCTTAGTTTTTGTTGTCTTTGGTACAGCGATCGATTTTCGCGCGCCAAAAGTGGGAGGATTGTTTATTGGTTTAACTGTAGCTCTTGATATTTTAGCTGGTGGTCCTTTGACTGGTGCAGCGATGAACCCTGCTCGGTATCTCGGTCCTGCTCTCATGGGAGGTGGGCTGCAATACTTTTGGCTTTACTGGATTGGTCCTTTGGCTGGTGGTGCTGCTGCTGCCCTCTTCTACCATCATGTACTTGAGCAGAAAGGTGGAGATAACTTTCGCTCTCGAGAAATAGAAGAATCGCAACCTACTATCATGTAATGTCAAGTCCTGATAATACTCAACCTAGCTTGAATAGTCAAACCACTGAATTTTAAAAGGCGAATCTTAGATCTTTTTTGCTTCCTTAATACTATAGCAATACAAAAAAAGTTAGGACATCTTAGTAAAAAGTAGCAAGTAGTGAGTAGTGAGTGTCTTAATACTAATACGTATTGCTATGGTGTTGCCTGGTGGTAACTCTTGGTTATTGAGTACATAAATCTCGATTCCACCAGGTCATTTAGCTTATACTATACAAGAGTTTTTAAAACTGATTGCGATAGGGTTTGGTGGGTTTTTTCCTCTTCTTCTTGTTTTTGTTTTTCTCGTAATCAATTTCTTTTAATTTCTTCATGATGCGAGTGAAGTATTCTTGCATATATTCTTCCATAGTAGTGGTTTCTGCTGGATCGATACCAAAAGTTTGGTAAGTTTTCTCCATTGATGCATCTAGAGGTTTACCACTAGCTAATACTTCAGCAAACGCAAAACGATCTGCTGCATTTTGTCCCCACTTGAAAAAACGAGTAACGCCCCGCATTAAACGCAATAATCCTAGAGAAGCACGGGAAATTCTGGCATCTTGCCCAGATAATCTTTCGCAGAGATTGATAATTTCGTAAGCTTCCCAAGCACGAGTCCCCACTACGGGAAAAGTCTGTTTTTCGGTTTCTGGTACTTCCAAAGCGCGGATAGCAAATTTAGCAATATCTTGGGTATTCATGTAGGCGACAGGGGTGCTTTCTCCTGTTACCCAGACCACTTGGTTATCTAGAATAGGGATGGCATATTGTCCAATCAATCCTTGCATAAAACCAGCAAGGCGTAAAACTGTATAATTTAAGCCTGATTCTGCTAAAAATAGCTCTGTACAGCGTTTAATATCCATTAATGGTACTGTTGGATATTTTTCCGCATTAATTATCGAGAAAAAGATATATCTCTCTATACCAGCATTTTTAACTGCTTGAATTAAGTTTACTTTTCCTTGCCAATCTACTTCTTTAATACTCAGATTGTCAGTAATCCTGGCTGTAGCTGCATCAATAACGGCTTCAATTCCTTCTAGGGCGGGTGCTAAAGTTTCTTGGTTACAAATATCTCCTTGAATTAACTCTGCGCCCCACTCTTTTAAAAATCCTGCTTTTTTAGGACTGCGTACTAAGCAACGTACCTTATAGCCCTGATCTAGTGCCTGACGAGCCACTTGTCTGCCTAGAGTACCTGTAGCCCCTACTATTAATAATTTCATTTATTAATATTGTAATATTTTTTAACGTTTCTCTAAGATTTTATCAAAAAGTCTTTCTTTGTATTTATTTATTCTTAGTTGTGTTATTAAGATCGTGGAAATAGCATCTATCTATTGCTGCGGAATTACCATAAACTTTCCTATTGGCGATCGCTAGTAAGGGTCTACCTGGATCGTGAGGTAAGTTAAGATCTAGGGGATCGTTATAATCGTCCTTATTTCTAAGAAAGTCCGTAACAAAGACAACAGGGCGATCGCTGTACCAATAACCCATAAATTTTTCTTTCGTAATTAGATAAGATAGGGTTGCACCAGGAAACTGAGGAGGAAGACGGTTTTTGCCTCCATCAGCTAGAACTAAGACGGTTCGATAAATGGTATCTTGTTTGCCTTGCGTCCAACCTAGAGGTAAAGTAAGGCTATTTTTATCTTGGGTAAAAAAAACAGTAGAACGAGAATAGTCTTTCTTTTGGTTAAGATAATAACTAATTGCCCCAGCAGCCCCAATTTCTCGCGAACCTTCAAATATCCAGAGAGTATCTACTCCAAGACAACTATCGATAGTTTTAACCATTATCTTGCTGGAGCGAGAATATTGATAGATATTAAAGCCAAGAGTAATTGTCATACAGGTCATAGCAAAGCTTAACCATAAGGCTGTTAAAGATAATTTCAGCCTATTTTTACCCATAGCTATTCCTGCCCAGAGCAATCCTATGCCTAAAATGAAAGCAAGAAGAATAATGGGCAGACTAATATCAATTTTGTCATCGATATAAGTTAAAGAATTAACTAGATCGGGTAAAAATAGCATTGTACTTAGTAAATGTAAGCCAATGACAATAAAAATTGAACCCAAGATATAAACACTAGTGGGCGACGAACAAAGATAGGTTCGAGAATACCAACCAGCACAGAGAATAATATAGAAAGGAATAGCGGGAAGACTGTAATAAACTAACCGAGAAGATAGAGGTAAGAAAAAGAGAATAGGAGTCAAAGAAGCGATCGCTACTAACAAGATTCCATCTTGACGATGTTTAGCCTTGATTTTTTGCCAATATCGTTTGGTTGATAAGATTATCTGCGGTAAAAATAAACTCCAAGGTAAACACCAAACTAAAGTAATGACGACAAAACCTAAAGCACTAGTTTTAGCAACGTCGTAGTCAGGGGGAAAACGAATATCAAAAAAGCGTTTAATGTGTTCGTTAACAATAAAATAGGAAAGAAAGCCAGGATGTGCAGCATCTACAGCGACAAACCAAGGAGCGATTATTGCTAGAATAATCATTATTCCTTTACCTGGTTTAATCTTTCGCCAAATTTTCTCATCTTGCTTGATAATTGATAGACCCAGACAATTTAACAAGGGTAAAACAACCCCAATTAATCCTTTGGTAAGAATACATAAACTGAGCGAGATATATAAACTATAGAAATAAGTACAAGACTTAGGTTGACATAGTAATTTCCAAAAAAAATAACTACTAGCCAAAATTAGGGTAGACAAAAGCACATCGGTTAATAACTGATGGGTAAAAATAAACCAACCTAAGCTCACAGATAGCATTAATGCAGCTATGCGACTAGCTCTAATACCAAATAATTCCTTTGACCATTTCCAGACGATAATTATTCCTACCCAACCAGATAAAGCTAGGGGCAATCTGGCAGCAAATTCTGTTGTGCCGAATATACTAGTAGATAGGGCAATGAGCCAGTATAATAAAGGTGGTTTATTAAGATATCGATCGCCATTAAGATGGGGTGTAATCCAATCTCCCCGCAGTAACATCTCTTGTCCTACCATTGCAAAATGACCTTCATGGGGTTCATACAAACCATAAGTTCCAATACCGAAGGTGATAAGAGCGAGAGTAAGAGCAAAGATTAGAAGATCGAGATAATACCTTTTTTTGATAGTGAATTTGTAACTCATTCTCTATTCAGTTTTGTTCTCCGCTAAAGACGTAATACATTTAGCTTCGATCGCTACCAAATTTTGTTCAGTAAAAATTTGACAGCGATTACTTAATTGGGATGTTATTGGCTTTTCTTTTTTGGTCATCATCTCTATGGCATTAGATACTTCGGGCTGAAATTGCATCAACCAAGGATTACTCTTAAGATAATTGATTGTGAAAGTATTTTTACCTATTAGCCAAAAATTTATTTGATATTTATTAATAAACTGCCGAACAGTCTCCAAATCTGTACTATATTGTGCTGTAATTAAATCCCGAACTCTCTGATTAATCTGCTCATAGTAGCCGTTGTGATAAGGGAGTGCATATTCTCTTGATACTAGTACCGATCGCTTAGCTAATGTCGGAATAAAATCTGCTTCTTCACCTAAAGTAGCAATGAGAGAGTCTTTTGGTTGTTGCTCTAAAAAGTTATATATTTCTGTAGTTTCTGGTTTGACATAACCCAATCTGTAAGCATAGGATTGTGCTGCATAGGTAGGATACAACAGTAAACAAAGTAAGCTTATTAAAGCAGAGAATTTAAATAACTGACGATCGATCTTCAGATTCAAAGTATGAACAATAACTGCGATAGTCATTCCATCTAATAAGGCAATAATTATCCTGATGATATGTTGACTATAACGACTGGGTAGATGCAATCTAAATAAGAGTAGATGAGCTAAACAATATAGTAATAATCCTGCACTGAAGATTTGCAGCAAAATTATCACATTTTTATTGACTTTTTTAACTAGGGGAAAGCGATGAGGATATTTTTTGAGCCAAAATAAACCAGCCCCATAAGCACCCATCAAACTATATTGCCATTCGATGGGTAAAAAACCACTCCTTCTACCTAATAACCAAAATTCTTTGGGGTTATCAGAGAAGAAAGCACTTCTTCCTCCTGGCATAAATTCAGGTCTTAATTTAGCTTGTTCTAAAGTAATTATGTCTCCAAACTCTGAGGTTTTAGCAGCGTAAATTAATAAAATAATTACTGCTGTCAATAATCCTGAAAAATAGATAGCTTTATGCTGCTTATCACTTAATAACCTGAGAACTAAAATTACTGCTGATATTAAGACAGTTGGAGGATAAAATAATCCTTGTAAAATAATTAATAATATACAAAAAAATAGCTTGTGTCGTAATAAATAATAAATAAAAGCTAAAAATAAGAGATAAATAAATGACCTTGGTGTACCTGAAGATAGATCATCTAATAGCCAGAGATTTTGATTAAGTAATAAACTACTAATAAAACCAGCGAAGGGAATAGGCAAAATTTCTAGACAAACTAGAAAACAATAAATTGTGGTAGGAACAGCAATTAAAAGAGGAGAAATTTTATTAAAGAAGATTACATTTATACCTAGACTACTAACTATTTTATATAAATAAGTAAATCCCCAAGGTGAAACAGATTTAAAATAATTGGCAATTAAATCTCCAGAAAATAAATCACTGTCGTTAAATTGCTGCATCCAGAAAATATGTTGTCTGGCATCATCCTGAATAACATAAGGAGACTGAAAAGCTAACTTTAAACCACTCAGACTAAATATTATTGCAGTGATGATACTGAGGATAAACCAAAGGTGATACCTCGATCGCCAAAAAGAATTCACTATTATCTAATTGATATTGGTAGTAATAGTCTAAATTTGGAATGTTCACAGTTTGCTCTGGAAAAATTATCTCAACTAAAACAAAAAATTTTTTTAATTAAATAACCAACGATAAATGCCTAGTAAATCTACACAGAAAAAAATAGTAGCTGAATAAAATATCAAAAGTTTATCCTTATCTAAAAGGGACGCGATTAGCATTTGACTGGAACTACAAGCCAAAAAAATAAATCCATAACCACTAATAGAAGTATTTGATGCTAAAGTAGCCCCCCCAACTAAGCCACACATACTACTAGAAAGCTTCAAAAATGTTGTATAAAAAATTTTCCTTCTTTTGTTCTTAAGCGGTTTATTTCTAACCACATACTGAGAGTGAAACTTTTGAGAATTATTTATATATTCCGCTTCATAATAATCGATTCCATACAAATCTTCGAGATCGATACCAAATTCCTTTCTTAATATTGATAAAGAAATATCTTTGTATTTGGAAAAATCAATTAAATTAAACTGAATTGGTAAACTCTTCCCGTAGGCAAAACCTAGATCAAAAAAGAAAAAATCAGATTTACCAAATCGATACTTATGAGGATATAAATAGCGAGAAAAAAAACTAAATATCCCAATATGAAATAATGTGGTTTTAGGATCATTTCCCATACAAAAACCACTCATAAAAGCTTCATCCTGGAGAGTTCTGTTTCTATTCAGAAGAGCATAAAGATAATTGTAGTCTTTCCGAGATATACTACCTGGTAAAGCCAATAAACTTCGAGGGCTTTTTATTAATTTAACGATCCAAGGAATTTTTTGGTTATTTTTAAATGTTACTTCTTCAAGTTTTTCTCGCAGAGTGATTATATCTGTAGGTTCTGTCTTCATTTTTATCTAATTTAATTCAAGAAGGGAAAATGGAAAACTCAGAATGTAGATTGTCCAAATCTCATCGTCTTTTGTCAGAAGGTTTAATCCAAAAATTAACTTTTTTTTGGTAGTAACATATCTAATCTTTTCTGATAGAGTTCTATATTTATTGCATAAAGCATTTGCACTTACTTGGCAAATTCTTGTCCCAATTTTGTCACAAACCAATCAAATATTCTTGATTAAAAAACATTATGCAGATTTGCTCATGAAAAAATCTATAGACTTTAAAAGTAGCATTAAATACTCTAGTGTTGGATTTTTCTTCAAAATTTATTGGTAATCAAATGTTAGCAATTAGTTCTATTTTAAGTGATCTTTTGCTTTCAAAATAGAGTCAAATAAAACTGATTACGTATCAAGATTTGTATAAATCCTGATATTTTTGCCTTAATATGTTCTTTTGTACTTTACCCATGGTATTTCTAGGAAGACTGTCGATCGACAAGAATTGTTTGGGGATCTTGTAATTAGCTAATTTTTCTTGTAGATAAACTTTAATTTCGCGATCGCTCATCTCTAAATTATCTGAGACAATTACCGCAGTTACCGCTTCTCCAAAATCAGCGTGAGGTAAGCCGATAACTGCAGATTCCCCTACTCCAGCAATTTCGTTAAGACAAACTTCTACTTCTTTCGGGTAAACATTCATACCGCCAGAGATAATTAAATCTTTGGCTCTACCCACTAAAGAAACATAGCCATCAACAGAAAGCTTACCTAAATCCCCAGTTTTAAAAAAACCATCATTAGTAAACTCTGCTTTAGTTTTTTCTGGCATGCGCCAATAACCAGCAAAAACGTTTTCTCCTTTTACTTGTACATTGCCAACTTGTTCTGGTGGTAAAGGAAGGTTATTATTATCGACAATTCTTAACTCTGATTTGCCCAATGGTAAACCGACTGTACCTAGTCTTCTTTCTCCCTGGAGTGGATTTGAGGTATTAACTCCCGTCTCACTCATGCCATAGCGTTCAAGAATTTCTAACCCTGTTCTAGTTTTAAACGCTTGAAAAGTTTCTTCTCGTAGAGGTGCAGAGCCAGAAACAAATAGGCGCATCTGGGAGCAACCTGCTTTTTGAAAACGACTATCTGCTAGTAAACGAGTGTAGTAGGTTGGTACTCCCATCATTACTGTAGCTTGAGGCAAAAATTCAATAACAGTATCGACAGAAAACTTCGGTAGAAATAGCATAGATGCGCCACTGAGCATGACGCAATGGGTAGCAAAAAATAAGCCATGAACGTGAAAAATTGGCAGAGAATGTAACAAGACATCATTTTCACTAAAATTCCAGCAGTTTTTTAAAGCTGTGCCATTAACTGCTAAGTTGTGATGAGATAGCATTGCCCCTTTGGGTTTCCCTGTAGTGCCACTGGTGTAGATCATTACAGCAATATCGTTTTGAGCAACTTCTACAGGAAGAAAATTGAGATTCTCTGGTTCAATGTCTGGGGAAGGGATTAAACTATTTTCGTCATTTACTTCGATAGTTCTAACGATATTAATGCCAAGGTTGGCAGCTAAAGTTGTGATTCCTGCATAAGCATCTGGGGTACAGATTACTATCTTCGGTTCAGCATTTTCTAAATAATACTGCAACTCATTGAGGGTAAAGGCAGGGTTAAGAGGAACAAAAATAACTCCACTACGCAAACAACCAAGATAGAGAGCAAGAGCTTCAACAGATTTAGGTACTTGTGCTACAAGTCGATCGCCTTTGACTATGCCTAATTTATTTAACTGTTCAGCAATACGGGCAGATAATAGATCTATATCTTGATAAGTGAGTGTATTTTCGTCTTCTGTAATCAAAAACGTCTTTTCTTTATTCTTAACTGAGGCAGTTAAAATTTCATAGAGATTGTGACTCATAAGCTAATCTTGCTTAAAAATTCGATGATTAAGATGAATGAACGAGATAACAGAAAGATTTATCATGTTTTCTGCCTTTGAAATCTATATAATGTGATTTAACTCTCTTACTATAAAAATCTAGCTAAGAGCTAATAGCTGATAGCTTATTGGCAGAAAGCGAGTTTTTAAATTTACCAGGAAGAATCCGACAGCTAGAACTAGAAATAGATATATTGACTACACTATTGTGTTGATGACGAATATTAGGTGGTGCGATCGCCAGCAGACGAATATTACTTTTTTCTAGTTTCAGTTCGTATTCGCGAAACTCACCTAAATATTCACAATATTCCACTCTGGCACGTAAATGATTGGCTCTTTCTCCATCAAGAAGAGAATTAGCAGAATTCACGATCACCGCATGGGGACGAAAACAAACAACTACATTGTCTCCAATGCTAATATTTCCAGGTATATTCGCCACCTGAAAGAGGATACCATTCACCTCTACTGAGTTACGAGTAACCACCTTACCTGAGAGCCGATTACAACGTCCAATGAAATCGGCTACAAATTCTGTAGCAGGTTGTTCATAAATCTCTTCTGGTGTGCCAACTTGCTGGATTTTTCCTCCTGCCATGACTATTACCCGATCTGCTAAAGCTAATGCTTCTCTTTGGTCATGAGTGACATAAACTGTAGTTAGTTTCAATCGTTGATGCAAAGTCATAATTTCATGACGCATGGCTTCTCTTAAACTAGCATCCAGATTAGAGAGGGGTTCATCTAATAATAAAATTTGTGGCTCGATAACTACTGCTCTCGCTAAAGCGACTCTCTGCTGTTGTCCCCCTGATAACTCCGCAGGATAACGATGAGCTAATTTTTCTAGATGAACTAGAGCAAGAGCTTGAGAAACGCGATCGCTTAACTCTTTTTTGCCTACTTTTCTCAGTCGTAGTCCAAAAGCTACATTTTCAAACACTGTTAGGTGAGGCCAAATAGCGTAACTTTGAAATATCATCGACATATTACGCTTTTCTGGGGGTAGAGAATTTTTGGGAGCAGAAATTACTCGATCGTTGACAATAATTTTGCCCTCATCAGGAGTGATAAACCCCGCCAACAGACGTAAAGTAGTAGTCTTTCCGCAGCCAGAAGGGCCAAGTAAAGTAATAAATTCTCCACTTTTTACTTCTAGATTAAGGCGATCGAGAGCAAGACTAGATTGGAAATATTTGGTTAAGTTTTCAAATACAATACTGGACATGATTTTATAATTAGGTCTAAGTATAGACTTGGCTTGAGAATAGAAGTTCAGAAGTTGCAGGAGTTCAGGATTCAGAATTAACTTATTTTCATCCTTAGTAGCAATCAAAGTAGGGTGGGCAGAGTTGTTGGTTTTTAAGTATTTTGGTGAGTTGAAACTGAGATTTGCCCACCTTACAAGGTATAGGCTTGAGCTTCAATGTTTAATATTCAATGAAAAGTTATTTTTCCAGCAAGAAATCCTTACCCAAAAACCGATAAGCTAACAGAACAATAGTAAAGACGATCGCCAGCATAATAATAGCTAGGGCAGAAAGACGCTCATAACTACTTTCACTAACTAACTCAAATAATGCCGTGGACATAACTTGAGTGTTGAGAGTAAATAGTAAGATCGCACAACTAAGTTCCCGAATGGAAAGGATAAAAACCAGTATCCAGCCACTAATTAACCCTCTTTTTACCAGAGGAAAAACTACCTGCTGTACCGTAGTTGCACTAGTCGCTCCTAAATTACGCGCAGCCAACTCTAATTCAGGGTTGATTCTCATGACGGTGGTACTAGCATTAGTAAATGCCACGGGTATAAATCTAGTAGTAAAAGCCACAACCATAATGGCTGCGGTTCCGTATAAAATTAGAGGTGGACGAGTATATGCAGCAAAAATCCCCACAGCAATAACTACCCCAGGAATAGCGATGGGTAACATGGGTAAAAAGCCTAAGATTCGATACCCAGGGACTAATTTACGACTGACTAGATAGGCAATAATCAGAGCGATCGCCATAGCTATAGTTGCTGAGATCGCACTAAATAGGAAAGAGTTTTTAATTGCTAGAGAAGTACTAGAATTACTTAAGACTTCCCCAAACCATTTCCAGGTAAAATTGTCTAAACCAAAGGGTCTTCCCCAGGACTGAGAAAGGGCAGTACGCAGCAGAATCAGTAAGGGCAAAAAGAGAGATAAGCTACAAACAGTCAGGCAAAACAAGAGTGCTACCCAACGACCTATCCCCAGTTTCAGCAAGCGTTTCCGTCCTACTTTCCCCGTAATCACCGCGTAATCTTTGCGGGTAGTGAGCGATCGCTGTACCCAAACTAGTAAAGCAGTAATTAATACTAGACAGAGAGAGAAAGCACAAGCCAATTCAATTTTGGGTGGATACTGAAATAGTTGCCAGATTTCCGTCGTAATAACGGTAGTACGAGCAGGAATAAGCAGTAAACTAGGAGAACCAAACAAAGCGATCGCTTCTAGAAAGGATAAAATCCCTCCAGCAATAATAGCTGGAGCTACTAAAGGCAGAGTAACCTTCGTGGTCATTTTCCAGGTATTTGCCCCTAAAATTGTCCCTGCATCTTCTAATTCTGAGTTAACTACATCCAAAGCAGAACTGGTTAAGAGAAAGACATAGGGATAAGTAGACAATCCAATCACAAAAATTGCCCCCCACATGGAGTAAGCATTAAATATCCCTGTTTCTGCCCCAGTAAGGCTCATGTAGATGCGATTTAACCAGCCAGAATTAGGAGCTATCAACAGAGTCCAGGCGATCGCTCCCAAAAATGGAGGCATGGCAAACACCAGCAACAACAGAACCCGCAATAAGTTCCGTAACGGCATATCAGTACGACTGATTATCCAAGCAGTAGGAACTCCTAGTAGGAGACTCAGAAAGCTTGAACCACTAGCCAAAATCAGAGAGTTATAAATTGCCTCTCGAAAACGAGGCTTGATAAATACTGTCTGATAGTTAATAAAACTCAGACTTTCACTCTCTGGAGAGAATAAGCTGTTTCTAATTAACCAAAATATGGGTAAGCCAATTAGTATTAACAGAACAACGATAAAGACTAGCCAGATAATCAGAGAAAAATCATAGTTGGCTAAAGATTTTCTACGCTCCAAATTCTTCACGCCATTTTTCCTTAACTTTAGGTATGTCTGCACTAATTGTCTCTGGTTGAGGAGTATAAGTATTAACTTCCGCTAAAGATTTAGCTCCTGGCAGTTCTACCTCTTGATGAATTGGTTGCTCGAAATATTTAGTAATTACCTCAGAATATTCTCTGGAGTTGAGGAAATTGAGAAATAGTTTAGCAGCATTAGGATGAGGAGCCTCTTTTAAAATAGCAATAGGGGCAACTACCACAATTGCTCCATCTTCTGGATAAATTACATCGAGGGGATCTCCAAGGGATTTACGAGTCAAAACTTGTCCTACTGTTGTCGCACCCAAAGCTCTTTCCTTGGCGACTAATGCTGGCACGACATCGTTGATCGATCGACTAAGTTTAGGGTTAAGTTGATTGAAATTAACTAAGTAATCCCAACCATACTTTTGCTCCATAGATAAAGCCCAAGTTCCCACTTGTCCACTGGCTGCGCCACTACCAGTCGCAATTTTATCCTGATACTTAGCATTGGTAAGTTCTTGCCAACTAGAAGGCGCTTCTTCTAGAGAGATTAGCTCAGAATTATAACCGATAATAATAGGTAGGAAAGCACCTACTTGATAATAATTATCTGGATCGAGATTGCGATATTTTTCAACGATATTTTCTTTTCCTGCTGGTTCATATTGCTGTAGCTTTTGTTCTTCTTTTAGCTGTAGCATTTGGCTAAAATCTGTAGTCGCGTAGATATCTGCAATATTTAAACCAGCTTGAGCTTCCTGATTTAATTTCTGGAAGAGGTTAGAAGCGGTATTGCGTGTACCTTCAAAACTAATTCCTGGATATTTTTGGGTAAAAGCTTTACCGATCTCATCTACTATCTCTTGGTTGAAGTAGACAGCATACCAGACTAATTTACCTTCTTGTTTAGCTGCTTCATAAAGAGCTTCTTCGTCATTGGCAGAAATTCCTGTAGGAACATCTCCATCACTACTAGTATCTCCTTCTCCAATAGCTGTCTGTTGTGTATTTGTTTGACAACCCTTTAAGATAAACGTCCCTATTAAAGTTGTAGCTGCCGTGCCTACGAACTTTCTACGAGAAAATATATGGTGATTCATTTTTTATCTTTTAAGAATATTTAAGATTGAGACCATACTTTCCCTCGCGATTTGACTCGCTTAGAAAGAATAGTCTGAGTATATTTTTTGTGTAATTACGTCAGTGTAATTATATAGAATAATTATTCCAAAATGTATATAGGTATAATGTAGCTATACGTATATCAGTGTAATCCTATAAAAACATAGTATCATTATACACAGATTAGAGTATAATTATCCGCAAAGAATTATCCGTGTGATTATATAGATAACTAAATTATATATACGTAAGTATCCGTGTATTTTGCTGGTTGATTATAATTCAAGCTTATAGTATCAGTTGATATTACTAGCAAGTATATAGTCGCTCGGCTATGGGCTAAAGGTAAAACAATTAACCTATTCATTTTCTCTTCTAGTTTTAATACTTAGAGAGAGACCTATTACAATAAAAAATCAATTTTTTAAATAGAAGTCAGAGCAAGCTCTGCCCTTCGGCGCAAGGGAAGCGGGCAGACCCCGCGTCGGCGTAAGACGCAAGGGAACGCTGCCCAAGACACGCTCACCAAGACACGACGGAGCTTGCTCCGACCGTTGGTTAATTAACAAAATTTGGTAGTGAGGATAGAAGCACCGTTATGAAAATTGGATTATTTAATAGCCTAAAATTCAAGATGCCTTTGACTGTGATTTTAGGTGTTGTTCCCTTGATTGTTGTAGTGTTCTTTTACTACAGTCAGAGAGCTTCGAGAAATATTGGTCAAGAATCAGAAGAAAATATGGCTTTAAGAGCTAATATGCTGGCTGAATTAGTATCTCAATGGGATATGGCTAATACCCTAGCATTACAAAATTTAAGTCAACAGCCTGATATTGTTAGCATGAATCCGACACGACAAAAGCCCGTGCTAGCTAATTTGACGAAGACTTACAAGCAGTTATATCTGGCGATGGTCATGGATCGCCAGGGGATGAATATTGCTCGTAATGACAGTAGTCCTCTCAAAGATTATAGCGATCGCAAGTATTTCTTAGGTGCTATTGCTGGGGAGAAAATAACTCATCAAACCATAATTAGCCGTACTAATAAAAGACCTGCTGTATGCATGGCAACGCCAATTCATCCAGAAAAATCAACAGAAACTATCGGTGTGTCAGCCATATGTAGCGATCTAGAGCAAATCAGTCAACAATTAGGTCAAATCAAATTTGGCAAGACGGGTCATGTTTTTATCGTAGACAAAGTAGGTCAAATCATAGCTCACCCCAATCGATCCTATATTTCTGGAGACAAACTCCAAAATTTTAGTAAATATCCTCCAGTCCAACAGATCTTAGAGGGTCGTGAGGGGATCTTTTCCTTTAAAGACCAGCAAGGTGTTAATTGGGTTTCCTATAACAAACATTTAGATAATACTGGTTGGGGAATTATTGTTCTTCAGCAGGAATGGGAATTATTTAATAGCCAAAAAGATATTCAAAATCTAGCATTTGTTGTAACTTCGATCGCTATTGTAAGTATCAGTATTTTGGTCTGGATTTTAGCAAATCATCTCATTAAACCAATTACTGACTTAACCGAAGCAACAACTGCTATTTCGGAAGGACAATGGAATAGAAGAGTACAAATTAAAAGTTCTTCAGAAGTTGGTATTCTTGCTAATTCTTTTAATAAGATGACCAATCAATTACAAGGAGCTTTCGGTAAGTTAGAAGCCAAAATCAAAGAGCGTACTGCCCAATTAAATAAAGCCAAAGAATCTGCGGAAAGAGCTAATCATGCTAAAGATAGATTTATCGCTAATATCAGTCATGAATTACGTACTCCTCTTAACGGCATTATCGGCTACACAAAAATATTACGCAGAGAACTACCTTTAAATGAGCGACAAATTGAAGAATTTAATATCATTGAAAAGAGCGGATTACATTTACTAACTTTGATTAACGATCTTTTAGATTTCTCCAAAAATCAAGCCAGTAAAATGGAGATTAATCCTATTAATTTAGCTCTGCCTGAGTTTTTAAAATCAGTAGTAGGGATTATTAAAAATGAGGCAAATGCCAAAGGACTAGAAGTAATCACCAGATTTGAAAATTTACCTAACAGAGTATTAGCAGACGAAAAAAGACTGCAACAAGTATTAATTAATCTTTTGTACAATGCAGTTAAATTTACCGAAAGTGGCAAAGTAATCTTAAGAGTTAGAGGTATTAGTACTTTTTCCACTAATAAAAGTTTACCTCAACAGAAAATCCGCTTTGAAGTCATTGATACGGGGATAGGTATTAGTCAAGAAGCACAAGCCAAAATTTTCCAACCCTTCGAGCAAATTGGAGATGAAAGTTTGCGGATTATGGGTGCTGGTTTGGGTTTATCCATTAGCAAGCAATTAGTAGAGTTAATGGGAGGAAAGCTACAAGTCAAAAGTAAATTAGGGAAAGGCTCTAATTTCTGGTTTGAGACAGTTTTGCCAGTAGTGATGAGTAATTATAATACATCACGAAAATCCAAACTAGAAAATATATTAGGTTATAAAGGGAAACGGCGCAGTATTCTTGTCGTAGATGACAAAGAAGAAAATCGTTGGCTGTTAGTGAATATACTTGAGCCTTTGGGTTTTAAAGTATCCACTGCTGAAAATGGCGAACATATGTTCGATGTTATGAAACAAGAGAAACCAGACTTAATTTGTCTTGATTTATTTATGCCGAAAAAGACTGGCTTTACCTCAGCAAAACAGTTACGACAAATACCAGAGTATAAAAATATTCCCATAATTGTCTTGTCGGCTACTGCAATTACAGAGGATATATACAAATATCTCCAATGCGATGAATTTCTGAGTAAACCCCTTGATGAAGAAAAATTATTACGACTATTGCAGAGATACTTGCGTTTAGAGTGGATTTATGCGGGAAATAGTAATCAAGCAGTTTGAATTTAACCTTCAAAATTATTAAATTCGATTAATGCTTACTTCTGTCGATCGAAATTAATTCTTATCAAGCGTTAGCAAACTATCACGGTTTTTGATTAAAGACCGACATTACAATACTACTCGGTTAAGCTCGAAAACGTCTGTTCAGGAGGAATTTAGAATTTAGAATTCAGAATTTAGAATCAATTTTGAGCTTTACTATTTTTAATGATTGCATGAAGAATAGAGATTAATTCATTAGATTCATTTAGTAAAGGAATTAATCATGAATGTAGAATGTAGAATTTAGAATGTAGAAGTAATTTTTTTTCTTAATTCTTAATTCTTAATTCTTAATTCCTTTGTGCTTCTTCCACATTAGCCCCAATACTTGTTCCAGAGCGGATTAATTGTTTACTTAAGTCATATCCTGTCCCCCCATTTTCTCTCAAAAATTTACAAAGATTGACTATTCTTATACTAAAATTTAGCGTTCTTTCTTGTATATCTTTTTTAGCCATTTTTGGTCATATGTACTTGACTAATTTATTGGTATTTTAGTCTATTTGTTAATGGAAAGATCTGGTAATTATTTTTTTCTAAATTCTAAATTCTAAATTTGCCTCACCATATGATTTTTACGCCTAACCGAACAGTATTGACCAACATTAGACCTATCTTGAAAATAGAGATGAGGGTTTTGGGATTGAATCTGACGCTGTTTTCGTCACCAGCACAAATGTAAATTTTCACAACAGAAGTTTTTCGATCGAGTAAAATTACTGTAATCTTATTGCAGGTTACTAGCGTATTACGATAAAAACGTAATTGTCAAAAAATAGCTATTAGAGATATGCCAATGCTTTATTGTCTAGCAAAGGTAAGTTTTTGAGGTAATTCAATACGGCTGTTAGCTTGAGTGGTTGGTAGAAAAATTTGAATGTAGGAGCAAGAAAATATGGCGAAATGGTGTATTTTGGCAAAGTGAAGTGGTTAGTTAATCGCGAAATGCTTGAGAATTATTGATTTTAAGAGGATGAGGAAGTAATTTGATACTTGAGTGCATAAATAAGACTGGAACGGAATAAAGATAAATGTGGTGATGGTGATTTTAAATTCAATGAGATTAGTGTGTCGGCATAATATGCGTTTTAGATTCGTATTTAGCAGCCATAAACGCATACATCTTTTCATCACCTATATTTTTAGCTTGAGTGATTGGCAGAAAACTGTAGATTAGGAGCAACAGAAAATGACTAAGTTGAGAGAAGTAATTAATTTTAAAGCTGCTGTTGTAGGGGCAGTATTTTTAACTGCTTTGTCTGGTTTAGTTCCAGAATCAGCAGAAGCTAGTAGAGCACAAGTCGGTATCTCACATAGTCAGCACGTTACTATTATTGAACCTGATGGAACTACAGTGATACTCGATCCACCCGGAGGAACTTTTTTTGATGGCAGAATCACCGTAAGATACGACAACAAAAGGGTATTACCGATTAATAATGATGACTCAGGCTGGTTTGGTTCTTTTAGCAACGATCCTAACGCTATATTTCCAGATACTGGAGATGGGATATTTGCCAATCCAAATACGTCACTCAAGTTGCTTCCGCCCCACGAAAATCTTACAGTTTCTGCTTGTAATGTTCAATTTACAGATTTTTCTGATTTTCCCGATCTAGTACCCGAAAGTTCGGAGTCTATAACTAAGTGTGATGGTGATTTCTTTAATCCTCTAGTATCTTTAAGACCTCCAGGAGAAGAATTTAGTTCCATTTCTTTTACAACTGGAGAGTTCCAGAGATCATTTCCCAACGACAACCTTTTTGCTGTTAACTTTAATTTTGAGAATGGATTGACAGTTGAGACTAAAGAAAGCTTTAATTTTTTTGGATTTTCTGCCCAATTTAACCAGGAAGCATTTGACGATCAAGTCGTGGGAATTAGTTTAGTTGAATCTGGAACAGGAGACATTGGGTTAGTTCCTGTTGAAGGTTTTAACATTATCAATTGTGTTCCCCAAGATTCTCCTGATAGCAAGGAAGCTACAGATAGGTGTGGCGAACCAGATTTCCCATCAGACATTGAATATATTACAGACGCTATAGTTTTAGCCGATTCTAATAATCCAGGTTTTTCCTATAATTTTGTTACGCGAGAAGGAACACTTTCTAGTGGAGATCCTTTTCAACTTTTCGATGATTCATTTCTTACACCATCAAGGGTTAATGAACCTCATAATAACTTGGGATTACTGGCTCTAGGAGTATTTGGCACTAAGTTAGCATTCAAGCGCAGAAGAAAACAGCAGAAAAATAGCTAAGAGCCAAAATTATAACTTATCTGTCTGATTTTGATGTTAAATTTAGCCCCCTAAATCCCCCAAGTTTGGGGGACTTTTGAACAACTTTTGAACATTTTTTCCCCAGAATTAGGGGGCTAGGGGGGCGAAAAATACCAATCAAATAATCTGAGGTGTGGTTTGTATTTTATTTTCTACCACAAAATAAAAATGAATAAAGATATTAGTCAGCTTCTGCAAAACAGCATTCCTTTTCTTTCTCCTTTGGTTTTTGTTAATCCTGTCTTAGCTCAAATTACTCCTGATGGTACTGTCCCCACCCAAGTTAATCAGTCTGGAAATGTCACAGAAATTACGGGAGGTGCAGAGCAAGGAAATAATCTTTTTCATAGTTTTAAAGAATTTTCTGTTCCTACTGGTAGCGAGGCTTTCTTTAATAATGCCTCGAATATAGAAAATATATTTAGTCGAGTTACAGGGGGTTTGCGCTCTAATATTGATGGTTTGATTAGTGCTAATGGCAGTGCTAATTTATTTTTAATTAATCCCGCAGGTATTCTGTTTGGACGTGATGCTAGGTTAGATATTGGTGGTTCTTTTTATGGAAGCACGGCGGATAGTTTGTTGTTTGATGATGGGATTGAATTTAGTGCTGTCAATCCTCAAAATCCTATCTTGACTATTAATGCACCTATTGGGTTGCGTTTCAGAGATAATCCTGCTCCGATTACTTATCGTTCAACTCCTGTTAATGAGATGGGTCTTATCCCCTCAATCAAATCAAATCAAACATTTGCATTTATAGGCGGTGATATAAATATGCAAGATAGCATCCTTGGAGTAGCTCCAGAAGCAAGAATAGAGCTAGGTGGATTGTCAGCATCAGGAACAGTTGAAATACTCGAAGATGGAAGTCTGAGATTTCCTGATGGAATAAAACAAGCAGATATTTCTCTTACAGGTGTAGCCAATATCATAATAGATGGTGCAGGTGAAACAGGTGGTCTTACTATTAATGCAAGAAATTTAGAACTGTTTGGACAAAGTGGAATTTTTGTCATTACATCAAATGTCTCTCAAGTACAGGATAGAGCTATCATTACTATTAATGCGTCAGATAGGGTTGCTCTTTTTAATGAGACCATTATTCTAGGACAACTTAATGGAGAAGCAGTAGATAAAGTAAGAGCGATCGACATCAACACTCGCTCATTAGAGATTATTAGCGATCTTTCTATACAAGAATCTCCATTCGCAGCTACTATATCTGCTTTAGGTTTAACAGAATCTGTACCTCAAAATGAAATCAATATACTTAGCATAAATGCTTCAGATAAAGTCTTGGTCAATAAAGGCTTGATTGTGGGTGAGATAGAAACAGGAGGCGGTCAAAGAGGAGGAATGAAAATAAATACCAGTTCTTTGGAGTTAACTGATGGTGCTCAAGTAATTCTCAATAATTCTATTACCTCGGAAAAAGAAGCAAATATAGGTACATTAGAAGTTAATGCCGATCAAGTTATAGTTAATAATAGTGAACTCTCAACTGATATAGGTGAATTTTTAGGAATAACAGAAAATAGTGGAACTAATGTAGATATTACAGCTAAATCTGTTGAAGTAGTTAATAGTGGAAAGATAAGTGCTGATAGCATAGTGGAAGGCGAGGCTGGTTCTGTCATAATCACTACTGAACAGTTAACCGTGAGCGATAATTCGGAGATTAATGTTAGTTCTGAGCTTGGGGGAAGTGCAGGAAATTTAGAAATTACTGCTGAATCTGTTAATCTCGACGGAGGAAGATTAACAGCATCTACCGAGGCAGAAACTGGCGGTAATATTAACCTTATTGTTGACGATCGCATTACTCTCCGTAATAATAGTCAAATCACAGCCGAAGCTACAGGCAATGCTGATGGTGGTTCGATCGCTCTTCAAACTGAACAGTTAACAGTACAAGATAATTCTGAGATTACCGCTAGTGCTACAGGAGAAGGAAGTGGAGGAGAAGTACAAATTACTGCTGAATCTCTTAATCTCAATGGAGGAACAATAGCAGCAGAAACAGCAGCAGAAACTGGAGGTAATATCACGCTAGATATTGATGATAATATTACCCTTCGCAACAATAGCCAAATTACTGCCCAAGCTACAGGAGATGCCGATGGTGGGAACATTAATATTGATGCCGATTTAATTATTGCTACTCCTAATCAAAATAGCGATATTCTAGCTAGTGCAGGGCAAGAAGGTACAGGGGGCAGAATTGTTATTGATGCAGAAGGTGTTTTTGGCATTGAAGAGCGTCCCGAAAATGATACTACCAATGATATTAATGCTAGTGGTGGTATCGATGGAGAAGTTATTATCAATACTCCTGATGTAGATATTAGTAAAGGATTGATAGAAACACCGCAAAATGTCCTAGCATTAGAACAAATTGTCGCCCAAGCTTGTTCATCAGATGGTATAGCTAGAGGAAATAGTACCCTGATAGTTAACGGTCGAGGTGGTATATCCCCTGAACCTACTGCATTGATTAGCAACGATGATATTTACACTGAGGAAGAATCTTTTGGTAATTCAACAGAAGCAGTTCAGAAAAAATTTCAGGTAGACATAACGGATAAAGAAGAGAAGCGGAACATTGTTACTTTAGTAGACAATAGCAATCCTTTATCGATCGATGATATCATTCCTGCGCGGGGCGCAATTATCCTCGAAAATGGGGATGTGATTTTAACAGCTTATCCTACGCCTAATAGTGGTTATCGTTCTGCTCATTCTCAAGCTAACTGTACTCTTTAGGAGTTCAGGAGTTCAGAAGTTCGGAAGTTCAGGAATTCAGGAGTTAATTTTTTCAATAATCCTTGTTGGTCTACATACAATGAAGCAATCTTGGCAAGCAATATTAAAAGATAGTTATCGTACAACCTTACTGGCAGTTTTAATGTTACTTGGTAGTAAGCTGCCAAGTTATGGTGGAACAAAAGTAGGTTTTTTGCTGGCTCAAAATACCCCTGGAAATAATCCTCCTGAGAGCAATAGGGAATCTTTGCCCCCATTTCAACCTGTAGAACCAACACCACCATCACCAGAGTTAGATACTTTACCACCTCTAGAAGACCTCTTAGAAGAACCTCCACCACCTTTACCCGATCGACAACCAGGGGATTTACTCGGTACATTTGTAGTAGCAGAGTTTCAGCTAGAAGGCAATACCGTATTTAGTGATGAAGAAATAGAAGCAGCTTTACAAGATTATATCGATCGCCCGATTACTTTTACTGAGTTACTTCAAGTAGAAACGGTCTTAACCAAACTCTATACAGATAATGGTTATATAAATTCAGGAGCAGTAATACCATTACAAAAAATTCAGGAGGGAATAGTTAAGGTAAATATCATTGAAGGTAGTTTAGAGGATATTGAGGTAACTGTTAACGGTAGGCTGAATGAAGATTATGTTCGTTCTCGTCTCGAAAAAGCCACAGGAACGCCTTTTAATATCAGGAAATTACAAGAAGCTCTGCAATTGTTACAGCTAGACCCTTTAGTAGAAAATCTTACCGCAGAATTAGCAGTAGGTGTTAGTCGCGATCGCTGGATGTTGGATGTAGAAGTTAATCAGGCGAATGCTTTTGCGCCTGTGGTTTTTGCTAATAATAGTCGTACTCCTAGTGTGGGTAGTTTCCAACGAGGTGTAGAACTCAACCATAATAACTTACTGGGGTTTGGCGATCGATTTAGTACTATTTATAAAAATACCGATGGTAGTAATGATATTGAGGCGGGTTATACTTTTCCCTTCAATGCCAGTAATGGGACTGTAGGCTTTAAATATCGTTATGTGGATAGTGATATTGTCGAAGAACCTTTTGATGCTGCTGATATTGAATCGGAAACAGACCAATATCAATTTGTCTTAAGACAACCTATTCTCCTCAGTGCTAATGAACAGTCTACTCAAGAAGTAGCTTTGGGGTTAGAATTTTCTCGTCAGAGTAATAGAATTACAATCCAAGATCAGCCAGGTATTTTTCCTGATTCTGGTGCTGATGAGAATGGAGAAACTCGCGTATCTGTATTCCGTTTCTTCCAAGATTGGACAAGGCGAACTAGAGAAAATGTCCTAGCAGCGCGATCGCAATTTAGTGTTGGGGTAGATTTGTTTGATGCCACAATTAATGAGAATGACCCTGATAGTAGCTTTTTTGCCTGGCGTGGTCAAGTTCAATGGTTACAAAGATTGGATTCTGAATCTGATATTAATTTATTGTTGCGATCGGATATACAACTTTCTACTAGCGAACTTGTTCCTTTAGAACAGTTTAGTATTGGGGGAATTAGTAGTGTGCGAGGTTATCGTCAAGATGTCCTTTTAGGCGATCGAGGAGTTTTTGCCTCGGCTGAAGTGAGAATTCCTCTCTATCGTTGGTCAAATAACCAAAATGCCTTTTCTTTAATTCCTTTCGTTGATTTTGGCACAGTTTGGGGTGATTCTGGGCAACTAGATAAAGATACCTTGGTTTCTGTCGGGGCAGGAATACAATTAGCTTTAAGCGATCGTCTCCGCGCCCGTTTAGATTATGGTATTCCCTTAGTAGAAATAGATTCAACAGAGAGAACCGCACAAGAAAATGGTGTTTATTTTTCGATCGAATATTTTCCTTTTTGAATCCCGTAGGGACGTTTCATGAAACGTCCCTACAGAAATTAAAACAATATTATTTAGAGATTATGAAAAGGTTATTTAATTTTATTCCCCGTATTTATCGTTATCTAATTAAAATTATTTTCTATACTTGTTTAGGCTTACTAATCACTTGGTGGCTTCCTGCCTTATCTGCACAAAAAACCAATGTTCCCCCCTCAGAATTAGCTCAACAAGGCAAAAATTTGTATGAAGAAGGAAAACTAAACCAAGCAGCCGAAATATGGAAACAAGCTGCTGCTGCTTATGCTGCTGCGGGCAATAGTCAAAGAAGTACCGAAAGTTTACTGAATACTGCCACTGCCCAGCAAGGATTAGGATTGTATACCCAATCTTGTCAAACTATTCTGAAAGCTTTTGAGTTTAATCAGCATGACTGCGAACAACTAAGAGAAGAAGTTTTGCCGATAGAGCAAGAATTGGCAATATCCTCGTCTGGAGATACAGATACTCCAACAGAATTAGTTAATCTTTTTCAACCGATTCTCGATCGACCAGATTCTCTCAATAAAACTAGAGGTTTACTGCGTTTAGGAGATTATTTTAGTCACAGTGAATATCTGGAAATAGGTCAAGAATTACTTTCTCTTAGTCTGGATACAGCCCAACAAATTAACTACCCTAGCCAGCAAACAGCAGCCCTACTCAGTTTAGGTAATACTGCTAGATCGATCGCCTTTCGGCAACAAAATCAATTTCCGCCTCAAACCATAGCCCTAAATGTAATTGCTAACCAAAATGCTTCAACTACCGCAGCCCTAGCTCCCTATCAACCCGCTATTAATTATTATCAACAAGTAGTAGATACATCCCCATCAGAATTAGATACTTTAAAAGCCGAGTTAAATCATCTCAGTCTTTTGCTAGATGCTTGGGAATTTTGGCAGCAAGCCACTACAGAATTAACTACTAATAGAGATCAGATTGGGATTGCCGATGTTAATTTTCTGAATTTAATTAGAGATGGCGCAAAAAACTTACAATTGCAACTGACACAAGAGCTACAACCGCAAATAATTACTTTAAGCGACAAAATTCAAACTCAACTCAACGGCTTACCTCCCAGTCGGGCTGGAGTTTACACCAAAGTCAATTTTGCTGATAGTTTAATTCGCCAAGGCAAGATTAATAGTAATACGGCTACTTATCTAGCTACTGCAATTAAGGAAGCTCGCCAAATTAATAATATTCCCGCAGAAGCAGAAGCTAATGGTTATTTAGGTTTACTTTACGAAAAACAACAAAAATATCCCGAAGCCAGAAGACTAACAGAGCAAGCTTTACAGTTAGCTCCAGCCATTGAATATCCTGAAGTTGCCTATCGTTGGAATAGACAACTAGGGAGAATTTTAGCTCAAAAAGGAGAAAGACAACAAGCGATCGCAGCTTATGATGCTTCTTTCAATACTATCAAAGCCCTCAGAAGTGATTTAGCAACAACTCCTGTAGAACCGATTTTCCGAGAATACGTTAGCTTACTTCTGCAATCTGATTCTGATACTCAACAATTAAATAAAGCTCGTGATGTGCTTGAATCTTTACAAATTGCTGAAATAGATAACTTCTTTCGCGATCCTTGTTCTCCTGTAGCAGAAGAACCAGTAATTATTGATGAAGTAGATAAACAAGCAGCAGTTATCTATCCAATTATTTTAGGCGATCGATTGGAAGTAATTGCCACTATTCCTGGACAAGATTTACACCACTACTCAGCTAATATCTCTCAAGAAGAAGTCCAAGCTAGTATAAAACAATTGCGTCGTCAGACTTTTAGTAATCCTGGTTTTGCCGAGGAAGTGATCGGAGCAAGGGGTAATCCAACACAGCAACAGAGATTACAACAGAATTTACAACAATCTCTAAATGAAAATATCCTACCCTTATCACAACAACTATACAATTGGCTAATTGCACCCATCGCCCAAGATTTAAAAGAAAATCAAGTTAAAACCCTAGTTTTTGTCTTAGATGGGCCTTTACGTAATATACCCATGTCCTTACTCCACGATGGAGAAAAATATCTCATCGAACAAGACTACAACGTAGCTCTTACTTCTGGTTTGCAGTTAACTTCCCCTCGTCCCCTCAGGCGAAAACCCCTCAAAGTTTTGGCAGCAGGAGTAACTAAAGAATTTCCTCGCTTTAACTTTCCTCCTATTCCCCAGGTAGAAGCGGAATTAAACCAAATTAAAGCAATATTTGGTGATTCAGAAATTTTACTCAATCAAGAGTTTACTCAAACTAAATTGCAAGAAAGACTCAGACAAGCTGATTTTCCTGTAGTGCATTTAGCAACTCATGGTCAATTTGGTTCTACCTCAGATCGCACTTTTATTGTTAGTGGCGATGAAGAAGGTAACGAAGTAATTAACGTCAATCAGTTAGACAATTTACTCCGAGTCCGGAGTCTCGGTAATACTCCTCCGATTGAATTACTAGTACTTAGTGCTTGTAATACAGCAGAAGGAGATAATCAGGCAATTTTAGGATTAGCTGGGGTAGCTGTAAGAGCAGGAGCGCGTAGTACTCTCGCTACTCTGTGGGCTGCTGATGACCGAGCTACGGCAGAGTTGATGGGTTATTTTTACCAAAATTTAGCTAAAGACAGCCAAATGAGTAAAGCTCAAGCTTTGAGAGAAGCTCAACTAACTTTACTACACACCTCCGAATCTCAATATCGCCATCCCTATTACTGGGCTCCTTTTGTTTTAGTTGGTAATTGGTTGTAATGTAGTTTTCTACCTTTACAAGTAATTAAATAGGGCTTGCTGAAAAACTCTAATTTGGAGATGTATCCCTCAAATAGCTTTTAGCTCTTAGCTTTTTTTTAAATCAGATTATTGATAATGCTAAGTGCAAGAAATTTACTTATATTCATTAAAAAATCTGGCACTTATCCTCGTCAAAAAATACTCAAAACCCTTATAAATAAAGAAGTTCTGACTTATTCAGCAAGCCCTAAATACAAAAAAAGTGGGGCAATTAATTACCCCACATCGATCGATTAATTTAATTTTGCTTGATTAGTTTTCTGGAGTAGATTCTCCTGAAGAAGGTGCTGATTGTTGTTGCAGTAATCTTTCTTGCTGTAGGCGTTTAAACTCCGAAGCAGAATCCTTGAGGGTTGCCTCAGAGTCAGTGCTAAATTGTTCTAAACTGCGACCATTACTGAGATTAGCGCGATGAATAATGTCTATAGGATTAAACCCATTAGATCCTCCACCTAAGAGAGGATCTTGTTCATTGGATTGAAAACCATCGTCTTGTGGTGCTCTATACTGAGCAGAAGCAATTGTTGACCAACCAGCAATAACACAGAGAGAAACTCCCATGCTCAGAGTTAAGCTCAATTGCCATAGTGATTTTTTAATGGACATAGACTTTACCGATAACAAGGTGAATAATTGACATTTCTAAGCGAAACGACGACGTAATAGGGGTTGAATAGCAAATAAAATTAAGGCATCAAAAGCCAACAATACTAAGATAACACCAGCAAAACTAACATCAATCCAGGGCGTGTGCATAACAATACTACCCAATGTCCAATCACTATGAAGATATAGATAGCGAATTGGTTCGATCGCATAAGTAAGAGGGTTTAAACTAGCAATTACTTGTAGCCAACCTGCCATAAAATCTAGAGGTGCTAAAGCAGTACTAGCAAAGAGAAGAGGTAGATTAGTGACAAAAATTACGGCAAGTAGTTCGATGTGTCCAGAGAGAGCAAAAGCTAACCCAAGACTTAAGGCTGTTACTCCTAAAACAATTAATAATACAATAAAGGCGATCGCACTCAAACCAGCAATACCTGGTAAACCAGCATCTAAAAAGGCACTAGCTCCTACAATTACTGCGGTTTGCACAAAGGCTAAGGCAATTATATATATTGTCGAAGCTGCCACGATTGAATAGCGAGAAGCTAAAGGAGCAACTAATAAACGATTGAGAAAACCAAATTCTCGATCGAACATTACTGGTAGTCCAGCATTGAGCGCACCAGAAAATGCGGTAAAAACGATTATACCTGGAGCAAGAAACTTAGCATAACTAAGATCGTTACCAAATAAACCTTGGGGAGCTTTACTAAATAATGCTCCAAATAAAATTAACCACATAAAGGGTTGAACTACTCCCGCCATTAAGGAAGAAGGACGGCGTTGTAGTTGTATAAATAGACGTTTGGTTAGAGCTAAAGTTTCCTGAATAAAATTGCCCAAAAAGTTACTATTATCAATTTTGGTATTTGTCTCAGGATTAGGTGCTAAAGTCGCTTGAATTTTTGAGGGGGTGGTTAGTTGAGTCATAGAATTTGTTTAAATTAACTGAGTAGTAGTCTGTCAACACCTCGATTGGATATGGCGAGGAGACCTCGCCATCCCTCTCGGTCAATTTTGAATTGATGGGTTGAGGCAAGCAGGGGGAGCGGAGGAAGTAGGGGAAGCAGGGGGAGATATCGATCGAGATTTATCCCTCAAATCAATTTTGACAAAGCAGTAGAAGGTAGAAATTAGCTATTAACAAAACCTACTTCATTTGTTGTTTTTTCTCTTTTTTCAAATCTCTAGTGCTGGCAGCAGCTAATTCTGCATCCAACAGAGTTTTGCCTGTAGCTGCAAGATAGACATCGTCTAGACTAGGACGAGATTGAGCTAGGCTAAAAATAGGTAAGCCTGCTTCGGTGAGAGATTGTTCGATTTTGCTTAAACAGTTACCGCCTGCTTGCACAATCAGATTGAGAGAGTTATTTTGAGCAGTATTGATAATTATTTCTTCTACGAACGGTAAAGAAGATAACAAGTGTTGTGCTTTATCTGCTTCTTCTGATGAAGCAAATTCCCGAATGCGGAGAGTAACGCGATCGCCTCCTATTTTATCCTTTAATTGGGAGGGTGTACCTTCAGCAATAACTAATCCTTGATCGATAATAGCTAAGCTATCTGCTAAAGCATCAATTTCTTCTAGATAATGACTAGTAATTAGTACTGTTGTTCCTGCTGCTCTTAATTCTCGTAGAAAATCCCACACAATACGACGGCTTTCAATATCTAAACCGACGGTGGGTTCATCTAAAACTAGGACTTCTGGTTGATGTAATAATCCAGCAGCCAAGTCAAATCGCTTACGAATACCACCAGAATAAGTACCAGCCTGTTTATTGGCATAATCTTGTAAGCCTAAAACTTCTAGCAATTGCTCAATTCTCTGTTTGGCTGCTGCTTTGGGTAGATGATACAGTGCAGCTTGGAGTTGGAGTAATTCTTTCCCCGTTAATATTTTATCGATCGCGACTTCTTGAGCTACATAGCCCAATCTTTGTCTAGCAGCTTTAGGACTATCAATTACAGAAATACCACCCACTTCTACTTTGCCGTCATCTGGTTTAGCTAGAGTACACAAACAACGTATAGTAGTGGTTTTTCCTGCACCATTAGGCCCTAGTAAACCAAAAATTTCTCCTTGTTTAACAGTGAAGGAAATATCTTTTACTGCTGGAGTATCTCCATAGCTTTTTTTTAGATTTTTGATTAAAACGGCATCAGCCATAAGGATTCTTATACCTGAGATAAATAAATGAACTAGATGAAAAACAAAACTTATATTTCATTTATCTATTGTAATTAATCTACAGGTTAGGAAGATTTTAATAACCAATATTGTTAAGATTTGCCGTAGGCAATCTGCTACGTGGGGTAATATTCTCAAGAATGTAAGGTGGGCAAAATTATTTTTTAAGTATGTTATGAAATTGAAAGCGAGGTTTGCCTACCCTACTTTTGTTGGTACTCTTGAATTCTGTACAGAGAATGACCATGTGCCTGTACTGTTTAAACTTGTTTTTGCAAACGACGTTTACGTGCATAAAGTTGGATGATAATTGCAAAAGCTAAGATCGCAATACCTGTTCCAAAAACTATGATATTGATTGGTAAGTTATTTTTAAAGATTGCCAATAGTATTACTAAACCCAGCAAGATTGTGGGGATCTCATTGATGCGTCTCATTTGTAAACTATTGATCGAACAAGTGCCTTTCTCTAACTGAAGAATTAAAGGTGGGTCTATTATTATGTCTTTCTAGTAACTTGTTGGGGAAACCGTGGTACTAATAGAGACTGTGATAATTCACCTTGCTGATTATAAAATTTGATATTTCCTTCGGAGTCACACAGCCATACTTCTTCTGCTTGTGCTTCTAGATATAAATCTTTTTTTTCTTCCATTTCCTTGAGGGTATTACTAGCAGAAATAATTTCTATACAAATTTCTGGGGCAATAGAAGCTGCAAACTCTTCTTCAATCTCATTGAACCTTGCTTCTGAACACCAAACAACATCAGCAACCTTAACGTTATCACTGGTTTGAATGGCACACTCAGGAAAAGCAAAACCTCGATCGACAATCAAAGAGTTAAGTAATTCAACAATTAATCCTTGATATAATGAGTGCTTAATTTTAGCGGGACTCATCACAATTTGTCCCCATTTATTAAGTTCAATTTTAAAGGGTAAATCTCGTAAATATTTACTTTCACAAACTTCTTGCCATTTCATGATTTTAGAGCGATCGCGCAAATACTGCTAAATCTCATTATTGCTCATCTCACTAACTAACAGACTGGCTGATACATCTTTGCTAAACCATGAGGCTTTTGAAAATACTTTCCGCTACGAAGAGGACGATAGGTTTCATTATATAAAGATAAAGCTTGGGGATAAGCCGAAAGAAAACCCATCATCTCTTTCATCATCTGACGATGTTCTGGACTATGAAAAAAACTCATTAGGCTAGCTTCATCTTGCCAATAACTAACGATTACTACTTCTTGAAGACTACACTTTCCTACTTTAACTTCCTGACATCCTGCTGCTGCTGCTAGACAAGCTTATCTAATTGAAAACCTCTGTTTCCATAACCACAAACACCCCAGTAAATTTTCTGCTTTAATACCATTAACAAATACAACGGCTTCGGGGCTTTCTGGTAAATCGATCTGATAAGATGCCTGTTTCATGACCTTCAATTTACACGCTGGTATATGTTGCTATTGTCAACATTCATCTTAGCAAACAAGTTGATACTGTCAACATCTCAGTAGAGATGGGATAATAAACCTCTTGTATAAATAAATTCAAGGGAAGGGTAAGACAGGGGAGAGTGGGGAGACAAGGAAGAGTTGGGAGAGAATTTCTTCCTTTTCCTCTTGGTCTTTCCTAATCGTTTAATTAAGACTTTTGCCCATAGATCTAATAAATAAATGATGAAAGCCAAAGACTCCTATCATCATGGCGATTTACGTCATGGGATTATTGAAGAAGCGAAAATCTGGATCGAAACCAAAGACATCAGCAGTTTATCTTTACGGGGAATTGCTCGTCGTCTGGGAGTATCTCACAATGCCCCCTATCGTCACTTTGCTGATAAAGAAAGCTTACTAGCTGCGATCGCCGAAATGGGTTTTATCAAGCTAAGACAATGGTTGCAACAAGTTTTAGAAGATAATACTCTAACTCCAGAAGAAGGAATTAAAGCTCTAGGAGTAAAATATATTGAATATGCAATATCTAATCCTGCTTATTACCGTGTTATGTATAGCGCGTACCTCTCTGATTATAAAAAATATCCTAGTTTAGAGAAAGCAGCAGAAGAATCATTTACTATTTTGATAGAGACAATTGCCCAAGGACAACAAGCAGAAGTAATTCGCTCAGGAGATACAAGAGAACTCGCTTATGTTTGTTGGTCGTTAGTGCATGGAGTATCGATGTTATATCTCGATCGACAACTGCGATCATCTGAAATGAAATCTATAGAGAAACTAGCCAAATTAGCTACGGCAATGATGATAGAAGGATTAGCAGTTAAAAAATAACTTTAAAAGTCATTACCGTATATTTTCTATGAGTGAGCTACAATAGAAATAATAAATAGTTCACAAAAGGAAATAAATCTTGGCAGAAAGACTAAAAAGATGGGAATCCCCTCGCCGTCGAGGACGAAACGATAAAGGAAAAGGTGGCTCTGCTAGGGCAAGACAACTAAGAAAACAACAAAAAATGCTGCGTAAGAAGCTCAAAGGAAATCCAGAAGCTAAACCACAAGATAAATCACAGAGGAGGGAGAAATCTCTCCTCCTTTTTTTTGCTTTGTCTAAGGTATCTTAGGATTTTATAGGTACTTATAGTGATGTCTATGCCAGTAGATTTAATTGTTATCATTGCTGCGATTGTAGTTGCCTGGCTTATTTTTACTTGGTCAATTAAAGTCCTCAAAGCTAGTCTTGGTACTGCCCTAACTATTGCTGCGATCGCTCTTATTTTACAAATATTTTTAGGAATTGGCTTTGAGGAGGTTTGGCAGCAATTAATTCAATTTGCCGAAACAATTCAACAATTTGTTCAACAATTCTTGGCTTGATAAGGACTTATCATTTTTTTTAAGCAGAGGTTAAGCTAGATCGTCAAGTATTCTCGTCACTCTTATAAGGCGATCGATATCATTAAATTGATAAGGGAAATTATGTCTCAGCAATCGAATTCTCTGTCCGAAAAAAAGTCTAGCTTAATTCATCAACCTTTTCCTGAGCATGAAATTAATCTATTTAATCCACCCAAGAAGAATCCTAATGGCTATTTAAGTCCGGCAAAACTTTATCTGGATGGTATTTTAGAAGAGCAATTATCTCCTACGCCAGAAAAAAACCAGGGAAGAAATCTTTTACTTAATCCCTGGGCGATTAGTTCTATGATAATTGTCCTTGTAGCAAATCTAGTTTCTGCTACCTTTGTATTGCTGCATCGTCAAGAGGTGATAAAAGCAGCTAAACCGCTATCTTCTGAACAATTATCGACAGGAGCTAACTTAGCAGCTAAAGAATTTATCGAGCTTAACTTAAGTACTTTGAGTACTATATCTCCTCCTGAACCAGAAACAAAAGAGTCAGAAGCAACAAAATCTATAACTGAAGAGCATGAGGGCTACATACCTACTTATGCTGCACATCCTTTACTATCCAACAGTGAGGATTACTATTACATACTAACTGAATACGCAGGCGATCGCTCTTTGGAGTTAGCGAAAGCTCAAGTACAACAAGTCTCTTTGGTTAACTTTCCTCAAGGCATATTTATTTATTTGGGAGCTTTTGAACAAAAAAGTCAAGCAGAAGAGTTTGTCGCTAGTCTAAAAGAAGAAGGTATGTATGCTTATGTCTATCCCTTTGATTAGAATTTATCTACCTATTAGCCTGTCAATTTTAAATTGATGGGTTGAGGCAAGACAAGGGAGACAAGGAGACAAGGAAGACAATTGCAATAGTTTTACCTATAACTAATTACTTGACAGAACACTATAAGGAGGGAGTAGGGAGTAGAGAGTAAAAATCAACCATCAACCATTAACAAAAACCAGAGTACACTTTACTCAAATAAGAACCGTTATAATTTCTTTCTATAATTGGGATCAGTAATGTAAGTCCCTAAAAATTATGTCATTCAATCGCCTCAAAATATTTTTACTATTATTAGTTCTAGTGTTTTTAAGCCTTTTTTTGTGGCAAAATCAAGAGCTTTTATCTCTCAAATTACTTTGTGCGGATGTTAATCAGTCTTGTTTTTATCAAACACCCAAACTACCTCTAGCTATCTGGATGCTTATCTTTACTTTAATTGGAGTGATTACTAGTCTTATTTGGCAATCACTTAATTATCTTAGTAACAAAAGCTCCAGTAAAAGTAAGTCTTCTGTTTCAACTTCTTATGTTTCAGGAAACAATGTATCGAGAAGTTCTCAAACAGAAACAAAATTTAATGAGACGAAAACATCTAACCCATCAACTCGACCTATTGAGCGATCTTCAGTAGAGACTAAAACTAAAGTAAATCCAACATCTGCTGATAATGTTACCACTCGATCGGATTGGGAAGATGATAATAGTAATGACGATTGGAATCTAGAAGAATCAATTCCAGAGAAAGTTAGCGATCGCACAACAAATAGGCAGGTTAAAGATAAGACGAGTTATAATTCCCCCCCCAATCCCCAAAAAACTCAAAGTTCTGATACTACTTATTCTTATAAATCTCGTCCAGCTAATGAAAGTAAAGAACAGAACGTCGATCGAGTTTACGATGCCAACTATCGGGTAATCAATCCATCTACACGTACAACTAATAATGAGCAGATTGACAATAAACAGGATGATGATGAGGAATGGATTTAAACAATAACAATTAACTTTCAGAGGAGGGGAGTAATTCTCTGGATTCTTGCCTGACTAGACCAAGCATTGCTGCTTGCTGCAGCTTTATAAAAGCTTCAAAATCTTCCATCTCATATTTTCCTCTGAGAAGAATCCGTAATTTCTCTTCTGCTTCTATTGTTAGATATCCAGTTGTTAAAGCTTGCTTCGCTAATTCTCTAATTAATTGTACTGACTTTACTTTCATTTAAAATTTCGCCTTGTAAGTATAAATACTGAATATTAATATGTTGGGAATATAAATATCTGCTTAATTAAGTAAACAATCTTTAATTTTCAAATATTTTTATCGTCTAATTTACTTCTCTATTTAATTTTAATGAAGCTTTTGTAAATCTTCAGTAAACTAGATCACTGTTTATACAAAGACCATATCCCTTGACATTGAAAACCCAATAATGTAAAGAAAACTAAAATATCTTTAAGAAGCTAAATTTGATAATTTAAAGGTCTGATATCTAAATCTAAAAAACGACGATGGAAGATTTGCTTCAAGGACTTAATATTTATCTAATTGGCATGATGGGAACAGGAAAGACCACTGTTGGTAAGATATTAGCCCAAAAATTAGGCTATCGTTTTCTTGACACAGATGAAGCCATAGAAGCTGTAGCAGGAAAAAAAATTACTGAAATTTTTGCTGAAGAGGGAGAAGAAAATTTTCGGGATCTGGAAAGCAAAATTTTAAATGAGGTATCTGCTTATATCAGAAGCGCGATCGCTACTGGAGGTGGTATCATTCAAAGGCAAATGAATTGGAGCTATCTACGTCAAGGTTTAATTATTTGGTTAGATACAGACCTCAAAATAATTCAAGAGCGTCTAAGCACCGACCAAAGTAGACCTCTGGCTTCTAACTTAGAATCTTTATGGTCAGTTCGTCGTCCTCTTTATGCTCAAGCAGATTTACATATTAAAATAGACAATCACCAAAATCCAGAGGATATAGTAACTCAAATTATCGAACTAATTCCCAGCGTTATTAACTCTAAAATAGATAATTCTTAGTCATACTCTAAACAACAATCCCTATGGTCAGCGAGAGCGAATACATTAAAGAAACAGAAGCTACCCGTGTCCGCGTTTTAAGTGAAGCTTTACCCTATATTCAAAAGTTTGCTAATCGCACTATTGTAATCAAATATGGTGGTGCAGCCATGAAAGATAGTAATTTGAAAGATAGAGTAATTCGTGATGTGGTCTTTCTTGCTTCTGTAGGAGTACGTCCTGTCTTAGTTCATGGTGGTGGACCAGAAATTAACAGTTGGTTGGGAAAACTCAATATCGAACCACAATTCAAAGATGGTTTGCGAGTAACTAATGCTGCCACCATGGATGTAGTAGAAATGGTTTTAGTTGGTCGGGTTAATAAAGAATTAGTATCCTTAATTAATCAAGCTGGTGCGTCTGCTGTGGGGTTATGCGGGAAAGACGGTAATCTAATTACGGCTCGTCATGTAGGCAAAGAGGGTATTGGTTTTGTAGGGGAAGTTGCCAGTGTCGATCCTCGTTTGATTCAGTCCTTAGTCAATAATGGCTATGTACCAGTAATTTCTAGTGTTGCAGCCGATGAAAAAGGACAAGCTCATAATATTAACGCTGATACGGTAGCGGGAGAAATAGCTGCTGCTTTAGATGCAGAAAAACTGATTTTACTGACTGATACCCCAGGAATTTTAGAAGACTATACCAATCCTGCTACGTTACTAACCAAATTAGACATTAAAACAGCAAGAGGATTAGTTGAAAAAGGAGTAGTATCTGGAGGTATGATACCTAAAGTTAGTTGTTGTGTTCGATCGCTGGCTCAAGGAGTCAAAGCAGCGCACATTATTGATGGTCGTATTCCCCATGCTTTGCTATTAGAAATCTTCACTAATGAAGGTATTGGTTCAATGATTGTGGCATCTGAGTATATGGCATAAACTACCCGTCACCTATTAACTCACCTTCGGCTTGTTAATTAGGTGTGGTGGAGCTTACAAACTCTTAAACCAAGTTTAAGAGACAGACCTTTGGCTTTCAGTAGCTCAGAATTAATTGGAAAAGTCTAAAAAAGCTTTCATAGAAGTTTCATGCTTACTTTAGATTCATAAATAAAACTGAAGTTGTATTACCCTAAGACAACTTCAGTAAAGAAAAACAATGAGTCAAGCTTCAAGAGCTATCAAACCGAAGAAAAACTCGGCTTTTAAACATTTAATGTCTATTCACTGGTGGATGTTTTACTGCTACATCATCCTTTTTGTTGGTGGAGCTTTTATGGCGCGTTTACCTAGAGATTTTTTTGTCCGCAACCCTCTTTATGACTTTCATAAAACTGTGGGAGTACTGACAATGGCATTATTAACCTGGAGAATTTTGACTCTGTTGCGGGTATGGTGGAAGAAGTATACTAAGCGTTTGCCTAAGTATAGCCCTGAATGGATGCAAAAATTTGCTCTACATACTTCTCTTTATCTATTTATGTGGGCTGTTCCTATTAGTGGCTTCTTTTTCTCTAACTCTTTTCAGAGCAAAAACGTGCGCTTTTTAGGAATAACCTTGCCCGATCTATTTCCACAAAATAGTGCTTTGGTTGAACTAGGTAGAAATCTTCATTTCTGGCTTGCTTATACTTTCTTTGCTTTTATTATTTTGCACGCCCTTGATCGGCGAAAAGTAGTGAAAGGGTTTTGGCGACGAATTACTAAACGACGGATTAAATCAAGCTAATACAGATTATCCCCCAAGCGATCGCTTTAATTTAGATTTAATAAAATTATCAACTTAATTATTTTTTGACAAACTATCTCTTAATCACAAGCAATTTTAGCAAAGGATTAACCATGAGTAACTTCAATAAAAACAATTCACAGCTAAATTTTCCTAATTTTCCCCCTTTATCCAGTCGCCGTCAATTTTTCAAATTCGCTGCCCTAGCTAGTGCCTCGGCTGCTTTCAGCGTAGACTTACCAGGAAGAAAGACGCTAAGAGCGATCGCAAAACCCACTTCATTACTAAAAGCTGCCAACAATTCTACAGTTCGCATGGGTGTTGTAGGGTTGTCTTTTTATCGAGTTGTCGGTGGGGTAGTACAAAATGTTTTAGAATCCTTGGGTCATCAAGTGGAAATAATAGAAGGACCTCATGCTGAGATTTTCCCTGTCTTAGGTCAAGGAGATTTAGATATGCTGGTGGCCGTTTGGCTTCCCACTGGACATGGACCTTTGTTTGCAGAATATGGCATACAAGCGACTACACTAGAACCGCTTTATGACGATGCACGCTTTTTCTGGGGTGTACCCGACTATTTACCCGAAGATATTCAATCCATTGCCGATCTTGCCCGCCCTGAAGTTGCTGCTAGTATGAATAAAGTTATTCAAGGAATTGGTCCAGGAGCAGGTATTACTCGTCTTTCACAAGAAGTTATGTCTCGCTACAATCTAGAAGCTGCTGGCTATGAGTTTCGCACTGGCACGGAACAGGAATGGGTGGGTGCTTTTGAGCAAGGAGTGGAAGCAGAAAATGGGGTAATTATTCCTTTATGGCAACCGCAATATCTCAACCAAGCATTTGAGATTCGACGTTTAGATGACTCTTTGGGTGTATTTCCCTCTCCCGATCGCTGCTCTTTATTAGTTACTCAAGCCTTCAGCGATCGCATCCCTAGTAACACTCTAGAAACCCTAAACCGTATCTCTTTGGGAGTCGATGCTGTGACCGCAATGGATTACCTTACTAATGTCGAGGGTTTATCTCCTCGTGAAGCTGCAACCCAATGGATGGAACAAAATCAAGCGGTCGTTCAATCATGGCTCACATCTGTTTCCTAATTAATTCAGGTTTTTGGCGTTGCTGAATCTAGGAATGAAATATAAAAAAAATAAAATGAAAGTACATATTTTTTCGGGTCGCAAAAAAAAAGAGTCAATCCAAAACACATCAAGATTTTCTAAACGGCGAATTTTTTCTAGTGTCCGCTTTCGTATTTTAGCTTGGTATTTTTTGCTTACCACTTGTACTGTCTTGGTTTCAGTAGTGGTAACTCATCATATTTTCTGTAATATTTTAAAAAGTCGAACTCAAGAAGTTTTAGTAGCAGAGGTTGGTAAATTCGATCGCTTAGTTGAACAGCAGCTTGTTAACAACCAGTCTGCACAGCCAGAGGCTATTATTAACAAAGTTTTACCCCTTCACGTTCCTGCTAGAGATAAATATATCTTGGCACTGATAAACGGGAAAATTTTTAATGATAGTCAATTGCCATTACTAAAGGAGATCGCCCACAATTCCACTTTGCTTGAAGAATGGGCAAAAGTTCCTAGCTTAACCCATGGAGAGTTGGCTGTCTTTGATAGACAGATCTATTATGTGGCTAAACCAATTGAAATTAATGGTGTTGAGGGAGTTGTAATTGCTCTTCGTGATGCCAGGTCAGATTATCAAACGGGAACCGAAACAGTTATTTTGGTAATTAAGGTAGCCACTGTTGTTTCCATCCTCTTTTTTGCGATCGCCTGGGTAACAGCAGGAAGAGTCTTATATCCCTTACGTCAAGTCACAGAAACGGCTCGTGTGATTACGCAAACCGATATGTCAAGGCGCATTACAGTGGTAGGAAACGATGAAATTGCCGAACTAAGTGCTACTTTCAATGCTATGCTAAATCGCCTAAGCTCAGCTTTTGAGAGCCAGCAAGAGTTTCTCAAAGATGCAGGACATGAATTAAGAACACCAATTACAGTTATTCAAGGTCATTTAGAAATCCTCAAGTACCGACCTGAAAAGCAGTCTGAAACGATCGATCTAGTCACCGATGAACTGAGTCGGATGAACCGCTTAGTTAATGACCTGCTGCTGATTGCTAAAGCCGAACAACCCAACTTTTTATGTATCAAGCTAGAAGAGTTAGACTGGTTTACAGAAGAATTGTATTTTAAGTCCCAAGCTTTAGCAAAAAGGAACTGGCAACTAGAATCAAAAGGTTTAAGTCCAGTGGCGATCGATAAGGGACGTTTAACTCAAGCAGTTATGAATCTGCTCCAAAACGCTGTCAGGCACACCCAAGAAAATGATACTATTACTTTAGGCTCGGCAGTGCGGGATGATTATGCTTACTTGTGGGTAAGTGATACTGGAGAGGGTATTGCGACCGAAGACCAAGAACGAATTTTTGATCGCTTTGCTCGTGCTAGTGATGGGGATCGCTATTCTTCTGAAGAAGGAGCGGGTTTAGGATTATCCATTGTAGAAGCTATTGTCACCGCACACAATGGTTGGGTTGAATTGGACTCATCCCTGGGTATGGGGTCTACTTTTACAATTGTATTTCCGAGTTCTCAGGAGGCAGTGGATGAACCGAATTCTAATCGCCGAAGACAATCCCCGCGTCGCGGAGTTTATCGAAGCAGGACTACAGGCACAAAGATACACAACTCTTGTCGTTAGACACGGACGGGAAGTTATTAATATAGCCAGTAGTAAAAATTTTGAGCTTTTAATTCTTGATTTAGGACTTCCTGATATGGACGGAATGGAAGTAATCAGGGAAATACGCGGATGTGGTGAAACGCTACCAATAATTGTACTAACAGCACGGGACGGATTGAACGATAAAATATCAGGATTGGAAAAAGGAGCAGACGATTATATTACCAAGCCTTTTCGTTTTGAAGAATTGCTGGCAAGAATTAGAGTGCAATTACGTAAAGTTAATCAACCAACTGTTAAGGTAGACAATAAGCTGCAAATCGGTGATATTACTCTAAATTTATTAACACGCCAGATTTGGCTGGGAGAAAAAGAAATAGAGCTTTCAGCAAGAGAGTTTATCTTAGCAGAAACTCTTGCGCGTCATCCCATGCAGGTAATGAGCAGACAGCAGCTACTCGATCACATTTGGGGATATGATTACGATCCTGGCTCTAATATAGTTGACGTTTATATTGGTCATTTACGGAAAAAGCTGGGCAACAATTTAATTGAGACAGTTAGGGGTATAGGTTATCGTCTACGACCATAATTTAATTGGTCTTACTAAGTTACTTGCGACAAAAGTAATTATTGATAGAGAAAATATTATGCAAGATATTCCTGATTTTACTGAATATGGATACCAAATTAGGGAAGAATTAGGACGAAATCGTGAAGGGGGCAGAATTACCTGGAAAGCGATCGAACTCTCAACAGAAAAATTAGTAGTAATTAAACAGTTTTGTTTTGCTACCGTGGGTTCTAGTTGGTCTGGATATAAGGCTTACGAGAGAGAAATTAAGCTATTACAACAGCTAGATCATCCGGGAATTCCCCGTTATCTGGATAGTCTAGAAACTGATAATGGTTTTTGCTTAGTTCAAGAATATAAAGATACTGTATCTCTTCAAGCTAAACAAGATTTAACTTTAGACCAAATCAAAATAATTATTACTAAAATTCTGGAAATCTTAGTTTATTTGCAACAACAAACTCCACCCATAATTCATTGTGACCTTAAACCAGCCAATATCTTGGTAGACGATCGCCTGAATGTATACGTAGTTGATTTTGGTTTGGCTAGTCATAGTAACCAAGAAACTGCTGTTAGTAGTGTCTTGAAAGGTACACCTGGTTTTATCCCTCCCGAACAAGCCATCGCACCGAATACAGCTACAGATTTATATAGTCTGGGAGTAACTATTATCTGTTTATTAACCGGTAAAACTGCTCTAGATCTTCAGCAATTCGTAACCCCAGATAATCCCTACCAATTAAAATTTAAACCTTTGTTGTCTCATCTCAACCCTAAATTTATTCGCTGGCTAACCAAAATGGTACAGCCAAAATTACGCGATCGATTTAAAAATGCTACAGAAGCTTTAAAATCTTTAGATTCGATTGATTTAACCCCAGAATTAACCACTAATACTTCTTGGTTTTCTTTACTGGCAAAACAATCCTGGAATTTAAATTTTTCTGTCGTTGGTAGAATGGCGATGTTTGGCTTATCTACTGCTTCTATATTGGCGATAGGTATTACTGCTCATAAAGTAGAGCTTTCTTTATTCAATCTAGTTATTGCTATTATGGGCGCGATCGTGATAACCATAATTGAGATGGGTGTAATAGTTATAAGTAATAGCAGCGAAGAAATTGCCAGCAAAAGAAATATAACTGCTATAGTTGTTGCTATTCCTACTTTTGTAGTAATTGTAGCTGGTTTAATTTTAGGTATCCAAGAAGCGATCGCTATTTGCTGCGCGATTGTTTTAATACAAGCTATAACTTTTGCCTATTTTTTAGCTAACTACTTACAATTTCAAGGCTTTAGTATGCAGAGAACAACAATTAATTTTTTGGTGACAATTGGATTGGGAATTGTATGTGGATTGGGATTAGCCCAGAATTTTTAACTAAAAAGATTGAGATTTGCTCAGAAAGTAAATCTAGATTACTGCTATTTAGACTATAAATATGATAGTTTCTCTATTATAAGATATATCATTTTGCAAAATTAGCTTCCGCCAAAGTGTTGGAGGATAATAAATTGGATGAACTAAGAACTGCATTAGAATTGGCAACAGAAGAAGAACTACAGCAAATAACGCAAGTTTTATTCTGTCGTCGTTTTAATCCCCTAGATTATTGGCAAACCCCAGAACCGATAGATGTTCAGAGTCAAGATTGGCAAACATGGCTAGATTCTCTAGAAAAGAGATTTCGTTACTTGGCTGCTGACGGAATGACTGTACTTAAGGGGCGTACTCAAGAAGTTAGCTATCGAGATATAGTAATTCAAGTCTGCCGTTATCTGAAAATCCCCTACTCTCAGCAAATGAGTACTACAGATATTGAAGCAGAAATATTTTTACATTTGGTAGATAAAGCTTTTAAACGTTTACCTAGAAGAGAAAAGCGGTCTTTAACGGCAAAAATCAAACAATCTCTTTCTCAATCAAATCTTCCTGAACCTTTACCAGTACAATTACAACACAATCCCTTAAATATTTTCCTTAAAGATAGTAGCATAGTTGCAATCAGTTCTCTTCTTAAACGATGGCTACTGAAACATATTGCTCGACAGTTTGCTATGCACTTTGCTAGTTATCAGGCAGCAAAAACGGTTGTGGTTCAAGGTAGTGTAGCAGCAGCAACTAGTATACAAAACAAATTAGTATTACAAACAGCGAAAAGAGGTATGACCTCTGCTTTAGCCCGTTATGGCACAGTAAGAACTGTATTCAGTTTATTAGGTCCAATGATGTGGGGTTATTTCGTTGCCGATTTGGGTTGGAAAGCAATTTCTACTAATTACAGTCGGATTATTCCTACTATTTTTACCTTAGCTCAAATTCGTCTTACTCGTGGTGAATATTGGGCTCCAGCTTATTAATTAGTTAACAATTAACAGTTATCAATTATCAGGTAGGGACGTTCCATGGAACGTCCCTACCGTAGTTATATCAGGAGAATAAAAGTTATTATTGAGCCTCTATCTTCAGTTCCTAATCCATCTAATCATTGGACTTGGCAATGTTTTCAAATAAGTGTTTTAATTTTACCGATTATTCCTCTTGTCGGAGTAATTGGCTTAGTTATTGTTTTAGTTAGCATTTGGCTAAATCGGTATCATCAGATAATTAATAATCCTCTTAACTGGGGACTGGCAGTTTTTGCTTTGTGGTTAATAGTTATTTCTGGCTTAGCTTATGAACCAGTAGAATCTTGGTTAGGATTAGCTAATTTATTGCCCTTTTTCTTTTTGTTTGCTGCCCTCAGTATTTTGTTTAAGCAACCATCTCAGCTACGAAGGTTAGCTTGGCTGCTAATAATACCATCCTTGCCCATTATAATTCTGGGTATTGGTCAAATGTATGCTAATTGGTCAATTCCTAATATTCTGGGTTGGGAATTGATTCCCCAAGGAGTACCCCCAGGCAGAATGTCTTCGGTATTTATCTACACTAATTTTCTGGCTATATATCTCTTACTGGTTTTAAACTTGGGATTAGGATTATCGATCGCAACTTATCAGAATTGGTATTTAAGTAAAGATAAACAAAAAGTCTGGATTTTATTATTTTTAATTGTAATTGTAGTTAGTAGCGCGATCGCTCTAATTTTAATCAGTTCTCGTAATGCTTGGGGAATTGCTCTTGTTAGTTCTCTTGCTTTTGCTTTATATTTGGGGTGGCGGTGGCTTGTCTATGCTGTGATTGCTGCTGCTACTGCTATCGGTTGGGCATCTTTTGGCCCTTCTTGGGGACAACCATGGTTACGGAAGATTGTTCCCGCTTATTTCTGGGCGAGATTAGCTGATGAGATTTATATCCGTCCTGTAGAAACTTTACGCATCACTCAATGGCAATTTTGTCTAGATTTGATTCAGCAACGCCCTTTTACTGGTTGGGGTTTGCGAAATTTCACTCCTTTATATCAAGCAAAAATGAATGTCTGGTTTGGACATCCCCATAGTCTATTTTTGATGTTAACTACCGAAACAGGTGTTGTTGGTATGCTAATTTTAGCGGTTATAGTAGGCTGGGTGATGATGCAAAGTATTTTGTTAGTTAGCCGAAGTAATGATCTTAGTAAAAGTGATGGCTTAGAATCTAGTGATTTGTTAGGCGATCGCTTAATCTTTTTCACTTATATAATTGCTTTTACTAGCTTTATTCTCTTTAATTTGCTAGACGTTACTATTTTTGACTTAAGGATTAATACTATGGGTTGGATTTTATTCTCCGCCATTACAGGGATAGTGTTATCTCAACATAAGTACGAAGTTAGCTCTTGGGGTAACTCCCGTGTATAATTTCCAGACAAGTCCCTGAGCAATATTACATTTAATTTATCCAATTTAAGTATCAAGAGCGCAACTTTCGACAGCCCGCGCTATCCTGTAAAGGAGTTAATTTTCACTTAATACTTAAGTAACACTTGTATGAATATGAAACAAGTTGTAACTTCTCTTCCTGAAGCACTTTACGATCGACTTCTGGATTTTGCCAAGTCTCATCAAGTAACTGAATCTGAGGCATTTGTGCAAATATTGTCTGATTATTTTGATATCTTAGCTCAGAAAAAGCAGCTAAATCAGCCCATTAGTGAGTCAGATTGGGAAAATATGCCTGATGATGAACCAGATGAAATTTTATGGGATTTTCTTGAACCTGAACATAGCTCTAGCAAGGACAAAAAAAAAGACCCCTTCGATGAACCAGATGAAGTCTTGAGTGATTTTCTAGATGGCTAGATTTAATGTAGTTACGAGTTAATAACTGAAGTAATAATACCGTGTTTGTTGAGAACAGCGATCGCTAAGAGTGCAATAAACCCAATCATAGCTAGACGACCATTAAGGATTTCTGCATATCTAGTAAATCCTATTTTTTGGCTCTGTTCAATGGTTTCGCTTTGTTCAAAACTGATATTTCTTAGCTTATTTTCTTCTTCCGGTTTAATTGGTTGAGACAACATATATTATCTTTATTTTTATTTATATTTGCTTTCACCATATTGTAACCAAATATAAATATGTTTTTCAAATTGTTAATTTTACTCATATTTATGTAAATTTTAACAAAGATGAAATTCAGATGGATTCGATGTTGGTCGATCTTTTTTTAGCATCGTCATTGTTGCTAAAAATGCTAAGGAAGCAAAGATAGTGGAAGGTTCGGGTACAGTCGTGTTAGTAGAAGTAACGTCAATGCTAGCAGCAGAATCGACATAAGTAGCAGCACCTGTCAGTCCAAGATTCGCAACAAAGTTAATTTCTGTAGAGTCTCGTTCTATCGTGTACAGAGGTGCATCAGCAGCTATACCAAAATCTATCCTTAAATCCCAATCAAATTCAGAAGATAGGTCAAAAGTTACATCTGGTGTACCAAAATTATTAGAATCTGGATTTATTGACACTCTCCGCACTAAAAGTGACGGAGATTCTTAAGAGATAAAAATCCTTAAAGGGTTAGCCAAAAACCCGCTACTCACTCGCTCAAAACTGAGTCTGTGCATACATTTAGCCAAAATATTGGCACTACCATTAATATCGCTAGATACTAAATGTTTATCCTTAGTTCTGTACAATCCACGTTTTATTCTTCTACCAGAGAACTTATGTTTACTGGGATTGTCAGCATTGTATACAGGTATCTCGTCTCGGTCGTAAAAACTGGCTTTCGAGGTATAGCTCTCTTCTTGCTCCAAGTATTCAATTCCATATCGAGAACAGAGTGCTTCAAGCTTTCGTCTCAACTGCCAAAAAGGTATCTGAACGAAGTTCTGATTATTAGTGCGTCCAATATTAATCTCTTGTTTAATACCTGGGTTATAACCAACTATCAACTTACCTATTTGATGTGTTCGGCAATGGTCAATTATTATTTTTGCTGCCTTATTCAAATAATCTCGAACGCAGTTATTACGCCATTGGTAGAGTCTTGCTTGTCTAGTTGTAAAAGACTTTATGCTTTGCCTATCCTTGAGAGACTGAAGATAAGCGTTCTGTTTGTTGTACCAACGATTAATGCTTTTAATTCGTTTTCCATCAATCAAAAATTGATGCCCATCAGTATCGATACAAGCACACAAATTATCAACTCCCAAATCCAAAGCAATAGCCTTACTAGGATCGACAGATGTTTCTACTTTCTCATCAACATATATATACTCAATCTCAAACCATCGAGCCGAGTATTTGGGATGTATTCGTACCTCCTTAAGTTCCTTGTCTTTAAGCCTTTCTGGCAGTTGGATTTTAACTTCTCCATATTCTTTTTTAAACTCGCGAGACATAGGAATAGCAAATATTCCGTCTTTCAGTCTGATTCTCGGAATAATCAAAGGGAAATATCCCTCTTTGGGCAAGTACTTAGGAAGTTGTGGTTTTTGGTCACAACGTCCAATAGATATAGCTTTAAGCAATCCCAAGAAAGACCGCATACTCCTATCTACTACCTTCATTGTTTGTTGAGCAATGTCTGTATTAAGCCACTGATAATTCTCATTGGACTTACAGATATGGTAGTTAGATTCGTAGGTCAGACGCTTTCTTTCAGCAAAGAAATATTGTCTGCACTCGTACAGTGCCACATTAAAAAGATTCTTGCTCAAGCGACACAATGCAGACAGAGCATCAAATTCCTGCTTGCTAAGTCTTCTGAGTTGGTTTTTTTGAGTGGCGTACATATCTATCAATTCACTATGTAGAGATTATATAGTGAATTGAGTCTTGAATCAAATATTTTACTAACCACTAAAGTGGTTTTCTGTTGTTCCTCTTCGGGCTAAAGCCACGAAGTTTCCCAACTGCGTACCTCATGATAAATTTAGCTCTTCAACGTCAATAGCCCAATCCACTAAACTGTTGTTTTCGTCATAAGTTACAAATCCTGAATAGTCTGTAGATTCAGGAAAAGGATCTGCAATGCTTATAGAATCTAATAAAGTAAAATTACCACTAAAATCTTGTCTAGTTAGAATAGCAGCTAGTGCAGGAGAAGCGAAAAGGGCTATTCCTAAACTTAAAAAACTGATAGTAGTCGATCGCCTTAAAGTGTGCATATTCAAACTCCTAACTTCTCGATTTTGCCTAAGTCACACTACTTCTATCCTGTTACAAACGAGAAAGTTAGACATGAATGGAGCGACAAAAATATAGTAAACTCAAATAACTTTAACAGAACTGTTTACATAATGTGAGTTGGCTTAGATTAACTTCATGAATATTATTTCCAAATTATTTTCTCCTAAAACTACTACCCAAGCAAAAAATACAACTAAAGGACTACCACCCCTTCAGACAACTAGTCGTCGCATTCATATCAAATCATCTCCAGAAATAGCCAAGATGCGAGAGTCTGCCAAGATTGTGGCTACAGTCTTAAAAGAAATTGAATCTATGGTGAAGCCAGGAATGACTACCGCAGAGTTAGATGCTTATGCTGAAGATAAAATTCGCCAAATGGGAGCAACTCCTAGTTTTAAAGGCTATTATGGTTTTCCTGCTTCTATTTGTGCCTCTGTCAACCAAGAAGTAGTACATGGCATCCCCAACACTAAAAAGGTGCTACGCCAAGGAGATGTACTTAAAGTAGATACGGGTGCATACTATCAAGGTTTTCATGGAGACTCCTGCATTACTATTCCTGTAGGCAAAGTATCCAAGCATGCAGCCAAATTAATTCAAGTAGCAGAAGAAGCTTTATATCAAGGAATTGAACAGGTAAAAGATGGTAATTATTTACTTGATATTGCTGGAGCGATCGAAGATCATGTTAAGAAGCATGGTTACAGCGTAGTTGAAAACTATACTGGGCATGGCGTAGGTAAAAATCTCCATGAAGAGCCACCTGTATTTAATTTTCGTACCCAACAAATACCGAACACCAAACTAAAAGCAGGAATGACTCTAGCGATCGAACCAATTCTCAATGTAGGTTCAAAACATACAAGAACTTTGCGCGATCGCTGGACAGTAGTTACAGTAGATAATTCTTTATCAGCACAATTTGAACATACCGTATTAGTTACAGAAAATGGCTATGAAATCTTAACCGATAGAAATAAAGTTTAGGAGCTATTTTTGATAGAATTTCTTTTCTTTAGCAATCATCCAGGCAGCAATTATCCCTCCCAGAAAACCAAATAAATGTCCTTCCCAAGAGATTCCTGATTGGGAGGGTAAAACACCCCAAACCAAACCACCATAGAAGAAGAACACAATTACTGATAAAAGGATAGAGGGCAAATTTTTCTGGAAGTAACCTCTAAGCAAAAGAAAACCTAAATAACCAAAAATTAAGATACTTGCGCCAATATGCACTGAACCAGTAGCACCAAAACCCCATACTCCTAGTCCACCTACTATCATAGTTAAGAGCGAAACAATGTAAAAGTCGCTGGTTTCTTGAATCATAGTTAACCAACCAAGAGTCAGAAAAGGGATGGTATTAGCAAGTAAGTGGGGAAATCCACCGTGCAGAAAAGGAGCAAAGAGCAAACCCCGAAGTCCAACTACTTGACGAGGAATAATGCCTAAATTGTCTAATGCACCTTTAAAAACAAAAAAATCACTCAATTCCAGAATCCAAAACGTAGCAATTGTGATGCTTAAAATGGATACTTGTTTTTGAAATTCGCGGGCTAGATGGTGCTTTTGATAGCTGCTCATAATAGATGTTAGAGAAATTAACTCTGGTTGTACTTTTAAACAATCAATATCTAAATATAGTTTTATTCTATTTTTTTTTAATCTCAGTTGAGATTTAACATTATTCATATAATATTTATTGACCAACGGTCAGAGATTACTGTAAGTTCTCAGAATTTTCATCTTTAGTTATCTACAGATAATCTTTTGACATAAACAAGGTCACATCGATCGGTTTCTACTCCAGTAGTAGGTTGATAGCCATTTTTTTCGTACAGTTTGATTGCACCCTTTAAGACAGAGGCTGTCTCAATCCAGACTTCTGTGAATCCTTGAGTAGCAATTTTTGTTTCTAATTGTTGCAATAAATATTGACCTAAACCTAATCTTCTAACATTAGGAAGCAAGTACATTTTACGTATTTCTACTGCTTTTTCTCCTCGGTCGATCGGATAGTAAGCAGCAGTTCCCACTAGCTTATTTTCTTGTTCTACTACCCAAAATTCACCACCTCTCTTTAAATAAGCATTTTCTATTTCTAAAACGTCTCGATCCGCGTTTTCTGGTTGCCATGGCAGACTATATTCTTGCAATACGTCTCGAATAACTGCAACAGTGAAATTACGGTCTTTTTCTTGCCAGTCTCTAATCAAAAACTGTTTATAAAAACTATTCACTTTTTACTCCAAATATATTCTCTTGGAAAGAAATTATCTTAGATAAGGTTTTCAGTAATGGCGATCGCACTCTTTGTGAGAAATGCGGGCACTCTTTTAGTTTATTAGCATCTATAATTCGATAAAGATGAAGGCTAAATGTCAGTAAGCAGAAGGTAGTGCGGGAATTCAACTTACGATCGATAGTGAGGGTAGAGTTATTGATGCTAAGATTGCCCGCTCTAACGATAATCCTCAATTGGAGCAAGAAGCTTTGCAAGCTGCACGGCGTATGAAGTTTAGTTCTATCGATCGCGATCGCGCTACAGTACGGATTAATATTAGTTTTACCGTTGCTGGCTCAGACTTTGAACGCCAAGCACGTCGGGAAAAGAAAGAGCGAGAAAGACAAGCAGAATTAGAAAGAGAACGGCAACGTGAGGAGAAAGCCAAAACCCAGGTAGAGTCAGAATAACAACATCAAGATAAAAATTATTAATAATGTACGACAGCTCGTCTTTTGCTTCCAGTATGGGTAAATGATAGTTTCTAAGTTGTTATTTAAACAGTAGGGTAGGCTGTCAAGCATATTCTGCCCTTGTTATCAGTTTAAAGATATGGAAAGCACAGAGTGAAACAGCAATTAGGAAACAGTATTATTTTAGACTTATTGATGTTATCGCTATTCGGGCAGTTGCCTGCTCAAGCTGAGGTACCCGAAACTAAAATACTCTCTGATTTACCTGCAATTACAGTTGAAGAATGGCTGTCTCAGTTAAATAATTACCCTGCGATCGTAGCAGAGATTGAAGTGCGATCGACAATGGAGGGAGTTGAAATCATCCTAACTACTACTAATGATAAACAACTACAGGGGATTACTTCGATAGAAGACAATAATCTAATTATCGATATTCCTAATGCTCAACTTGATTGGCAAGAGCGGGAATTGGTGCGAGATAATCCTGCCGATGGCATAGCTTCTGTTACGGTAACTGCTTTGGGAGAAAATAATATTCGAGTTGTGGTAACTGGTCTTGAAGGAACGCCAACAGGAGAAACAGTACAAACCCCTCAAGGGCTAACGATTAGTGCAACACCACCCATACCAGTAGCAGATACAGAAACACCAGACGAAGTAATTGATATTATTGTTACGGCTCAGAAACAGCCTGAAAGGTTACAGGATGTGCCTATTAGTATCACTACCTTCTCTCAACAAGAAATCGAAGATGCAAGGATAGATTCATTTCGGGATGTAGCAGCAAATACCCCTAACTTTTTTACTACGGTAGGCGATCGCGCTTTTAATATCCAAACTATTCGCGGTCTGGGTAACGCTGGCTTTTTAACTAGAGACAGCATTAGTTTTTTTATCGACGATGTTCCTTATGAAAATGTCCACCAGTTACTACCAGGAGCATTATTTGACCTAGAAAGGGTTAAGAACTGAATTAAAATAATTAGACAATATTGAACATAGTTAGACATAAAAGATGGTAATATGAGTTTATGTCTAATTTGATTGGAGTAAAAGAAGCAGCAGAACTCTTAGGAGTATCAACTAAAAC